>JBKOXW010000312.1:0-32709 GCA_046744115.1 Actinomycetota bacterium | reverse complement strand
CTCGGCATGATGCTCGGCGCGCGCACGACGCACGAGGTCGGCCCGTTCGAGGCGAACCTCTCGTTGAGCCTCAGCGCGCGCGGCGACACCGTGCTCCGGGTGCCGCCGCTTGGCACGCTCGGCTTCGACAGCCATGACGCGCCGCTCGCGCTCCGGATCGAGCTGACCCGGCTGAACCAGGCCGAGGCCGAGGAGCTGATCCGCGACCCGCGGCTGCTCCGCGACGTCGGCGACCGGGCGGCGGCCGACGTTCGTACGGCGGTCATGTGGCTCGCGCTAAAGGCGGCGCTGTGCGGACTTGCCGGCGCCGCCCTGCTGACGCTGCTAGTCTACAGGCGACGATGGGAGACGCTCGTCGCGAGTGGACTCGCGGCCGTGCTCCTCGTCACGACCGCGCTCGCCGCCGCGACCACGTGGCGGCCGGAGTCATTGCGCGAGCCCACGTACAGCGGCCTGCTGGCAAACGCGCCCACGCTCGTCGGCAGCGCGCAGGACATCCTCGACCGGTTCGACGTCTACCAGCAGGAGCTCGCCGCGCTAGTGACGAACGTCAGCCGGCTGTACGCGGCGGCCACGACGCTGCCGGCGTTCCAGCCGGACGACTCGACGATCCGCGTGCTGCACGTGTCCGACCTGCACCTGAACCCGACCGCGTTCGACATCATCCAGTCCGTTGTGGACCAGTACGATGTGGACATCGTCGCGGACACCGGCGACATCACCGACTGGGGCAGCGAGCCGGAGTCGCGGTACGTCGCCGGGATCGGCCGCCTCGGCGTGCCGTACGTCTTCATCCGCGGCAACCACGACTCGGCCCGAACCGCCGCCGCCGTGCGGGCGCAGCGGAACGCGGTGGTGCTGAACGGCGAGCGCGCCGTTGACGTTGGTGGGTTGGAGTTCGTCGGCATCAGCGACCCGCGGTTCACCCCGGACAAGGAGACCCGCGACGACGAGTCGAGTGAGGAGTTCGTCCGCGAGGCCGGCGAGCGGCTGGCGGAGGAGATCGCGCGGCTGCCGAGCCCGCCGGATGTCGCCCTGGTGCACGACCCGGTCTCGGCCGAGCCGCTCGCCGGCGAGGTGCCGCTCGTCCTGGCCGGGCACATCCATCACCGCGACGTGCAGGAGCTCGACGGCACGCTGCTGCTGGTCGAGGGCTCGACCGGCGGCGCCGGCCTGCGCGGGCTGCAGGGCGAGGAGCCCACCTCGATCTCGTGCTCGGTGCTGTACTTCGACGTCACGACGAAGCGCCTCCAGGCGTACGACGACATCACGATCGGCGGCCTCGGCCAGACCGAGGCGACGATCCAGCGCCACCTCGTCGACGACGGCGCCCGCGCCGACCAGCCGAACTGATCTTGTCGCTCGGGGTGCGCGATGTCGCTCCCTTGCTGCTTTGCTGCCGTCCCGAGCCGTCCCGTATGCTGGCTAGGCTCCCGACGGCCAGGCGGGAGGGACTGAGCTACCCGATGGCGAGATGTGCAAGCATGGAGCCGTTCGGACAGCCCGGCGCCCTCATCGTCTAGCGGCCCAGGACGCCGCCCTTTCAAGGCGGTAGCACGGGTTCGAATCCCGTTGGGGGCACGCACGGCCACCAGGCCCCGTGGCGCAGTTGGTTAGCGCGCCGCCCTGTCAAGGCGGAGGTCGCGGGTTCAAGTCCCGTCGGGGTCGCGGTGCCTCACCCTTCGGGTGCAGGCAGATCGGGGCAGGTAGCTCAGTCGGTACGAGCGTCCGCCTGAAAAGCGGAAGGTCGGCGGTTCGACCCCGCCCCTGCCCACACACCACCTCTGACCAGCGCGAACCTCCGTCGAGCGGTTGCCGCCACTGGTCACCACCCTGGCCGAGACGATCGACGCGTGGTGGCCGGCCGTTCTGGTGCGACGTCACGGAGCCGCTACCCGATTTCACCCCGTCCGTGGCGGCCTCGCCAGAGCCCATGATCGGCTTCATTGAGAAGAGCCGAGAATCCACCAAAGGAGGCCTCCCGCGTCACCGGCGCCTAGAGCGGCAGCGCCAGCCTTGACGGCGCTGGTACGACGCGCCTGCGCCCGATGAGGAAGGCCAGCCCGTAGAACACGGCCACGACGACGAGCAGCGACCGGTAGCCGCCGATCAGCGCGACGTATTCGATCGTGCCGCCGACCATCGCGCCGAGCAGGTTCGCGCCGAACGCGACCGGTGCCGCCGCCCCGACGCCTGCGAACCGCTGCGCGAACACCAGGTTGGCCAGGAAGATCGGGGTGAACGCGATGACCACCGCGGCCACGAACCGGACCGGGACGGTCAGCTCGAGCAGCGCCGCCGGTGGGATCAGCCAGGCGGCGGCCAGCGCGGCGAGCAGCGGGGCGTAGAGCAGCCCTGGGCGCGGCAGCCGGACGCGGCGGGCCACCTCGACCGCGGCGTACACGCTGAGCAGCACGCCGGCGAAGACCGCGGCGTTGACGAACCAGGTGGTGCCGAACAGCAACGCGAACTGGACCACGTTCTTCGTCTCGAGCAGCAGGAACGCGGCGCCCATCAGCCACAGGTCCAGGTACGGCCGCATCCCCGACAGCGGTCCCGACGTCAGCCGGATCAGCAGCACCGAGACCACCAGGATCAGGCCCAGCATCCACAGGTAGAACGGCGGGATGCTGCGCCCGATCAGGTACGGGAACGGCCGGTCGTCGGTGGCCGGGTCGAGCACCGTCTCCGCCGGCTGCCAGCGGGTTGCGCAGCCGGGTGTGGTGCCGTCCTCGGAGATGGTGAGCACCGCCTCGCGCCGCCCGCCGAGCGGGCCACCGATCTGCACGCACGGCGCCGCGTCGTACACCGCGGCGAGGGTGCCGCCGTACCGGTCGAGCAGCCACGGCTCGTAGTAGTTGTACATGGCGAACCGCCCGCCGGGCCGGAGCAGGCTGCGGGCCTGGTTCAGTGCCTCCGTGGTGAACAGGTAGTTCTCCAGCCGCAGTGACGACTGGCCGGTGACGATCGCGGCGGAGTCGGTCAGCGCAAGCAGGATCAAGTCGTAGCGGCGGTCGGTCCGCTCCAGGAACGCCCGGCCGTCGTCGATGTGCGTGGACACCCGCGGGTCCTGGTACGGGCGGTCGGCGTGACGGTCCGCCCCGAGCTGCTGCAGGGTCGGGTCGATCTCCACCGCGTCCACCCGCCGGGCGCCCTGGGCCAGCGCCACCGCGACGTCGTTGCCGGTGCCGGAGCCGATGATCAGCACGTCGCCGGGCGCCGGCCGGTCGGCGTACGGCAGGAAGTAGAACGGTGCCGCCGTGCGCAGCTTCTCGACCGGCAGCGCGGTCTGGTGCGGCACGTTGTTGACCGTGACGTGCAGGCCTCGGTCGTCGCCGGAGGTCGTCTGCACCTTGTAGTACGGCGACCAGTGGTAGCCGCCGAGCAGCGACTGCGCGCCGAGCAGCCCGACGAGGACCGCCATCCCGGCCCACTGCCAGCCCCGCATCCGCCGGCCGAGCAGGATCACGAACGCGACCGCGGCGGCCACCGCCCAGGCCAGCGGGGGGAGCCGGAGGAAGGACACCGCCGCGAAGGCGGCGATGCCGGCCAGGCTGCCGAGGAGGTCGAGTCGGTACGCCTCCAGCGGCTCGAACCGGACGAACGTGCGGGCCACGCCCTCGGCGATCGTCGCCATTACCGCGACGGCGAGCAGGAAGACGGCCGGCAGGCTGACCCAGCGCGGCAGAGCCGGCATGCCGAGTGCGCCGGCGAGCGTGTGCGGCCCGGAGAAGGTCACGATCCGGGCCGGGAACGCCAGGATGAACCCGACCAGCGCGGCGAGCGCGATCGGGGCGAGGCCGAACAGGTCCCGGCCGGCGCGGGCACGGAGGAAGCCGATGCCGACGCCGAGGAAGCTGGCGACCAGCATGAAATTGGTCAGGTGGACCAGGTGGACGACGTTCGCCGCGGTCCACCGGATCAGCGCCAGCTCGACGAAGAGCATGAGGAAGCTGGCGACCACCAGGCGCGGGCGGTCGGGCAGCGCAATCCCGGCGGTGCCGCGGCGCAGCTGGACGGTGCCGCGCCGCCGCGGTGCGGCGCCGCGCAGGCGCGCGGGTTCGGTCGCAACGTCCACTCGGCACCGTTCTTCCCGGGCTGGGCGGCAATCATGCCAGCCGGCGGGCTGACCCCGGCCGGCTTCGGCCGGCGCGGCAGCGCGGGTCGCCGGTCGGCGCCGGGGGTCGCGATGGTGGAGACAGGATCACCGTGTCCTGACCGGGTCGATATGCGCACGCTGCTCGGCGCACGCCGGAGCGTGGACACGCTCATCGGCGAGCAGCTCCCCCGGATCTGCTGGCTCAGTCCGTGATCCGCAGTGCGACCGCGGGCCGGATGCGCGCGGCGGCCCGGGCCGGCCAGACGGTAACCAGGATGGACGCAGCGAGCGTGACGCCGACCACGACCCCGATGGTGAGCCAGGGCACCGGAAAGCCGACCGTGGCGTCGACGAACGACGGGTCGTTGGTGACCAGCAGGTAGCTGGTAATGATCGCCAATCCGGTGCCCAGCAGGGTGCCCTCGAGGGCGACGAACGAGCTCTCGGACAGGAACGCGGCGGGCACGGTGCCGGCGGAGACGCCGAGCGCACGCAGCACGCCGATGCTGCGCCGCCGCTCCCGGACAGCCCGCACCATGACCACGCCGAGCCCGGCGATGCCGATCAGCAGCCCGAGCGCGAGGAAGCCCTCCATCAGCTGGAAGAAGCCCCGGTTGGCCGCGAACGTCCGCTCCACGGCGGTGCGGACCCGGGTGGCCACCAGGCTCTGCGGCAGGAACTGACCTTGCAGGTCGGCGACGAGGGTGGACTCGGAGACACCGGCGGCCGGCTTGACCATCGCCGCGGCCAGCTTCGCCTGCGTGCCGAACTCCGAGGACGCCGCGACCTGGCCCATCACCACCACGCTGGTGAAGCCGGAGTTCGCGATGCCGTAGAAGCCGGAACCGGACCGGAGGGTGCCGGCGACCGTCCTGGTCACCGCCTTGCCGGTGACCGGGTCGGTCAACGTCATGGTGTCCCCGACCGCGAAGAGGCGCGGCCCAGGCCCACCGCCGATCCGGCCGAGGTACTGGTCGACCACGACGTAGCGGACATCGGACAGCACCGCCCGCCAGGCGGCCCGGTCGTCGGGGAAGGCGTCCAGCCGGTTCAGCAGCGGATACAGACCGGACTCGGCGATGGCCGGATCCGCGCCGACACCCACCACGTCCACCGGTTCGGCGATGGTGCCGAGGTCGCTCACCGTCGCCCGGCTGACCAGCAGCGGGGCGACGGTCTCGATCCTGCCGGCGAACCGGCCCGAGGTCAGGGTGCGGGACGGGTCCGGCACCGGGTTGGCCGGGTTGAAGTCGACCCGGACCGGGAAGCCGCCGGATGCGTTCCGGACCTCACTGTCCACCATGGAGTCAACGATGGCACCGAGCACCGTGATGAGCACGAGAGTGAAGACGACCAGGCTGTACATGACCAGGATCGCGCCGGTCCGGAAGCGCCGGGTCAGCGGGTAGGCGAACGCCAGCCGGGCGGCGAGCCCGCCCGATGTCGGGCGGTCCACCAGCGGCGCGAACGGGCGGGTCACTACCGCCTGGTTGTCGCTGATCAGGACGACTGCCGAGAACACCAGCAGCACGCCGAGAATGATGTAGGTGGTCGTGGTGCTCTTGAGCAGCACCTGCGGGCGCACGGTGCTTGCCAGCAGGGTCCAGGAGAGAACGGCCGTCGCCGCGGCGGTGTACACCCAGTGCCGAGGGGCCACCCGGAGCAGCAGCGGGCACAGCAGGAGCACGGCCAGCGCCGGGAAGAGGTACGTGCCGATGCCGTGACTGGAGGCGATCGCGGGCACGGACGCGGTCGCGAAGGCGACGGCGGCCACTGTGGACAGCAACACCCAGCGCCGTCGCAGTCGCCGGCCTCCCTCGTTCGCCAGGTCTCTGATCGCCGCGATGATGTTGACGCGGCTGATCCGGACACTGGTCAGCGTCACGGTGAGGAACGCGATCAGGAATCCGGCGGCGAAGCCGTTGACGATGCTGACCGGAGTGACGTGGAACGTCATCTGCAGGCCGCCGCTGTCCGGGCCCATGCTCCGGTAGATCCGGGCAGCCACGGCGACCACCGCGCGGCCGACAGCGAGCCCGGCCAGGATTCCGACGAGCGACGACACGAGGGCGTACACCGTTCCCTCGATCATGAAGCTGCGCACCAGCCGACTGCGCTTCATGCCGATCGCGCGGAGCATCCCGAGCTCCGACTTCCGCTCCTCGGCCAGCATCACGAACAGGTTCACCAGCAGCAGCACCCCGGCGATGATCGCGAAGCTGCCGATGAACAGGAACAGCGAACCGAGGCTGTCGCCCGCGGCCTTGGCTTCGTCGAGGACCGCCTGCTTCGGTTTCTCGACCGAGACCCCGGCCTCGGCCAGCGGTCCGAGCGCGCCGGTCAGCTTGGCGGCGACCGCATCGCTGTGCCGGTTGCCTGTCTCGACCCCGCCGGCGTTCGAGACGAACACGAAGGTGCCGGGCTCGACCCGGCCACCCGCCTTCGACGCCGCCCGGACCAGCGTGCCCGGGGCGAAGAACGCGTTCCGCACGACGACGCCGGTCCCGGCGCCGGCTAGACCCCAGGTCGGGACGACGCGGGCGACCCGGACCGAACTGGGCCTCCCGTACAGGTAGAAGGTGACCATGTCACCGGCCCGCACCCCGAGCGCGGTGGCGAGATCCTCGTTGATCACGGTCTCGCCGCGGGCCGGCGTGGGGCCGTCGAGCCCGGATCGGCTGTCCCCGGCCCGTCCGAACGCGGCGGCCTCGCTGAAGTCGACGTCCCAGACGTTCACCCGCGGCTCGGCCTTGCGGGCCGGTCCGGTACCCACGACCGCGGCCGCCTGGTCACCATGCAGGGTCAGCAGCCCGTCGATGTCGGGATCCGCGCGCAGCCGCTCGAGCGCGGCCGAGGCCTGCTCACCCAGGTCGAGGTGCTGGCTGGCGACGATCTCGTCGGTCGGACCCAGGCTGGTGTAGGCCGCCCGCTTCACGGAGAAGTTCAGCGTGTCCCCGACGACGAGGCTGCCGACGATGATCGCGGTTCCCAACACCGAGCCGGTGACCACCAGCAGCGCCTCGCGCCGCCGGCGGGAGACCTGCCGCAGCGCAAGCCGGCGCAGGACCGGCCGGCGCAGGGTGATGTAGACGGCCACGGCGAGGGCTGCGCCGAGGAGCGCGAGCAGCGGCCGGGTCAGGTTCGGATACATCTCGTCACGACCCGGTGCTGACCAGGCTGCGCTGGCTCGTGTCGACCCACTGCCCGTTGCCGACCTGCCGCTGGTCGGAGACGATCCTGCCGTCGCGGAGCCGCAGCAGCCGGCCGGACGACCCGCCGATCCCGTTGTCGTGCGTGACGAGCACGATCGTCTGGCCCTCGGTGCGGTTCAGTTCGTGCAGCAGCTCGACGATCTGGCCGGCCATCTGGGTGTCCAGGTTTCCGGTCGGCTCGTCCGCCCACACGATCGCCGGCCGCGCCACGAGCGCGCGAGCGATCGTCACCCGCTGCTGCTCGCCGCCGGACAGCTCGTTCGGCCGGTGGTCGACCCGGTGGCCGAGGCCGACGCGGTCCAGCATCGCCACGGCCTGCGCGCGGGCCAGCTTCGGGCGCGCGCCGGTCAGCAGCAGCGGCAGCTCGACGTTCTCGGCGACGGTGAACACCGGGATCAGGTTGAACGCCTGGAAGATGAAGCCCATCGCCCGGGCCCGATGGCCGGTGCGGGCGGCGTCTGACATAGCGAACAGGTCGTGGCCTTCGACCGTCACCCGGCCGCCGTCGATATCGTCCAGCCCGGACAGGCAGTTGAGCAGCGTCGTCTTGCCCGAGCCGGACGGACCCATCACGGCGACGAGCTCACCGCGGCCGACGACGAGGCTCAGGTCCGCGAGCGCCTCCACCTCGACGACTCCGGTCCGGTAGACCTTGCGAACGCCCTCTGCTACCAGCAGCGGCTGCTCCGCGACATGATCCGGCATCTCGGACCTCCCCATGTGGTCGCCGGGCGTGCCGGTCCACGCTCAGGTTCCCGGGGCCTTCTTCGGCCTCGGGATCGAGACGAACGACCAGCCCGCGGCGAAGCTGAGCACCAGCAGCAGCCGGAGCCAACCGGCCCAGGAGCTGCCCCACACCGCCGTGCCGAGCATCCACGGGAAGCACGCCACCCAGACGACGAGCTCCGCGACGACCGGCAGGTCCCGGACCCAGCCCCACAGCCGATCCAAGTCGCCGGCGATGAGCAGCGCGAAGAAGGCACCCCACATGGCCTCCATCCACGCGAACCACAGCACCTCGCCGGCGGTCCAGTTCGGAACGCGGACGGGCTGCGGAGGTGATACGAGCTCGCTCATGGCTTCCTCCTCGACCGCTGCCGCCTGCGCGACATCTACCTGTACGGCCAGCACACACCCGGCAGGTGCGGCCGGGCAGAGGCGATCGGCCCGGCGGTCCAGGGTCCTACGGCCGACCCGGCCGGCGTGAGGACGTTCGCCTCTGGGAAGGCCGGCAATCTCCTTGACACGGTGGTCATGCGATGACGCAGGCAGGAGGTGCCCACGATGCGTGCACTGGTGGTGTTCGAGTCGATGTTCGGCAACACACGGACGATCGCAGAGGCCGTCGCGGACGGTCTGTCGTCGCGCCTGAGCGTCGACATGGTGGAGGTTGGCGCGGCCTCCACGGTCATCGGCGACGACGTCGACCTGCTCGTGGTCGGCGGCCCAACGCACGCGTTCGGACTCAGCCGGGTCGGGACGCGGCGGTCCGCCGCTGAACAAGCCAAGCGAGCCGTGGTGTCCGAAAGGATCGGGCTGCGCGAGTGGCTCGATGCGGTCCGCGGAGGATCGGGCCGCGTCGCGGCGGCTGCCTTCGATACGCGGGTCAGCAAGCCTCGCCTGCCGGGGACCGCGGCGGTCGCTGCCCGCAAGCGTCTACGGCGGCTCGGCTATCGCATGATCGCTCGACCCGAGGACTTCTACGTCGCCGGCACGCCGGGTCCGCTCCTGCCCGGAGAGGCGGAGCGTGCCCGCCGGTGGGGTGAGCAGCTCGGCTCGGAGTTCATCACCGCGCAGCCGTCCGCCGCGGCGGCGCCCGACGGTCGACCGCAGGACCTTCGACCCTGCGCGGAGTGACCTCTCACCCCTGGGGGGCCGGGCACGGTGGCGGGAGGCTGGGGGCGTCGGAAACGAGAATCGCGAGGGGTTGGAGGAAGTGATGGCTGTCATCAACGACGGCCGGCGCAGTGTCGTCGGGCGGCCGATCGCCACTTCGGTGGCGCCGTCGACGGAGTCGGTGGCCGCGCGGTACGTCATGGCCGTCCTGCGGATCGTGGTCGGATGGACCTTCCTGTGGGCCTTCCTGGACAAGCTGTTCGGGCTCGGGTACGCGACTCCGGAGGCGAGGTCCTGGCTCAACGGAGGCTCGCCGACCAAGGGGTTCCTCAGCTCGGCGACCGGCGCGTTCGCCGGGTTCTACCATGACATCGCCGGCGCGGGCTGGGCGAACTGGCTGTTCATGATCGGCCTGGCGGCCATCGGAACGGCTTTGATCCTCGGCATCGGGACGCGGATCGCCGGCGCGACCGGCGCGATCCTGTACCTGATGATGTTCGCCGTGGTCCTTCCGCCGGAGAACAACCCCGTGGTGGATGAGCACATCATCGGTGCGCTGGTGATGGTGCTGCTGGCGCTGTCCGCGGCGGGCGACACCCTCGGCCTGGGCCGGTGGTGGAAGAGCCTGCCGGTGGTCCAGCGCAACCCCTGGCTCATCTGAGCCAACCAAGCGCTAAGGGGGCCGGCCGGGTCATCCGGTCGGCCCCCATCGGTTCGAGGAGGTCGAGATGACCGAGCCCGTCGTGCTGGACCTGGCCCGGCACGCAGACACGCTGGCGTTCGCGGTCGGTCAGGCCCCGTCGCTGCACAACGCCCAACCCTGGCGGCTGCGGGTGAGGTCCGACCGGGTCGAGCTGTACGCCGACCCCGGCCGGCTCCTGCCGGTCGCCGACCCGCACGGCCGGCAGATGCATCTCGGGCTCGGTGCGGCTCTGTTCGCGCTGCGGCTGATGCTCGCCAACCTTCGCCGCGCCGTCACGGTGCGCCTGCTTCCCGACCCCGGTGACCCGGACCTGGTCGCCCGGCTGGACGTCGTGGGCCATCGGGACCCGACCGCGACCGAGCAGGCGCTGATGGCGCAGCTGCACCGGCGTCGCTCGGTGCGCAAGCCCTTCACCGGCCACCGCATCTCGGCGCCGTTGCGGGTGTCGCTCGGCGGGCACGCCGAGGCCGAGTCGGCGCAGCTGCGCTGGGTGGAGATTCCCGGCGAGCGCCAGGGTGTGGCCGCCCTCGTCGTGGCCGCCGAGCGGCAGCAGCAGGCCGACCCGGCCTACCGGGCCGAGCTGGCGCGGTGGACCAGCGCGGAGACACTCGCCACCGGAGCCGGGGTGCCGGCCTCTGCCTTCGGTGTCTCGGCCGTGGCCGGGCACGCCGCGCCGTTCCCGCTGCGCGACTTCGCCGGTGGCCAGGAGGTCCAGCCGCCGCGGCCGGCAGGCCCGCTCGAGGAGCACCCAGTGGTGGCCGTGCTGACCACCGACACCGACCGGCCCGCGGACTGGCTGGCCGGCGGGCAGGCGCTGATGCGGGTCCTGCTCGTCGCGACCAGGGAGGGAATCGCCAGCTCCCAGCTCAACCAGCCGATCGAGATCCCCGCCCTGCGCCAGCAATTGCGCGACGAGCTTCGACTGCCCGGCTGGCCGCAGGTGGTGCTGCGGCTCGGCTACCCGGCCGGCCCGCTGCCGCCGGCCACGCCGCGCCGCCCGGCCGCGGAGCTGCTCCTGCCGTAAACCCTGACCAGCCCGTCGCCCTTGATCAGCGCAGCCGGCGGGCGAGCGGGTCGGCCAGCAGGTCTGCGCCGGCCGGTACCGGCGCCAGGCGGACCTTCACGTCGAGGGCGGTGCAGCCGGCCGGCGTGGCCACGACCGGGTTGAGGTCGAGCTCGACGAGCTCGGGGACCTCGTCGACAAGCGCGCTGACGCGCAGCAGCAGCTGCTCGACGGCGGCGACGTCTGCGCGCGCTGCACCCCGGTATCCGGTCAGCAGCGGGTAGGCCCGCAGTCCGCTGATCATCTCGGCCGCGTCGAGATCCGTCAGCGGGGCCAGCCGCACGCAGCGGTCGGCGAGCAGGTCGGTCGCGGTGCCGCCGAGGCCGACGAGCAGCAGCGGCGGGTACGGGTCGATCCGGTTGGCTCCGACGAGCAGCTCCACGCCGGGCGCGGCCATCGGCTGGACGACGACACCTGCCCCGGGGTGCCCGCCGGCCGCGTCGACCGCGGCGAACGCGTCCCGCACCCCGGCGGCGTCCGCCAGCCCGAGGCGAACGCCGCCCGCCTCGGTCTTGTGCACCACGCCGGCCGCCGCCTTGAGCGCGACCGGATAGCCGACGCGGTCGGCGGCGGCGAGCGCGTCCTCCGCGGTCGAGGCGGCGACGGTGCGCAGGACCGGAACGCCGAACGCGGCGAGCAGCGCGGCGGCCTCTGCGGCGTCGAGCCAGCAGCCGTCGGGCCGGCGATCGAGCGCGCCCACCACCAGGGTCCGCGCCGCCTGGACGTCCACAGCGGGCAGCTCGACGTGCACCCCCGCAGGCCGGCCGTGCCAGCGGGCGTGCCAGGCCGCGTGGCCGAAGGCCCGCACCGCGGCCTCGGGGAAGTCGTACATCGGCACGGCCGGCAGCCCGACCGCCGGGTCGCGCAGCGCGGCCGAGCCGTCCGTGCCGAGCAGCGCCGCGGCCACCGGTACGGCCGCGGCCGGGCGAGGACTTCCCGCCGCCTGCCGGATCGCGGCAGCCACCTCCTCGGGCTCGGCGACCATCGCCGCGGCGTAGATCGCGACCACGGCCTCGACCTCGCCGCTGTCGAGCAGCAGCCGCAGGGTCGCCTCGAACTGCTCGGGGCCCGCTCCGGCTCCGAGGTCGACCGGGTTGGCCGCGGCGGCGAGCCGCGGCGCGGCCTCGCGCAGCGCCGCCTGCAGCCCGGGCGACAGCTCGGGGACGGACAGGCCGGCGCCCTCGGCGGCGTCCGCGGCGAGGATGCCCGGACCGCCGGAGTTGCCGAGCACGCCGAGCCGGCTGCCGGCCGGCAGCGGCTGGTCGGACAGCAGGGCGGCCACGTCGAGCAGCTCGGCCGTGGTGTCCACCCGGATCACTCCGGACTGGGCGAGCAGCGCGCCGACCACCGCGTCCGGGGTGGCCGCCGCCGCGGTGTGCGAGGCACCGGCACGGCCGCCAGAGGCGCTGCGCCCGGACTTCAACGCCACGATCGGCTTGCGTCGGCTCACGCGCGCCGCGTGCCGGGCGAACTTCCGCGGGTTGCCGAACGACTCCAGGTACAGCGCGATCACCCGGGTCCGCGGGTCGTCCTCCCAGTACAGCAGGAGGTCGTTGCCACTGACGTCGACCTTGTTGCCCAGCGACACGAAGCCGGAGACGCCGAGGCCTCGGCGGGCGGTCTCGGCCAGCAGCGCGATGCCCAGCGCGCCGGACTGGGACGCGAAGCCGAGCGACCCGGCGACCGGTGGCGTCCGTCCGAACGTCGCGTCCAGCCGGACATCCGGGTCGGTACTGGCAACGCCGAGGCAGTTCGGCCCGACCAGGCGCAGCCCGGCCAGGCGCGCCCGCCGCCGTAGCTCACGCTCGGCGGCGACCCCGTCGCTGCCGGTCTCCCCGAATCCGGCCGTGACCAGCACCGCGGCCGGCACTCCGCGCCGCCCGCAGTCGTCGATCACGGCAGCGACGCCCGCCGCCGGCACGGCGACGACGGCCAGGTCGACCGGCTCGGGCAGGTCGGCCACCGACGGGTACGCAGGCAGTCCGGCGACGCTGCGGGCGGCGTGGTTGACCGGATGGACCCGGCCCGTGAACCCGCCGGCCAGCACGTTGCGCAGGATCGCGCCGCCGATCGACCCAGGGCGGTCGCTGGCGCCGACCACGGCAACCGACCGTGGGGCGAGAACGCGGCGGAGGCTGCGCACGTCGGCGGCCCGCTCGCGGGCGTCGACCGCGGCCTGCGCCTGCTCGGTCGGCGCGATCGGGAACGCCACCGACACCTCGCCCGCCTCGATCCGCCGGTCCACCGGGAAGCCGGCATCGGCGAAGACCCGCAGCATCGTCGCGTTGTCGGCCAGCGTCTCGGCCACGAACCGGCGCACGCCCGTCCTCCGGGCCAGCGCCGCGAGGTGCTCCAACAACAGCGTCCCGACCCCTCGGCCCTGATGCGCGTCGGCGACCAGAAACGCCACCTCGGCATCCGCCGTTCCGGGCAGCCGCTCGCAGTCGGCCATGCCGATCACCGCACCGTGCTGCTCGGCGACCAGTGCCAGCCGATCCGCCGAGTCCAGTGCCAGCAGCCGGTCGACGTACTGCTCCGCGGCCGACCGGCCGACGGTGAAGAACCGGAGGTAGAGACTGCGATCGGAAGCGGCCCGATGCAGCCCGCGCAGAGCGGGAGCGTCGGACGCGACGACGGGGCGCAGGTGGACCAGCCCCCCATCCGACAAGATCGCGTCCCACCCGACCGACTCGGGCTGATCCAGATCGTGCCGGACCGCCATCACGCGCTCCTGTCGTCGCGTCCAACGAGGTCCAGTCCACCCCGTGGCCCCACGCGGAACCAGTGCCGAACGTACTGGTTTGGCCTGGCTGGTCGCGCGCCGAACGGTGCCCGCCATGTCAGGATGAGCTGCTGCGACGCAGGTGTACGGAGGAACCGGTGGTCGAGGCAGGATCCGGCGCGGAGGGCGAGGAGTCCCGCGCCGCGCCACCTGCGCACGCCTTCTCGCCGCAGCACCTGTCCGGGTTACAGCTCGACGAGCTGCTCGACGCGGTCGTGGCGGTCGGCGCCGGCCTCGAGCTGCCCGTCACGCTGCGGCAAATCGTCGAGGCGGCGGCCGCCCTCGCCGATGCCCGGTACGCCGCACTCGGGGTGATCGGTCCGGACAAGTCGCTGGTCGAGTTCGTCTACACCGGCATCGACGAGGCCACCCGCCAGCGGATCGGCAACCTGCCGTCGGGTCGGGGTGTGCTGGGCACGCTCATCCGGGATCCGCGTCCGATCCGCCTGGCCGACATCGCCGACCACCCCGACTCGTACGGGTTTCCGCCCCATCACCCGCCCATGCACACGTTCCTCGGTGTCCCGGTCCGGGTGCGCGACGAGGTCTTCGGCAACCTCTACCTCGCCGAGAAGCGCAGCGGTGAGTTCACCGCCGAGGACGAGGTGGTGATGCAGGCGCTGGCGGCCGCAGCCGGGGTAGCAATCGAGAACGCCCGGCTGTTCGAGCAGACCCGGCGCCGGCAGCGGTGGCTGGAAGCGTCGGGCGAGGTCACCACAGCGCTGTTGTCCGGTGCAGACCCGGAGGAGGTGCTGCCGCGGATCGCCGGCCTGGCCCGGGAGCTGGCCGAGGCGGACTCGACCGCGCTCGCGCTGCCGGATCCGGCCGCGCCGGCGGAGGCGCTGGTGGTCACGGTCGCGGCCGGTGCCGACGCCGCCGAGCTGCGCGGCGCACAGCTGGCCGTCGACGGTAGCGCGGCGGGCCGGGTCTACCGCACCGGCCTGCCCGAACGAACCGCCGACATCACCGAGCTGTCCGCCTGGCCGACGTTCCCGCTGGCCGCCGCGTACGGCCCCGCGCTGCTCGTGCCGCTCGGCGGCGCGGGCACCACCGCGCTCGGCACGTTGATCGCGCTGAACAGGCTCGGCAATGCGCAATTCAGCGAGGAGGCGGTCGCGGTCACCGGAGCATTCGCCGGCCAGGCCGCGCTCGCGCTGCAGCTTGCCGACGCCCAGCGCGCGCAGCGACAGCTGGCCGTGTACGCCGACCGCGACCGGATCGGCCGCGACCTGCACGACCTCGTCATCCAGCGGCTATTCGCCACCGGCATGCTGCTGGACAGCGTGCTGCCGCAGGTCGCCAGCGAGGATGTGCGAGGCAAGCTGCACCGCGCGGTGGACGACCTCGACCACACCATCCGGGAGATACGGACGACGATCTTCGCGCTGATGTCGCCGCCCGAGACCGCCAGGCGGGGGCTGTGGCAGCGCATCGTCGCCGTGGTCGAGCAGATCACGGCCGGCACCGGGCTCAGCCCGCACATGCAGGTCACCGGGCCGATCGACGCCCTGGTCAGCGACGAGCTCGCCGAGCACGCGATCGCGGTCGTGCGGGAGGCGATGTCCAATGTGGTCCGGCACGCCAAGGCCGACACCGCGTCGGTCGCCGTGACGGCCGGCGACACGCTGCGGATCAAGGTCGTCGACGACGGCGTCGGTCCGCCCGGATCCGGCCGGCGCAGCGGCCTGGCCAACCTCGCGGCCAGGGCCGCGGAACTCGGCGGCACCTTCGAGGTCGGGGCCAGCGATGCCGGTGGGACCCGCCTGGTCTGGGAGGTCCCGCTCGGCCAGCCAGACGCGCCCTAGACCGGCGGGCGCGCGCCGGGCCGGCGCAGCTCGGTGGCCAGGATGGCGGCCTGGGTGCGGCGCTGCATGCCGAGCTTGGCCAGCAGGTGGGAGACGTAGTTCTTGACCGTCTTCTCGGCCAGGAACATCCGCTCCCCGATCTCCCGGTTCGTCAGGCCCTCCCCGATCAGCTCCAGCACCGTCCGCTCCTGGTCGCTGAGGGCGGCGAGCGGGTCGTCGGTGCGGCGCGCGGCCGACCGCATCCGCTCCAGCACCCGGGCGGTCGCGCGCGGGTCCAACAGCGACTGTCCGGATGCGACCGTACGAACCGCGCCGACCAGGTCGATGCCCCTGATCTGTTTCAGGACGTACCCGGCGGCGCCCGCCATGATCGCGTCGAACAGCGCCTCGTCGTCGGAGAACGACGTCAGCATCAGGCAGCGCAGCTCGGGTAGCTGGGACCGCAGGTCACGGCACACCGAGATCCCGTCGCCGTCGGGCAGTCGCACGTCCAGCACGGCCACGTCCGGCCGCACGGCCGGCGCCCTGGCCAGCGCCTCGGCCACGGTCGACGCCTCACCGACGACCTCGAGGTCCGGCTCCCGGTCGAGCAGGTTGGCCACTCCGCGCCGGACCACCTCGTGGTCGTCGACCAGGAACACCCGGATCGTGTGCTCAGCCACCATGAGTCAGGCTCCCAGCCCTCGACCCGCCAGCCGGGCAACAGGGTGCATCCTATGCACCTCCACGCTGGCCACGCCCGGGACGGTGCTGGCAAGCGCGTGCAGCACCCCGGCCTCGGCCTCGTCCTCCGGTCTGCCGTAGAGGTCGACGATGCCGTCGGTGACCAGCACCTGCCAGCGCTGCCGGCCCCCGGTGTACGCGTCCAGCCGGACGGTCACCTCCGCGCGGATCACATCGTCGCTGCGAACCAGCGTACGAAGCAGGTCGCGCCGGCTGACGATCCCGACCACTTCGGAGCCTTCGACGATCGGCACGCTACGCACGTCGTACTTCAGCATGGTCTCGGCCAGGTCCGCCGCGTCAGCCGACCCCGACATGGCGATCACGGTGGCGGTCATCGCCTCGCCCACGGTCTGCGGCGCCGGGCGTGGCTCGGCGTGGTCGCGGCGCACATGCGAGCGCGGGTCGTGGGCGAACCGGTCGAGGATCAGGTCACCCTCGCTGACGATGCCGATCAGCTCGCCGTCCGCGTTCAGCACCGGCGCCGCGGTGATCTGCTTGTCGGTGAGGACGGTCGCGGCATCCCGTACCGGCATCTCCGGCCTGAAGGTGATCACCGGCCGGGTCATGATGTCTCGTGCTTGCATGACGACCTCCTCCCACTCGTCCCCACGCTAGCCACGAACCACCGGGGCCCGGGCGGGCCGAAGGTCCCTACCGCCACGGCGGAAGGGCCCGCCGTCGACCGGACGGCTGCCGCACCGGCTGAGCTGTCAGGCGTCGCCGGCCGTATCGGTGACGGTGAGCACGTCCGCGACCGCGCGGCGGGGGGTGGCCGGTGCGCCGGCGGCGTCAGGGGGCGGCCAGCCGACGCGGAGGATCATCTGCGGATGGTCGGGCCAGTCCATCAGCGCGCGGAGCCGGTCGCGGACGCCGGGCAGGTCGATGGCCTGGGTCACGGCCGAGCTGGCCAGCCCGCGTCGTTCCGCCTCGATCGACAGCAGCACGTACGCCTCACCCGCGCGGAGTCGCGCGACGGTGTCGTCGTCGGTCGTGAACACCACCAGGTACGCCGGCTGCTCGTCCACGCCGGCCGGGATCTCCGCGCCGCCAGCCGTACCGACCTCGAAGTCGCGCACCGGCACATCCGTGTGCCGGGGCTCGCCGGCGGGCACGTGCGGGATCGCCGAGGGCGGGATGCCCTCCCCCGCCTCGGCGGCCTCGGCGCGGACCCAGCGGGACAGCTCGGTCCGATAGGCCTCGTCTTCCGCCTCGAGCCGGTTCGCCCAGGACACCACGACGGCAAGGTCCAGCCGCTCGTCCGGACGGACGACGACGTGGGCGTACACGCCGCCGACGCCGGCCGCGCGGCGAAGCTCGTCGAGCGTGTCCGCCGGCACCGGCTCGGTCCGGAAGGGCCGGCGCTCCGAGTGCCGGCGCTCGGCCGCCGCCGCCAGCTCGTGGACGTCCTGGCCGGCGGGTTGCCGGTCGGCGAACCGGATGCGGGCGAGCAGATCCGCATCGTCGCCCGGCGCCCGGTCGACCGTGGTGGCCCAGCCCGCCGCGGCCAGGCCGAGGCAGGCCAGGTAGAGCGCGCCGCCGCAGGACAGCACGAGGGCGCGGCCGTCCGGGTCGGTCGCCGGCAGCGCCCGGGACCGGTCGGCGTACAGGTCCAGCGTGTCGCCGGTGAACACCCATCGCCACGGCTGGGTGTTGTGAATCGACGGCGCCCGCACGGCCAGCTGCAGCGCCCGCTCGACCTCGGCCCGGCTGGGTCGCTCGACTGTTGTCACGGCCCCGACCGTACGGGACCTGCCGGCCGGCCGCCCACCGACGAAGGGCCCGGTTCAGCGGGGACGGCGCAGAGACTCGTACCGGAGCGAACGTTCTCGGTAGGGCACCCGCTGCCGTCGGCTCCACCCGCATCGCCACCGCCATCGGCATCTCGGCCATGTTCCGACAAGTCGGCGCGGCGCTGGGGTTGCCGCGTTCGTCGCCCTGGTCGCCGCGCCCGCGCGGGACCAGGCCATCCACGCGTACCGGTACGGCTGGGCGTTCATCGCCGTGGCCGCAGCGATCGGCGCCCTGCTCTTGTCCCTGGTCACGGCGCCTTGAAGACTGGCTTGCACCGGACCTTCGCTTGTTCCAGGCGTACCCGCTCCCGCCGTCGGGACCGGCCCTGGAGGAGATGCCAGCCATGACCGAACAGCCCGCCCCGCGCCCCGCGGCCGCCGATCCAGCCGGACGAGTCGGCCCGAGCGGTGGGCCGGGCCCCCGCCACCGGCCGGACCGGAGATACCTGCCCGGCATGGGCCGCGACTGGCTCCTGCCGCTGTACGACCCGCTCACCCGCCTGCTCGGGATCCGCGGCCTACACCAGCGGCTGGTCGACCAAGCCGATCTCCGACCCGGCCAGCGGGTGCTGGAGATCGGCTGCGGGACCGGGAACCTGGCGGTCCTCATCAAGCGCCAGCATCCGGGCACGACCGTGGTCGGGCTCGACCCCGATCCCAAGGCCCTGGCCCGGGCGGCCCGCAAGGCACGACGCGCGGGCCTTGCGATCGAGCTCGACCGCGGGTTTGCCGACGAGCTCCCGTACCCGGACGCCAGCTTCGACCGGGTCTTCTCGGCCCTCATGCTCCACCACCTAGAGGCGGCGGACAGGCCGGCCGCGCTGCACGAGGCCGGCCGGATCCTCGCACCCGGCGGGTCCCTGCACCTGGTCGACTTCGACGCGACGGCGGCACACGTCGGCCAGCCGCTGGCCAGGCTTGCGCACCGGCGCCGGCACCGCCACGGCGACGGCGGCGACGACACACCCACTCTCATCCGTGCCGCCGGCCTCGCCCACCCCCGGGAAACCGGCCACGGGGTCACCCCGTTCGGCCGCTACACCTACTACCGCGCCGACCGCTGAGATCCTGCCGTCCCTGCCGGCAGTGCGCTCGTGCCGTTGGTCTGGTCCGGTGCGCGGCGCGGACTACCTCGACCGAGGCGGGCCGCCAGACTACTGCTGAGTCTCGTATTTGAACGAGAGCCGAAGCTTGGTCCGGTACACGAGGACCCCGTCGTCGGCCACGTGGATGTCCTGCTCCACGACTTCGCCCACGCGCAGGTCACGGACGGTCTGACCCGCGGTCTTGATGGCGGTCGCCGCGGCGTCCTCCCACGACTCGCTGCTGGTGCCGATGACGTCGATCACCCTGTAGACGCTCATCCCGCGTCCTTCCCTTCCCACACGCGCGCTCGGCCGGACCGCAAGCCATCTTCGATCGCCGCGGATCTGCATGACCCGCCGCCGGACCGTCGAGGGGCGGCGCACGGTCACGAGGATGCTCTCGAAGATCAACCCGCGTGACAAGACCAACCGGGGGCGCCGTCGCGTCGCAGGGGTCGGGCATGCTCATCCGAGATCTCGCCAAGGTGAACGTCCCAGGTGCGCGAAGCCGTTCTCGATGTCAGTCCTGCAGCCGGTAAGCCCGTCCTCAGCGGAGCCTCTTGCGCAGGTAGACCAGGCATGCGTCTCCGTGCATGCGGCGGTCGTACTCGACGTAGCCGATCCGCGAGTAGAGCGCCAGGTTCTCGGTCATCATCTCGTGGGTGTAGAGGTAGATGGAGTCGAATCCCCCGCGGCGCGCCGCGACCTCGGCGTGCTCGAGCAGAGCACGGCCGACTCCACTCCCCTGATGCGAAGGATCGACGGCGACGTTGTCGACGAGGAAGCCCTCTTCGCCGACTCCGAGGACGATCAACCCGACGATCTCGCCCCTGCGCTCGGCGACGGTCACCTGATAGGCGCGAACGACCTCGGCGTAGTCGTCGATCATCGGTCTCGGCGGCCCGCCGAGCCGCTCGACGTAGTGTCCGTAGGCCGCCTGGGCCAACTCGGTCAGCCTCGGGACATCCGCTGCCGTCGCGGGGCGGAGCCACGAACCGCCGGCCTCGACCGCGTTGCTAGCCGGCCGCCGGCCCATCATCGTCCGGCTTCCCCACCACCGGGCCCGCGCGGCGCCGAGTCAACCTTCACCGGCAGGCGCTGGTCGCCCGGGCCGAGCACGAACCGGGAGGCGGCGGTGGCGCGGTAGAGGCGGAAGGCCGCGGGCGGCAGCACGTCTGCCGCCTCCCAGGCGTTAGCGCCGCAGGCTTGCGATCGTCGCGAGTAGGTTGCGACAGCGCGGTCGAGGTCCTCGCCGGAGAGCTGGCCGGCCGTGGCTTCGAGATACAGGGCTTCGGCGGCGCCGATCGGAACCGTCGAGTCGAAGATCACGATCGCGACCTCGGGCCGAAGGGCGATGTTGCGCGAATGTCTCGTTTCCGGCGGCGAGACCCAGAGGAACTCGGTGTCCGTCACCGGCGCATACCAGACCGGCGACACCCACGGACGACCGTCGCCATCGGCTGTCGCGATCGTCATGTACATGTTCGCCTCCACGATCCGACGCGCAACGGCGCCCGGGTCCTCGATCCGAGTCATCGCTTCGCCACGCGAAGGCGGAGATGAGTGGCAGCCGTGGTCTTGGTCACGTCGGCGAGCTCCAGCTCGATGTGGTCGTCGCCGAGGCGCTCGAACAGGCGCGTGCTCGCGCCGAACAGGACTGGGACGAGGTGGATCGAGAGCCCGTCGATCAGCCCCGCCCGCAGGTACAGCTCCCCTGTTTCTGCGCCGCCTGTCACGGTGACGTCCTTGCCGACTCACGTTCTTCGTCGTGCACCCGTCTCTCCTTCGGCCGTGGCCTGCACGAGCGAGGGTAATGGCCGTCAGTCCGCCGTCCGCTGCCGTCGCCGGTAGAGCAGCTCCTCCTGTATCCGAGATTCGACCGCCTCGATCCTCGACTGGTCCTGCGCCGGGGTTGAGAGTCGTCTCGGCGGACACGGTCGTGTCGGTGCCGCCAGGTTGCCTCGCCGACCCCACGTGCCTGTGCCGGCACCTCGGTTTCGCGGAGGCGGGCCCCGAGGCCTATTGTTCACGTCATGGTTAACGATACGTTCGGGGCGCTAGCGCACCCGATCCGGCGTGGCATCGTCGAGCGACTCGCCCGCGGGTCGGCAACCGTCGGCGTCGCGACCCGCGGGTTCGACGTGTCGAAGCCCGCCATCTCCCGACACCTGAAGGTGCTCGAGGACGCTGGCATGGTGAAGCGGACGGTCGAGGGCCGCACCCATCGGCTGCGTCTCGACGTGACCGTGCTCAGCGAGACGATCGACTGGCTCGACCACCAGCGCGCCGCCTGGGACCGGATGTTCGACGCGGTCGAGGACCACCTCGAGGCCGCCGAGCGGCGCGGTCACCTCCGCAGGGGGCGGGGATGACCCTGCGGATCGAGCGCACGTTCCGCGCGCCCGCGGCGGTGGTCTTCGCCGCCTGGACCACTGTTGACGTGCTCCGCCGCTGGTGGCCGGCCGGACCCGGGTGGGACACGCCGGTGGCCGAGGTCGACGTCCGCGTCGGCGGCCGGCTCCGGTTGGTGATGCGTAGCCCCGACGGGGCCGAGTTCGGCGGCGAGGGCCAGTACGTGGAGATTCGCCCTCCCGAACGCCTGGTCTTCACCTGGCAGTGGGATCTCCCGGAGCTCGGCGAGGACGCCCAGCTAGTCGAGATCACGTTCGTCGAGAACCCGGACTCCACCACGACCGTCCTGCTGGTCAACCACGGACTCACCGAGGCGGACGAGCAGTCCCACCGGGAGGGCTGGCACCTCTCCTTCGACAACCTGGACAAGGCACTGGCCGAGGACGCGGCCGGCCCCGGCGCGGGGACCGTCCGGCCGGTGCGGCGATGAAGGCGTGGCTGGGCCGCGCCGCGGCCCGGACGGTCCTGGGCGGGCGGGAGCACGCGCGCCGCGGCTGGTGGAGTCGCTGGTTCCGCCGCGGCGGACCGGTCCCGGACGACGCCTTCCAAGGTCCTGACCAGCCGTATCCGAGGCACTGGCGCCACGACCCCGACCCGTGGCCGCCGGTGTCCGGCTCGGACCCCGCCGTACGGGACCGACTCCGACGAGCCCTCGACGAGCTGCCCGCCACCTGGCGTGCGGTCGTCCGCGGCCGCGACATCGCCGGCCGGGACGGCGACGACGTCGCGAGGGAGCTGGGGATCACGGTCGAGCAGCAGCGCGCCATCCTCAACCAGGCCCGCGCCGCATTGCGCGGCCGGCTTGCCGATCTGCTGAGTCGGCCGGGCCGCCGATGACCAGGACGGAGACGAAGGCGGCGGCGCCGCGCACGCTCACCCGTCGCCTCATGCCCCTCCAGGTTGGCGTCGGGGTACAGGGCCTGATGCTGTGGGTCCCGGTCGAGAAGCTGTTCCAGACCCAGATCGGGTTCGACGCGGCATCCATCGGCGTCATGGCCGCCGCCTACGCCGCTGTCGTCCCGCTGCTCGAAGTGCCGTCCGGCATCCTCGCCGACCGCTGGAGCCGCAACGGGATCCTCGTGGTGGCGAGCGCGGCGCTGGCAGCCAGCTCGCTCCTTGGCGGCCTGAGCACGAACGTTGTGACGTACATCGTCTCGGCGATGATCCTCGGCGTCTATTTCGCGATGAGCTCCGGCACCGTGGACAGCGTCGTCTACGACACCGTCCTGGAGGAGACCGGGGCCAGCGACGCGTACGAGAAGTGGATCGGCCGGGTGCGGATCGTCGAGAGCGCCGCGCTCGCGGGCAGCGCGCTGGCCGGCGGGGTGCTGGCCGGCCTCACCTCAACGCGGCTGACGTACCTCCTGACGGTCCCGCTCGCGCTGGCGTCGATCGTCGCGTTCGCGCGGTTCGACGAGCCGCGGCTGCACCGGTCCGCCGAGCCTGTCGCCCTTCGCCGGCACGTCGCCACCACGTTCGGCGCCATGACCCGCCTGTCCCAGGTCCGGCGGGTGATGCTGCTCGCCGCGCTGGCGGCGCTGCTGTCCCAGGCGGTGTTCGAGTTCGGCCCGCTGTGGCTCGTGTCGCTTGACGCACCGGCCGCGCTCTTCGGCCCGTACTGGGCCGCGCTGGTCATAACGCTGGGCCTCGGCGGCTATCTCACCAGCAAGCTCCGGCTCGGGCGCACCGGACCCGTCCTGGCGTTGTCCGTCCTGCTGGCGGCGACACCCGTCCTGCTCGCCATGAGCGGGTCCGTCGTCGCCGTCATCGTCGCGCAGACCGCGCTGGCGCTGCTCCTGGCGATCATCGGCATTCACGCCGGGCTGCTGCTGCACGACGCCGTGCCCTCGACCATCCGGGCCGGGGTGTCGTCCGGAGTGGGCACCCTCTCCTGGGTGCTCTTCCTGCCGTTCTCGCTGGTCTTCGGGTGGCTCGCCCGCGAACAGGGAGTGGAGACGGCAGCGTGGGTGCTCGTCGGCATCGGCATCCTCCTCGCGGTACTCCTCGGCGCATCAACCCGCGCCCCGCGCCGCGTACCGGTCGAGCTGGCCCCCGAGCCGGACGTCCGGCCGGGTCTGGCCGATCCGCCGGCCGATCTCGCCTGCCGCGAGCTGGTGTTCGTCGTCACCGACTACCTCGACGGCGTCCTGCCCGCGGACTGGCGGGCCGGCGTCGAGCGCCATCTCGCGGAGTGCGACGGCTGCACCGCTTACCTGCAGCAGATCCGCGCCACCATCGACGCTCTCCAGCGGCTCGGCACAGAGGTCCGCCCGCCGGACTTGACGCGGGCAGCGGACGCCCAGATCAACGACCAGGGTCACGGGCAAGGAACCGGCGCACCAAGAACCCACCCGGCATAGCCCGCCCGGGGTCTTTAGCCCTGGCCCGAGCAGGGTTGCGTCCCTGCCAGCCGAGCCGGACATCCGCTGCCGGGCCGGGCTGGTGCTGGCCACGCAGGGTCACATCACCGGAGCTGGCAAGGCGCCGCCGTCCCTGCACGGTCAGCGGCAGAACAGCGCGCCGCGGTACTCGCGGCGCAGGCGGATGGTCTGGACCACCTCGGTGCGTTCGACATCTGCCACGGCGATGCCGCATGATCAGTACAGTTCGGACCCACTATTGGATGACGTGGTGGCTGTCATGCCAGGAGAGCCGTCGTACGTGGAACTCGGGGTACCCGACGTCGATGCCGCCCGACGGTTCTACGGCTCCCTGTTCGGCTGGGCGCCGAGCCAAGTTGGCACGGCCGGCGAGGTTGAGACGCGGACCCTGCGGATCGGCTTGCATGGTGGCGATCCGGAGGCCCACTTCGAGCTGTTTTTCACCGTTGACGACCTCGATGCCAGCACCGCGCAGGTGATCGAACTAGGCGGATCAGTGCTCGGCGATGCACACGACTCTGGCGAGTTCGGGTCTTGGGTCGAGTGCCGCGACGATCAAGGCGTGCGATTCGGACTGCGGCAGCCACGCTAACAATCGGAACTGACAACCAGGGCTTGCCCTCGCATGACTCTGCGCCGTGAGGTACGGGCCACCGTTGACCCTCTCAGGACGGACGCTGCAGAGGGAACTACCGGCTGACACAGCGAAAGCATCCTGAGCCGTTCAGCACAACTCCGCGTGATGCTCTGATCACGTTGGGCTTCGCCACTCGAACGATCCTGCTCAGCTTGGTAGCATCCCGCCCTCATGACCAACGCTGCGAACGCCTGCGCCGACGGCAGCAGCGTCGATGGGTCCCGTCGCGTCCAGGAGTCGGGCTGCCAATGTCGGCGTCTGAACGCCCCGCCAGGGAGGTCGTCCGTTGTCTGACAGCTGGATGAACCGCGTCAAAGGGCTACACCGAGAGACGTTCCCAGACGAGGAGCGGGCGACGGACCCTCCCGGCGCTGCGAGAGCCGCGCCGCCGGAGCAGACGGATGCTCCGCCCGGTCGCGACGTCCAGCAAGCCCTACAGATGCTGACACTGGCCCAGCGAACAGCCGATGAGCATGTCGCCGGTGCTCATCGCCAAGCGGACCAGATTCACGCGGATGCGCGCGCAACGGCCGAGCAGATAATCCAAGATGCGCAAGCGCAGGCCGACACTGTCCGGCGCGAGGCCGACAGCGCGCTGTCCGACGCGAAAGCGCGGGCAGCGCAGATAGCCAAAGATACCGAAGCGCACGCCGACAATGCTCGGCGAGACGGCGACAAGATTATCTCCGATGCGCGAGCACAGGCAGCGGTGATAGCCAAAGATGCCCAGGCGAGCGCCGATGGACTCACGCGTCAAGCCCAGCAGCGGTACGAAGAGATGGTCGGGAATCTAGCCGCCAAGCGTGAAGCGCTGCAGCAGCAGATCGAAGCGTTGCAGGAATTCGACCGGGAATACCGGGCCCGGCTCTTGACTTTCATGCAGGCCCAGTTGCGCGCCCTGTGGGTCGATGAGCCGCATGTCGACGCGGAGATCGAGCAGCCGGCCGCCCTGGCAACGGCCCAGCTCCTACCGGCACAGCAGCCCGACTCCGGGGCAACGACCGAAACGACCGAAGTCCCACCAGCACAGACCAACCCTTCTGATCGTACCTAAGGTTTCCGGCACGGGGTTCGGCGGCGGAGGCGGTTTCGGCGGCTGTGGGAGTAGCTGACGTCGTCACCGGGCTTGCGGCACAGGTGCGTCGAGAAATGGCGGGATGATCGCGAGCAGCAGGTCGGCGCGGTCCACCAGCGTCACGTGAGAGGTGCCGGGGAGGACAGCCAGCTGCGAGGCGGGCAGGCCGGCCGGGGTGTCGCCGAAGACGCCGCCCCCGAGGAGGCGGAACATCTCGACCGCGTGCTCAGGGCGGACGAGATCGGAGTCTCCGATGATGAGCAGAGTCGGTGCCTTGATCGCGCTGATCGCCTCTGCGGAAAAGTCCTTGAGCTCGCGGTCCATCTGGGTCTTCTTCTCGAACAGGACCGTGAAGTCTTCCGGTCGCGGGGCTATCCGCATGTACTCCTCGTGCCACGGCGACCCGAACATCATCTCGGGCTTCATCTCGGCCAAGCCGTCCATGAGGCCGGGGTGAACGCCACTCAAGGTGTAGGTGGCGGAAGCGAGCACAAGCTTACGCACCACGCCGGGGTTTCGGTCGACGACGTGCAGGGCGACGTCAGAGCCCATGCTGTAGCCGAAGAAGTCCGCCTTCTCGATGCCCAGGTGCTCAAGGGCTGCGACCGTGTCATCCGCCATCTGCTCCGGCGACAACGGACGATCGATGTCAGCTGTGCGACCGTGCGCCTGCATTTCCAGGCCAATCACCTGCCGGGTCTTGGCCAGCCCGGGAAGCACGTGGTGAAAGGACGTGCCGATCGCGGAGAACGCCCCGTGGAGCAGCACGAGTGGTTGTCCTTCGCCGTGAATCTCGTAGTACATATTGAGGCCGTTGACCGGCGCATACCCCGTGCGCACGGGTGCTGCGTCGGTCGTCTTGGTCATCGCGTTCCCGCCTCACTTGTCTACGACCAGCTGCCTCCAACAGGCCAGCTAACACGGTCGTCAGCGTCGGTTCAAGGCTTGAGGAAGTCGATCACGGCAGGGCCGAACCCGGACAGGCGGTTCGTCACGCGGGGGTGGCCGCTTCCGACCCCGCCTCAGCTGGCTGAGTCGGCCAGTCCGACTCTGCTGCCGGCTGGGTAGTGTTCCAGAGCATGTTCCGTAGCCCACAGGTGATCTTGTTCAGCGCCGACGTGACCCGTGCGGTCGCCTTCTATGAGAGCTTGGGCTTCTCGGAGACCTTCCGCGTGCCGGAGAACGGCCAGCCGATCCACGTCGACCTCATGCTGGACGGCTACAAGATTGGCATCGCCTCTGTCGACTCCACCCGCGACGACCACGGCCTAGAGCCGATCGCGGAGGGCCAACGAGCAGCCGTGGTTCTCTGGACAGACGACACCCGGGCGGCATACGCACGGGTGGTCGAGGCGGGCGCGCCGGCACTGGCGGCTCCCCATGAGTGGTTGGGGCGTCTGTTGATCGCGTGGAGCGCTGATCCGGACGGGAACCCGATCCAGATCGTCCAGGCCCTTCGGCACACATGACCGGCGGCCGCACGCCGCGGCGGCCGGTGTTCGGGCCGCGAGCACCGCTGGCCGGCGTCCTGCATGCGGCAGAAGAATGCGTACAACTGGGCGCTGGGGCTGCCTACGCTGGCTTCTGTGTCGGACGACAGGAGCCGGACGGCCCGGATCGAGGATGTACACGAACTGGCTCTGGCCATGCCACACGTCACGGTCGACTACGGGACCGGTGACAATCCGATCTACCAAGTGGGCGGAAAGTCATTCATCTTCTTCCGCAATCCCCGACCCGACGCGATCGCCCCCGAGACCGGGGAGCGCTACCGCGACGTGATCGTCTTCTGGGTCGCCTCCGAAGCCGACAAGCAAGCGATGATCCAGGATGAAACATCGCCGTTCTTCACCACCGCGCACTTCGACGGCCATCCGTCGGTGCTGCTGCGGGCCAGCCGCATCGGTGAGCTCGCCCGGGAGGAGCTGGCGGAACTGGTACAGGATGCTTGGCTGTCACGCGCATCGGCGCGCAGAGCGGCGACCTGGCTCAGCGCTCATCCCCCGGCGTGATCACACTCCCACCGCCTAGTTCCTTGCACAGGACAGCAAAAGATGAGCGGATCGCGGCAGGAGCGGATATATAGGGCTGTGGCGCATTAGCGGAACCGCTCTGATCCTGCGGGTGCGACCATCACCCTCGGTCACGCCGGCGCCTGAACCCGAGCCAGTCCCGATCGATGCCGCGGCAGGGAGGCCGACGCCATGACCGCGAACCTGCGTCGGGTTGTTCGCCCGCTCTCAGGTGGTAGAGAGCGCCTCTGTGGGGGCCAGGCGGGCGGCGCGGACGGCGGGGTAGAGCCCGGCGATGGCGCCGATGACGACGGTGGCGCCGATGCCGCCGGCCAGGGCGATGGGCGGCACGACGGTAGGCCAGTCCTGGGTGGCGGCGTAACCGGCGGACACGACCACGTGCACGCCGAACCCCGCACCGGCGGCGGCCTCATCGTCCGGGTACGCCTGCTCGCTGCGCCCGCAGCGTCTAGCCCGGCCCCGACATCGCCACCACACGTCTTGCCGGACACGCCCTCACGCTGACCTCGCCACTTGACAAGGTTGTGAGCAAACGCCCAGAATCTTGGCCATGTTATGAGCGTGCGTTCATAAGGGAGGGTCGCCCTGCCGATGATCGAGATCATGGACCTGACGAAGACGTTCGGCGGAACACGAGCCGTCGACGGTGTGAGCTATACCGCCCCCTCTGGGGTCGTCACCGGATTCCTCGGCCCGAACGGGGCGGGCAAGACCACCACACTCCGGGTCCTGCTCGGCCTGGCTCGGCCCGATTCGGGTGCCGCGCTGATCGACGGCGCGGCGTACGCCGAGCTCTCCTCCCCGCGCCGGATCGTCGGCGCCGTGCTCGATCAGGCTGGCTTCCATCCCGGCCGGACGGGACGTAATCACCTCCGCGTGGTGGCTCGGGCCGCCAGCATCTCGCGGCGCCGGGTCGGCGAGATGCTCGAGTTCGTGGAGCTCGACGGCGCGGCCGATCGCCGGGTGGGTGGGTATTCGCATGGCATGCGGCAGCGCCTCGCCCTCGCTGGTGCGCTGCTCGGCGACCCTCGAGTGCTCGTCCTCGATGAGCCGGCGACGGGCCTGGATCCGGCCGGCATCGCGTGGTTGCGCCGCCTGCTTCGGGACTGGGTGGCGCAGGGACGGACGGTGCTCTTCTCCAGCCACGTGCTCGCCGAGGTCGAGACGGTTGCCGACCGGGTGGTCATCATCGACCGCGGCCGCATCGTTCGCGAGGGAGCCACCGCGGCGCTGACCGGGGTGGAGCCGGGGGTCGTGGTCCGGTCGGCAGACGGCGGGCGGCTCGCGGCGATCGGCCAGGCGGCGGGGTGGCGCGTCCGGCGCGACGGGCACGAGCGCCTGGTGATCCACGGCGCGTCGCCCGCCGAGGTCGGCAGTATCGCCGCCCGAGAGGGGATCCCGCTCGTCGAGCTCTCGTCCGAGACGCCGACGAGACGGCTCGAGGAGCTGTTCCTCGAGCTCACCGACGCGGAGGTGGGATCGTGACCGACCTTGTGGCCGCCGAGTTCCTCAAGCTCCGCACCACCAGGACGGTGTGGGCGCTTCTCGCCGCAACCGTCGGCGTGAGCGCCCTGGCCGTGGCCAGCGCGGTTGTGGTCGGCGCCGATTCGAGCCTCGACCTCGAGTCCACCCGGGGCCTGCGCTCGATTCTCAGCGTCTCCGCAAACGGCGCCATCTTCGTGCTCGTGCTGGGCATCATCGTCTCGGCCGGTGAGTACCGCCAGGGCACGGCGGTCGACACCTTCCTCACCACACCCCGCCGCTGGCGGGTGATCGCCGCCAAGCTCGCGTCGGCCGCCGCGACCGGGGTGGTCTTTGGTTCCCTCGCCGCCGGCGCCTCCATCGCGGTCGCCGATCTCGCCTACCGGCTCGAGGGCCTCACGCTCCCGTTCGACTCCTCCGACGCCTGGTCCACGTTGGGAGGCGCAGTCCTCTACGCGACGCTCTTCGGAGCCATCGGGGCCGCGACGGGAAGCCTGATTCGCAATCAGGTGGTCGCCATCGTCGGCTGGCTGGCGTGGTTCGCCGTCGTCGAGCACATCACCGTCGGGCTCTTCCCCACCGTCGGGCGGTGGCTGCCCTTCGCCGCCGGAAGCGCGCTCCTGCGTCCGCCGAACGCGGACGAGCTTCTTGCGCCGCTCACCGCGGCGGTTGTGCTCACCTGCTACGCGGCGTGCATTGTCGGCGCCGCGATCCTCAGTGAGCGGTACCGCGATGCCTAGGCCGCTCGCTCCCGACGTTATGGCCTCGACCGCTGGTGAGCCCGACGCGGTTCGCGACCACATCCTCGACGCCGCGCATCGCGTCATCACCGGCCACGGACTGGCCGCGGCCTCCACCCGAGCCATCGCCGAGGAAGCCGGCATCGGCGCCGGCACGCTCTACAACTACTTCGAGGACCGGCGGCAGCTCGTCGCTGCGGCCATGCTCCGACGCGCCAGGGTCCTCTCCCGGCCGCTGTCGGAGCTGCCCTCCCAAGCCGGGAACGAGACAGTCGCCCACAACCTCCGCCGATTCGCCCACGAGATCGGCGACATCCTCGATCAGCTGGTCCCCCTCTTCGCCGCCGCGTTTTCGGACGGCCCACTGCTCGAGGCACTGCATCGGGCGATGGCCTCCGACGCCTGGTCGGCCGGGGGGACCGGACCCTTCGCCGTCCATCCCATCGAGGGCTACCTCGTCGCCGAGCAGGAGCTCGGACGCGTCGCGCCAGATGCCGACTATCGCTCCGCCGCCTCGCTGATCCTCAGCCTGTGTCACGAGCGCGCCTTCCTCGGCCACTTCGCCGGCGAGGCCGCCGCGACCCGGAAGCCGATCACCGGAGAGATCGACCTCATCGCACACGCGATCTCCCCCGCCACCACAGGCCGGAGCCGAAAGCCCCGCACCGCCACGTCTCAACCCAAGGAGCAGTGATGCTGGCCGACCACAAGATCGCGACAGCCATCGGCGCAGTCGGCGCCGTGCTGGTGCTCGGTCACATCATGCTGGGACGGGACGTGGTTCCCGCGGCAGTCGGGCTGGCGGGCGCCGCTGTCGCCGCCGTGGCAGGGCTCTATCTCGCCATCGTTCGCCGACGGGGCCGCGGCCGGCCCGCGGCATCGTCAGGTGGTCCTGAGTGACCGACTGCCGGGCGCGCGGTTCGCCCGCCAGGCCACGGCGAGCTGCGTGCGGTTGGCGCAGCAGGTGCCCACAAGGGGGCGGGTGAGGTGCTGCTTGGCCCGAACGCGTCGTGGTCAGGTATGGGCGGAAGATCGACGGCGGCCCGGCCGCAGGACTGGGAGCCTGTCGGCCGGGCGCGCCGGACGGATCAGTAGATGGTCACGCCGTATGCGGTGGCCGCCTCGCGAACGGGCTGGAAGAAGGTTGTGCCACCGCTCGTGCAGTCACCGCTGCCGCCAGAGGTCAGGCCGAGCGCCTTCGTGCCGTCGTATAGCGGGCCACCGGAGTCGCCGGGCTCGGCACACACATTGGTCTGGATCAAGCCGGTCACGGTGCCACCCGGGTGACCGCGGTAGCGGACCGTGACGTTGAGGGCGGTCACTGTTCCGGTGTGGACACCGGTGGTCGACCCGTCGCGCGTCACACTCTCACCGACGAAGGCGTCCGCGACGGCGAAGCCACCGGGGTGGCTGAGCGACGTGTTGTCGTAGCGGACCAGCGCGTAGTCATTGCCCGGGAAGCTGGATGCGACCGTGGGGCCGATCAGGGTGGTGCGGCTGGCGCTGGTGTACCAGGTTTTCTCCAGGTCTCCGCAGTGCCCCGCCGTGAGGAAGTAGAAGGTGCTGCCACTGACCACATTGAAGCCCAGCGAGCAGCGGAACCTGCGGCCGTAGATAGCGTCGCCGGCCGACAGCAGCGGGGTGAAGACGCCGGCCGTGCGCTGGACCCGGAGGGCACCACCGAGGCTGCCCGCCGCCCGCCTGAGCGTCGCGACCTCGGCGCTGGAGACGGAGCTGTCGGCGCTAACGACAACCCGGTCCGCTCTGGTGTCTACGTACCAGGCGATGCCCGCGACGCCCGACCGCTCCACCGCACTGCTCACGGCGGACAGGTGGCTGGCGCTGTACTGCTGAGGCGATGCCGCCGTACTGGTCGGCAGGAGGAATGCCCCGACGGCGACCGCACCGACGATCGCAGCCAGCAGCCGACCGAATCGGCTGCGGGGATGGGGGTACGTGATCCGCACTGTCGCCTCCTCAGGAGTCGATCGGACCATGGGTGGTGGTCCCGTCGTCGCCACCAGGGACGCATCGTCCGAGTCAGTCGATGTCGTACTCCCAGCGGCCGGTCACAGTATCGACATACCTCAATAGGACCGCAAGCGTCGCCTACCCCTTTTGACCGTCTTTCCGAGCACCACGGTGGATTCCTCGGCGGTGAGTTCGGCCAGCACGGCGAACCGGAGGCGTTCGGGCAAGGTTGCGAGAGGTCCTCGCCATCGGCGACTGAGCACACTGTCTCGGCCGCACCGCCGGCATACGCGGACACGCTTCGTGCCGCGGAGCGGCTCTGTCCGCGTCTGCCGCACCGCGCGCGGAACGCGCGCCCATGCCGACAGACCCGCCCGCACGCCGACCTCGATCTCGCCGTCGACGCGGCGAGTGTGTCACCCGGTCGTCGCCCAGCGGGCGAAGCGACGCAGGGACCGGCTAAGGCCCCAGCGCACCGCGGGTCGAATCACTGGCCAGCCCAGCCGGCCCAGCAGGCCGAGTGGCAGGTCCAGCGTTTCCGACCACACCACGGTGGCACCGGTGGGGTGCTCGCGCACGACGAACGCGCCGGTGCCCCGCACCAGCGTGCCGTAGTGCATCACCAGGCAGACGTGCGGCGGCTCCCAGCGGGTGACCCGCATCTTGTCCCGGATGCGCAGGCGCCCGATCCCGGTTACCGCCTCGATCTCGCCGCCGACCCCGCGGCCGTCCTGCACGGTGCCGCGGACCCGGGTTCCCAGCATCCACTCGCCCTGCCGATTCCAGTCGGTGAGCGCCGCCCAGACCTGGTCCACCGGCGCCCGCACGTCCATCGATACCGACAACTCGGCCATCGTCGCGAAACTCCCGGGTCATC
>JBKOXW010000096.1:0-7727 GCA_046744115.1 Actinomycetota bacterium | reverse complement strand
GCGCGCGCTCCGCCGGGGCCGGGGGCTCGACCGCACCCGGCTCGGTCGCCGCGGCGATGTCCTGATGGGGCGGCTGCACGGTCAGGCTCATGACGTGCTCCAGGACCGGGTGACCCAGAAGTAGATCCCGGACAGCACGGCGAGGAACGCGGCCAGCATGAGGCTGAGCGCGGTGGCGGCGCCGTAGTCACCGCCGAGGCTGTTGCCGAACGCGTAGTCGTAGATGAGCAGCAGGATCGTCATGGTGGAGTTGTTCGGCCCGCCGCCGGTGAACAGGTACGGCTCCAGGAAGACCTGCGCCGTCGCGATGATCTGCAGGATCAGCGTGATGAGCAGGACCGGCCGCAGGTGCGGCAGCGTGACGTGCCAGATCTTCTGCCCGATGTTGGCGCCGTCCACCTCGGCCGCGTCGTAGAGCTCGGCCGGCACCGTGATCAGGGCGGCGAGGTAGATGATGACCGTGCCGCCGGCCGCGGCCCACGTCGCCTCGAGCACGAGCGAGGGCATGACAGTGGTGGCCGACTGGAGCCAGGGGTACGGGCCCAGGCCGACCCAGCCGAGGATCGTGTTGAACACGCCGGTCGGGCTGGCGTCGTAGAAGAACCGCCACAGCAGGACCGCGACGACCGGCGGGACGACGACCGGCAGGTAGGCCAGCGCCGCGTAGAGGCCGCGGGCCCGGCGCACGTTGCTCATCACGACGGCGAGGATCAGCGGTGCGGGGTAGCCGAAGATGAGCGCGAGGAGCGCGAAGTAGGCGGTGTTCTTGATCGAGGTCCACAGTAGAGGGTCCGCGAGCACGGTGCGGAAGTTGTCCAGGCCGACCCACTCGGGGGCGGTCACGAGGTTCGTGGACTGCAGGCTCATGATCACGGCCCGGACGATCGGCAGCCACGAGAACAGGCCGAAGATCACCAGCAGTGGCAGCAGGAACACCAAGGCGCTGAGCCCGCCGTTGCGCACCCAGCTCAGCGGCGAGCCACGCCGCCGACGCCGGCTGGACACGCCCGCCGGCCGGCCCGGCTTGTGCCGGACCGGCCGCTCGGACCGCTCCACGAGCGTGCTCATGCTGGGTGGTGCCTCCCCGCGCCGGTGCTGGAAGGCCGGGCGGGAGCCGGTCTGGAGGGATCCACGGCTCCCGCCCGGTCCGTCTCAGTCTCGGTCGAGCATCGTCTGGATTTCCTGGTTGGCCTGCTGCAGCAGGCTATCCACATCCGCGTTCCGGTTGGTCAGAACGCTCTGCACGACCGAGTCGAGCACCGCGTACGCCTCCTGGGTGTGCGCGGGTGGCTCGGGGACGAGCTGCTGGTCGAAGATGCCGCCGGTGAACGACGACATCTGGTCCAGCGGCACGTTGATGTAGTCCTCGATCCAGGCGTTGGCCTGGTCCAGGGTCGCCTTATCGAAGATCGGCAGCTGGGGGGTGCCGATCGGCTGCTTGCCCGCGGACAGGGCCTTGGCGTCGGCGACCGCGGCCTCCTCGTCGGTCAGCTTGCGCATGTAGTAGTAGTCGTTCCACTTGACCGCGGCCTTGCGCTCCGCGTCGGAGGCCTTCGCGCTCACCGCGGCGATCGAGCCGCCGCCGAGCACGCCGGAGTCCGTCCCGCCGGCGAGCGGGATCAGCGCCAGCCCGTACTCCTCCGGCTTGACGCTGTTCTGGGTGACCAGCGCTTGGTACACATCGGACCCGTTCATGTACATGCCGATCTTGCCGGCCGCGAACTCCTGGTTGATGCTGCTCCAGTCGTGCAGGAAGTTGCTGCCCATGGAGTTGTCCTCCCAGCGCATCTGGTGCAGCAGAGCCAGTGCCTGCTTCGTCGCCGGGTTGTCCACTGTGGACTCGTACCCGTCACCATCGGACTCCTGCATCCGGCCGCCGAGTGCGTAGGTCAGCGTGGTCAGCATCCAGCCGCCGGTGTTGCCCTTCGTCATCTGCACGTAGCCGGCCGCGCCGGTCTTGTCCGCGATGGCCTTGGCGTAGGAGCGGACCTCGTCCCACGTCGTCGGCGGCTTGTCCGGGTCGAGCCCGGCCTGGCTGAACAGCGCGCGGTTGTAGTGCAGGCCGACGCCGTACGCCTGGGTCGGCATCCCGTAGATCCTGCCGTCCGGGCTCTGCGCGGTCTGCAGCACGGTCGGGTTGAACTTCTCCGCGTATGGCAGCGCCTTCACCTCATCGGTGATGTCGGCGATCTGCTCGCGCTCGATCAGCCCCTTGCCGTCGGTGAACGGCACCCGGAACGTGGTGGGCAGCGTGCCGCCCGCAAGCTGCGCGGCGAACGTCGTGCCCTTCCATTCCCACTCCTTCGGGACGACGTCGATGTTCGGGTTGGCCTTCTCGAAGTCGGCGATCTGCTTGTTGAGCGTGTCGATCAGGGCCTGCTCGCTGCCGGGCCGCCAGCCCTCGACGGTGATGGTGACCTTGCCGTTCTTGCCGGCGCCACCGTCCTCATCGGACGAACCGCAGGCGGAGAGCAGGGTTGCCGTCGTCACCGCGGTGATCGTCAGGGCCACCCGTACCGCTGTGGACCTCATGGTCGCTCCTTCGTTTTCACAGGGATTCGGTCAGGGCGCCGGCCGCGGTCGCAGCCGGGCGGTGGTGTCCGAGGGCAACCGACCTCCCTCCGGTGCGGTGTCGCCGCGCGGGGTCATGGCGCGCGGACCTCAGGTGGCACTGCTAGCAACCGCAGCCAGGCCGCGGAGTCGGGGGCGAGCCGGCCACCGTCGAGCTCGGCGCTCGACATCAGCAGGCGGTCGTGCTCGGGCAGGTCCACGGGCTCGGCGGACAGGTTGACGACGCAGGCGAAGCGGTCGCCCCGGGCGAACGCGAGCACGCCGGCCGGGCTCGGCAGCCAGTCGAGGACGCCGTCGCCCAGGCCGTCCTCGGCCCGCCGGATGCCGAGCGCGGCGCGGTAGAGGTGCAGCATCGAGCCCGCGTCGGCGTCCTGCGCGGCCACGGTGAGATCGGCCCAGTCCGCGGGCTGCGGCAGCCACGGTCCGGCCGTGGCGCCGGGCGGGCTGAACCCGTACGGCGGCTCGTCGCCGGCCCACGGCAGCGGCACCCGGCAGCCGTCGCGCCCGGGGTCCACCCCATTCGACCGGAAGTACATGGGGTCCTGCAGCCGGTTCGTGGCGATGCCCTCCGCCTCCGGCAGGCCAAGCTCCTCGCCTTGGTAGATGTAGAGCGAGCCGGGCAGCGCCATGGCCAGCAGCGCGGCAGCCCGAGCCCGGCGCCGGCCCAGCCTCAGGTCGGTCGGGATGCCGGCCCGCTTCGCCTCGAAGGAGAACGACGTGTCGGCCCGGCCATACCGGGTGACCGGCCGGGTCACGTCGTGGTTGGACAGCACCCAGGTGGCGGCGGCGTTCACGGTCGCGTGGTTCGCGATCGTGGTCTCGATGCACGCGCGCAGCCGGGCCGGGTCCCACGGGCAGGCGAGGAAGTCGAAGTTGAACGCGGTGTGCAGCTTGCCCTCGCCGAGGTAGCGGGCGAAGCGGTCGGCGTCGGGCAGCCAGATCTCGCCGACCAGCGCGCGACTGTCCGCATAGGAGTCGGCCACCGATCGCCAGCGTCGGTAGATCTCCTGCAGCTCGTCCCGGTCGACGTACGGGTGCTCGCCCGGGCCGACCTCCGCCGGCACGTCGGGCAGTGCCGGGTCCTTGACGAGCAGCGCCGCGGAGTCGATCCGGATGCCGGCCACGCCGCGGTCGAACCAGAACCGCAGGATCTCCTCGTGCTCGCGGCGGACCTCGGGATGGCCCCAGTTGAGGTCGGGCTGCTCGGGCGCGAACAGGTGCAGGTACCACTCGCCGTCGGTGCCGTCGGCGTTCTTGGTCCGGGTCCAGGCCGGTCCGCCGAAGTTCGACACCCACCCGTTGGGCATCTCGTTGCCGCCCGGACCGACGCCGGGGTGGAACCAGAAGCGGGCGCGCTCCGGCGAGCCCGGCCGCGCGGCGAGCGCGGCCTGGAACCACCGGTGCTGGTCGGAGACGTGGTTGGGGACGATGTCGACGATCGTGCGGATGCCGTAGTCGAGCGCCTCGGCGATGAGCCGCTCGGCCTCGGCGAGGGTGCCGAACGCCGGGTTGATCGCCCGGTAGTCGGCGACGTCGTAGCCGCCGTCGGCCATCGGCGAGGGGTACCACGGGGTGAACCAGATCGCGTCGACGCCGAGGTCCCGCAGGTACGGCAGCCGGGCGCGGGTGCCCGCCAGGTCGCCCACGCCGTCGCCGTTCCCGTCGGCGAAGCTGCGGACGTACACCTGGTAGATCACGGCGCCGCGCCACCAGTCCACGAGTGCGTCTCCTCTGCTCGGGAAATCACCTTGGCAGATTAACGCAAGAACTTAACAGATCGAGACGAGATTGTAACCTGGTCCCTGGCGAATACTTGGCAGCGCTGGTCGGTGGGTCTGCCTATGCGGCGGGCCCGGTCGATCCACGCACGACCAGCTCGGGCTCGAAAAGCAGCTCGTCGCGCGCCACGGTCGCTCCGCCGATCTGGCCCACGAGCAGCTCGATCGCGGCCCGGCCCATCGACTCGATCGGCTGGCGGACCGTGGTCAGCGGGGGCTCGGTGCAGTTCATGAACGCCGAGTCGTCGTAGCCGACGACCGACACGTCGGCCGGGACGCCCAGCCCGGCCCGGCGGGCGGCCCGGATCGCGCCGAGTGCCAGCGGGTCGCTCGCGCAGACGATGCCGGTCACGCCGGCGCGCAGCAGGCGGGTCGCCGCGGCCTGGCCGCTCTCCAGCGAGTACAGCGCGCGGGCGACCCGCTCGTCGCCGAGCTCGATGCCGGCGCGGTCGGCGATCACGCGCGCCGCCTCGAGCTTGCGCTCGGACGGGATGTGGTCCGGCGGACCGAGCAGCAGGCCGATCCTGGTGTGGCCGAGCGAGAGCAGGTGCCCCATCGCCTGCTCGACCGCGACCGTGTCGTCGCACGAGACCCGCGGGAACGGCAGCTGGTCGATCGAGGCGTTGACGAGCACGGCGGGCAGCCGGCGGGCGGCGATCCGGGCGTAGTGGTCGTGTGCCGCGTCGCGCTGCGCGTACAGCCCGCCGGCGAACACCACGCCGGACACCTGCTGCTGCAGCAGTAGCTCGATGTAGTCCGCCTCGGACACCCCGCCGGCGGTCTGCGTGCACAGCACCGGGGTGAAGCCCTGCTGCGCGAGCGCGCCGCCGACCACCTCGGCGAAGGCCGGAAAGATCGGGTTCTGCAGCTCGGGCAGCACGAGCCCGACCAGCCGGGCCCGCTCGCCCCGCAGCTTCGTGGGCCGCTCGTAGCCGAGCACGTCGAGCGCGGTGAGCACCGCCTCCCGCGTCGAGTCCGAGACCCCCGGCTTGCCGTTGAGCACCCGGCTCACCGTGGCCTCGCTGACACCTACCTTGACCGCAACCTCAGCCAGCCGCCGCGACATGCACGCAACTGTAGCGCCACTTCACGCAAACCGCTTGCATCACTTGCGCGAGCCGCCGCAACCTGAGCCTGATCTCATCGGATTCGTACCAGAAAGCGGGTGATAGCCCCACTTCTTGGTGCGAACCTCGGCGATCAGTTGGGCGAGAGCAGCGTGAGATCAGGGTCGATGGCAGCAAGGTCACCGGGATCGCTCGTGACGATCGGCTGGCCGCGCTCTTGGGCACAGACCACGACGGACACGTCGACGACATCGCTCGCGCCGGAGGCGGCGCACACGCCTCCGACCTTCAGCGCTGTCTCCCTGTCGAGGATCACCACCTCGGTGACCGAGGCGCGCAGAAGCTGGGCAAGGCGCGCCTGCCGCGCGCTCGCCCGCCACGCCTGCGCGAGCACCCCGGCGGGCAACGCCAAAGGCGTGACCTCCGCGAGGGCGAGGCGGACGAGCGCGCGCATCCGCGGGCTGCCGGCTTCGAGCGCGATCAGCGCGCCGGTATCGAGCGTCGTGCCGCTCACTCGGCGAGCCCGAGCGCCCGACGCGCCCACGCGTAGTGCTCGGCAGTCGGCGGTCCGTGCTCGGCATCCAGCTCGTCCAGCAGCGCGGCGAGATCCTCATCGGCCCGCCGCCGCTCCAGTGCCTCCGCCACGTAGGCCGACACCGAGGCGGCACGTCCCTCGGCCACGGCGTTGCGCGCGGCCGCGACCAGCTCGTCCGGCAGGCTCACGGCGATCTTCGTAGTCATACCAGCGATCATACCAGCGGGTCGCGGTCTCCACGATGATCGCTCGGGCGCGACCCCTGGCGGCGGTCTGGTCAGTCGGGTGAGATGGTCGGCGGGAGGCGAGGATCGCCGTGTCCTACGTTGCGGTCAGTGCGTTGAGCCACGTGGGTCTCGTGCGTGAGGGCAACGAAGACAGCCTCGTCGTAGGGCCGTGGACGCTCTGTGCGACCGTCACCGATAACCCGCAGACAATGCTGTTCTCCCTCGGTGCCCCACTCGTCGTCGCCGTCGCCGATGGGCTCGGCGGTCACCCGGGTGGCGAAGTGGCGAGCGCGCTGGTCGTACGGCAACTCGCCGAGGTGGGCCCGTCGCTCGACAGCGAGGAAGCCATCAGGACCGCGCTGGATGCCTGCAACCGCGCGGTGTACGCGGCCGCAGCCAGTGAGCCGGGACTGACCGGGATGGGTACGACCGTGGCCGGCGTCGTCGTGACGCCGGAGGTCCTGTTCACCTTCAACGTCGGCGACAGTCGGGTGTATCTGGTCGAGACCGGCGGGATCCGGCAGACGACCGTCGACGACCGCACACCCGCCGGCCCGTTCATGTCCACCCTCACCCAGGCACTCGGCGGGGAGGCCGAGTTCGACCCGGTCGAGGTCCACGTCATGAGCGCCCCGCTCGGCAAGGGAGTCTCCTGTCTGGTCTGCACCGACGGGCTCACCGATCTCGTCCCTACCGAGGCGCTCGCCGGCACGCTGGCCGAGCACCAGGACGGCCGGGCCGCGTTCGAGCTGTGGAAGGCCGCGATCGAGGCGGGCGGCCCCGACAACATCACACTCGCGCTGGTGCGAGTCTCCACAGAGGACGGATCGGGGCAGTCGTCAGGCGGGTGAGACGGTCACCGGGATGCCGTTGAGCACGGCGGTGCCGGACAACGGTCCCGTGCGGACCGGGGATCGGGTGCGCGCGGCACCGCGCCAGCGGTGACGGCGCCGGCGCCGGTTTCCTTCAGTTGGGCGAGAGCAGGGGTCGGGGTCGATGGCAGCAAGATCACTGGGATCGCTTGGTGAATCTCCCGACGAGCGTCGCGGTCGCCAGGACATGGGGCTCCACTGCTCTGGTGAAGGCGTCCAGGGCGGCATTCATGGGAACGTCAACCCGGTCTGTGTCGAGCGCGTACACCGTGAACTCGTAGTCGTGCGTACCTGACGGTGGAAACGGACCGGCATAGGGCCTGACCTCACGCGACCCGGCCGGCATCCCGGACTCCGCAGCTCCTTCCGCCAGGGACATGACACCGGCACCGATGTCGACCACCAGCCAGTGGACGTAGTTCCCGGCGACGGGATGCCGGTCCACCACGGACAGCGCGAACGACCTCGTTCCTACCGGCGCATCCGTCCAGGACAGCTGAGGAGAGACGTTCTCGATCTTCTTCCCATGCTTCTGTGGGATGTCCTGCGCGCCGCCGAACGAGGACGAACTGAGGACCATCACTGGCGCGCCTCCTTTGGCCGCCGCCGGGTCAGGCGGGTGAGACCGTCACGGGGATGCCGTTGAGGACCGCGGTGCCGGACAGCGGGTCCAGCGG
>JBKOXW010000100.1:0-20398 GCA_046744115.1 Actinomycetota bacterium | reverse complement strand
GGGGATGAGCTCGAGGCGGCGGCTCACCAGCCCAGCCTCTCCGCTGCCTCCTCGACCGCCGGGCAGGCGCGCCGGACCGCCTCGGTCTGCAAGAACGACTCCACTGCCGAGTAGGTGGCCAGAGGTCCGCCCGAACGCACCGCCCCCTCTGCACGGAACTCATTAGGGGTTTGCGCGGCTCGAAGAAGCGGTGCCCTCCCCGTCGACAGACCAGGTACGCATGGGGAATGGGGGCGCGTGATGGGGCGGGTGGTCATCGGTACCGATCCGCATAAGCGGTCGGCGACGATCGAGGTACGCGACGAGCGGGAGATCCTGCTGGCCACGGGCCGGTTCGGGATGGACAAGGCCGGCTACCGGCAGCTGCCGGGCTATGTGCGGCAGTGGCCGGCGCGGGTGTGGCGGCGGTGGAAGGCGCGAACGGCGTCGGCCGGCCGCTGGCGGCGCGGCTGTTGGCCGACGGCTGTCCGGCGTGTCGCTGGCTGGCGGCCAGCTGACCTCGCCGGGCCCGAGCACCCCTCGTGCCGGCATCTGTCGACCGGGCGGGCGGTGGCACGTTGGGCGAGTGGCGCAGGCAGTGCCAAGCCGACCCGGCCCCGGTAGCCCGATGGGCATCGGCGGTGAGCGCAGGGCAAACGGCTGCCGTGGCGGGAGTCAGCCGCGGCTGATCCTGCGGCTACCGGCTGCCGCGCGGTAGATCAGTGGCGCGATGGTGGCTCCGGTCATTATGAGGAAATGATCTGATCACCCTGGAGGGGTGCGCCTGGATTGTCCGCGCTGCCGGGCCGGCGATGCTTCCTGGGGAATGTATGGCAGGTCGGCCCGGAGGGCGCCGGGGGCCTGGCCGGTGCCGGCCCGGGGCCGTGGCGTCTGTGGACGTCGGCCGTCGGCAGGCGGCGACGGGCTGCCGGCTCGTCGTTGGGTCGGTTGGGTTCTTGGTTGGGCGGGTGGGCTGGTTGGGTGGTGACGCCGCGCTGCAGCTCGGCGCAGTGCCGCCGCTCGAGGCCGAGCTCGACGCAAGACTCCGTCGCGGCCCGCGAGGTCGTCGACCACGATGCCCACGTTCTCCATGCTCTGGATCGGCATGGCGCGACGTTAGCGACCTGGCGTCCCAGGTCTGTCGCTCACTTGTGGCCGTTCGGGTCATCGGCGGCGGGGCCGACGAAGCCGGTGCGGTAGGCCCAGACGACGGCCTGGGTCCGATCCCGGACCCCGAGTTTGGTCAGGATGCTCTTGACGTGGGTCTTCACCGTCTCCGGGGACAGCCAGACCTGGGCGGCGATCTCGGCGTTGGACAGTCCCTCGGCCAGCGCGCGCAGGATGTGGGCCTCCCGCTCGGTGAGGTGGGCGGACAGCTGCAGCCGCTCCCGGTCGGCCGGCCGGCGACCCGCATAGGCGTGGAGCAGCCGGCGGGTCACCGCGGGCGCCACCAGCGCGTCTCCGGCGAAGACCGTGCGGATGCCGTCGATGAGTTGCTCCGGGGTGGCCCGCTTGAGCAGGAAGCCGTCGGCCCCGGCATCCAGGGCGTCGTCGACCACTTCGTCCAGGTCGAACGTCGTCAGGACGAGGACGCGGGGGCGGCGTGGCCACGAGACGATCTCGCGGGTGGCGCTGACGCCGTCCAGCTTCGGCATCCGGACGTCCATGAGGACGACGTCGGGCTGCAACGTGCGCGCCCGATCGATCGCTTCGCGGCCGTCGGCGGCCTCACCGACCACGGTGACGTCGCTCTCGGCCTCGAGCAGGGCACGCAGCCCACTGCGCACCAGTCGGTCGTCGTCGGCCAGCAGCACCCGGATCACGACGTCACCGCCGCCGTCGCCACCGGCAGGGTCGCCCGCACCCGGAATCCGCCGTCGATCGGGCCGGCCTCGAGCTCACCGCCCTCGAGCCGAGCCCGCTCCCGCATGTGGACCAGCCCATGGCCGGGCACCGGATCGGGCGGGCGGTCGCAGTCGTTGACGACCTCCAGCCGCACGTCGGGACCGATCCGCTCGACCTGGACGCGGATCCCGCCGGTGGGGGTGTGCTTCACCGCGTTCGTCAGTGCCTCCTGCACGATCCGGTACACCGCCCGAGCGGTACGGGCGGGCAGGTCGACGTCGTCGGCTCGCAGGTCCACCTGCCGGCCCGTCGACCGGATCCGCTCGACAAGGTGCTCCAGGTCCGCGACCTTCGGGGCGAACGGTTCCGCCGTCCCGCGTTCGTCGGGCTGGAGCAGCTTGAGGAGCCGGTTGAGCTCGTCGAGCGCGGCGCGGCCGACCGTTTCGACGGAGGAGAGCGCCTCCTGCGCGAAGGTCGGGTTGTCGGCGAAGACGCGTCGCCCCACGCCGGCCTGCAGCACCATCACGTTGACCGTGTGGCCGAGCGAGTCGTGCAGTTCGCGGGCCAGCCGGGTGCGCTCCTGCAGGAGGAGTCGCTCGGCGGCGAGCGCCTGTTCTCGGCTCTCGGCGCCGCGCCGCGCCTCGGCGACCACGGCCCTGGTCCTCCGGCTGCTCAGTTCGCCGACGACCACGGCGACGAAGAAGTGGATGACGATGCCGGGCAGCTGGTTCATCGGGGCGCCCCGGTCGACGGACACGTACCCGGCGATGCCCAGCGCCGTGACCAGGGTGGCGGCCGCGCGGACGCGTCGCCCGCCGATGTCGAAACAGCTGAACAGGGCGATCCAGGCCGGCCAGTCGAGGAAGCCGATCGGGTACCCGGCTGCCGCATTGACCACGACCGTGCCGCTCGCGCCCGCCTGTGCGACGACGGGGGCGGTCTGCCGCCAGAGCAGCGCCAGGGGCCCCAGTACCGCGAGCAGGAGCCTCCCTTCGGTCACCGGCTCGTAGGGCGGTCCTACCGGGAGCAGGAGCACCTGGAGGACGGCGAGCACGGCGAGGCCACCCGCCAGCCACGCATCGACATGGGTTCCGGCCCATCGTCCGGAGGCGTCCCGGCGGGCAGCGGTCGGCGACGAGGCCATGCCCCATCGTCGCGCTCACGAGGGACCGCGGGCGATACCCCCGCGAGTGGAGACGGGTCCCTCGCGTGAGGGAGGCGTCTAGGTGCACCGGGTGGGCCGGCGCCGTCGACGACCACTCCGCCGAGGGCTGGATCAGCCTCTCCGGAGGCTCGTGGCGGGGTCCCGCCCGGCGGAACGCTTGCGCTGCTCGCCACTCCGGCCCGGAAGGGTCTTCGGGCCACCTCTCCAGGAAGGGCAACGGCCATGACCACCATCCGGACCACCACCACCGGCATCCGCCCGGTCGGCACGTCCCCGGACCAGGCGACGATCCCTCAGCTGAGCCCACGCGGCATCGCCGGTGTCTGGGCGGCCGCCGCCGTCCCCATGGGCGTGCTCGCGTGGGTGTTCGCTCCGTGGTTCGCCGACCAGCTCAGCGGCCCCAGCGCGTTCACCCGCTCCATGATCACCGCGCTGACGATCGGCCTTGCCTTGCAGTTCGTCCTCGTGATGCTCCTCGTGCGGCGCGAGCAGGGCACGCTGCGCTGGAACGTCCTCCGCGACGTGCTGTGGCTGCGCTCACCGACGAGCCCGAAGACCGGCCGTCGCGGCGGACGGCCGTGGTTGATCGTGCTGCCGCTGATCGCCCTCGCCGCGGCGAAGGACTTCGTGCCCAAGCTGCCGCACGCCGAGAGCCTCGACTTCTTCACCTTCATCGGCACGGCCGACGGCCGCGCGTTCCTCTCCGGAGCCTGGGACTGGTTCGCCGTCCTGATCGTGATGTGCATCTTCAACACGGTGATCGGAGAGGAGCTGCTCTTCCGCGGCTACCTGCTGCCCCGGATGGCCGGCGTCTTCGGCCGCCACGACTGGGTCGCCAACGGCGTGATCTTCGCGGCGTACCACCTGCACCGGTGGTGGGCTTTCCCCGGTCTGCTGTTCGGCACGCTCACCTACGCCTGGCCCGCGAAGCGCTACCGCAGCACGCTGGTCAGCATCGCCGTCCACAGCGTGCAGAGCGTCGTGATGATCGTCCTGGTCCTGCCGCTCGTCCTGGGCGGCTGACCCGGCCGGACACTCCGACTCCCTGCCCCGTGCGCGACGGCTTCCGTCGCGCACGGGGCACATCTGCAGCCGGCCCGCACGCATTGGGTGGCAAGCGCGTCCAACGGTCAGGCTGGGCGACCCCAGGCGCTGATCACGGGGGAGGTGGCGAGGTCGAGCAGCCCGCCGAGAGGTTGCCGACGGAACGGGCGACGACCGAGGGTGACCGGTCCCGGGCGCAGGTCGCCCGCAGCTTCGGGATCTCGGAGTCCTGTCTGAATCGTTGGATGAAGATCGCCGACCGTGAGGACGGTGTCGTGCAGGACGGCGGTGGTGACGTCTCGTCTGGCCGGGGCGCTGTCGGCGCCGATCTGGAGGCGGAGAACCGGGAGCTGCGCCGGCGGACCAAGCAGTTGGAGCGGGCCTCGCCCAAGTGCTGTCCCGCGACGTCGCGGAGGAGATCCACTCGTCCGAACCAGGCGCGGCGAACCGACTTCGCCGTAGCAGGAGCAACAGGACTTCCGGTGTCAAGCGACGATGGGGTCGGTAGCATGACACGACCCACCCGCTCACGCCGCCTCGTGGTTAGGCGTCTGTGTCGTCGCGAAGCGTCGTTGGGCACCCTCAGTAGCGAGCAGCCCAGCTGATCATCCGAGCGGTCGGCCTCCGCCCGCCGGCTATTGACCTCGACGCGGGGCGCGCCCGCCGTGGGCCAAGGCGTCGGCAGGAGACGGCAGCGACAACGCGCGCCCCCGAAAGCGGCGGCTCCTGCCCGCACCGCCGGAAGGTCCCCGGCCGACGGTGACACCAGCCGCTCACGGCGGGCGCGTCATCGTGCGGCTAGACGAGTTGGCCAAGCTTGTCGGCCTGCACGGCGGCGAGTACGCAGCGGCGCACCTATAGCCCGTCCGCGCGTTTGCGGACCCCGGCGCGTCGCTCCGAAGGACTGCCGGTGGTCGCCCGGCCTCCGCGCTCGGCGGGCGGTCAGAACTGCGACTCGTCCTCGGTCTGCACCGTCGCCGTGCGCTGTTGTTGCCGGCTGGTGTGCCGGCGTCCCGTCCTGATCGGCCTGACTACCCTGTCCGCGTGCGACGCTTTGATGACGAGGATCTCACCGGGGCGGTGTTCCGCGAGTGCGACCTGAGTAGGGCGCGGCTGGTCGGCGTGGTCATGCAGGACGCCGAGATAGACGGTCTGGTCACCAACCTCGTGGTCAATGGGGTCGAGGTCATGGCGTACGTCGAAGCCGAGCTCGACCGCCGGCACCCGGTGCGGCTGCTGATCCGGTCCGACGAGCCGGCCGACCTGCGGGAGGCCTGGCGGCAGCTGTGCGACGACTGGGCCAGGACGGCCGAGCGGGTCCGGGCCATGCCCGCGGGCAGCGAGCACTGCGGCGTCGACGGCGAGTGGTCGATGGTCGAGACCCTGCGTCACCTCGTCTTCGTGCACGACTCGTGGTTCCGGCGCTGCGTGCTCGGACTGACCGAACCGTTCACGGCCATGGGTCTGGCAGCACCGTTCGTGCCCGACCAGGAGGCGCAGGGGCTCGACCGGTCCGCCCGGCCGAGCCTCGACGAGGTGCTCGACGTGCGCGACCGACAGGCGTCGCAGATCGAGGCGTGGCTGTCCGAGGTCACACCTGAGCAGCTCGCTCAGACCGCGCCGGTGCCCGACGGCGACGGGTGGCCCCCATACGCCAAGGGGCGGTCGGTGCGCCGGTGCCTCGGCACCGTCCTCAACGAGGAGTGGGCACACCACGGTTTCTGCGTCCGCGACCTCGACAAGCTATCGGGTCGCGAGGGTCCATAGGCCCAGCGATGAGCGGACTGAGCGGCTCTGCGGAAGCTCCGCTCACGCCGCGCGCGGCTGAGCTATCGCTGGCGTCTCCGGCCGATGCAACAGACCCTTGCGGCCACCCTGTCGTGTCATCGGCCGGAGCGGTCAAAGGTCATAGGTGAACTGCCAGTGTCCGCTCGTCGTCTGCTTGCCAAGGCTATTCGTGGCCACCAGGTAAAGGTCGCCGCTCATGCTGACCGCGGTGGCGCCAGGCCCGAGGCATTTCACGTAGTTGACGTCGACGTCTTCGCCGGCACCGATGTTCGTCAGAGGGGTCGGTGCTGGACCAGAGCTGGGCTGCTGGATGAGGACAGTCGCGGTGCGCTTCTGACCGAAGCCTCCGACGTCACATACCTTGGTAATCTCGCCCCGGATCTCGGTGCGGATGATCCCACTCTCCGGGTCACCCCCCAATCCCTGCACGTGCATTGACGTGTCCGGTACCAGGGTGCGGGAAGTACCGCCCGGTGGGACCTCCAGGGAGTCGCGCGGCCGGTTGGGTCGGTCCAGCTGCACCGTGAAGAGCACCCCAGGGGGAGTCTGGTCGCCGGGGTCGGGGGCGTTGACTGGGCAGCCGGTCAAGACCAAGCAGCCGGTCAAGACCAAGCAGCCGGCAGCGGCCATGGCCGCAGGAGGCGAGCGGCGCACAACATTCTCCCTTCCTGGTCCAGACAGAGGAGCACGGCGTGCCCGTGCTGATACCTGCTCGTCGGACCCACGCGGCCCGCGGATACAGAAGTGGAGCCGCCGGCGACTTGATCCAGCGCCCGCGCCCAACGTGTCTCGAGTGGTGGCTCCGGGGCCATGAGCCGGCCCGCGCGATGATGTGTGGCTGCAGGGTGCGGCTCCAGTAAGGGCGCCTCAGCCGCCCATCCCGGGTGAGTTGGCCCATCTCGGGCACCCCGAACGCTTGCCCGATCTCGTTTACGAGTCGGCCGGCTACCGCTGCCAGCGCCGGTCCAGGCTGGGCTAGGTCGTCGAGCGGGGCAGCCATCTCTGCCGGCGCGGGCGAGAAGTCAGTGAGTCCGCATGTACTCCTCGTGCCACGGCGACCCAAACATCATCTCGGGCTTCATCTTGAGCCACCCTGGGTTCGGTGGAGGCCCTGAAGCCAGGATGATCTTCCTGGCTGAAGGGAGAAGAACCGTCGATGGCTGCTCGGAAGAAGTACCCGGACGAGCTGCCGGGGCGCGCAGTCCGGCTGTGGCGTGACACCCATCGTCCGATCGCGCACGTGGCCCGGGAGCTGGGCGTGCACCCGGAGGCGCTGCGGAACTGGATCCGTCAGGACGAGGCCGACCGCGGCGAGCGGGACGACCGGCTGTCCACTGTGGAGCGGGAGAAGCTCGCGCGGCTGCCCAAGGAGGTGGTGGAGCTACGCCGCGCCAACGAGATTCTCCGTGAGGCGAGCGTGCTTTTCGCCAAGGAGCTCGACCGTCCCCGGACGAGGTGAGCCGGGCTGGTGATGGAGGTGCCGGTTGCCGGAGGCAGGCGGCGGGGTGGTCAGGCGCTCAGCCAAATCCTTCGGCCTGCCGCTGGATCGGCCGAATCGATCCCGCAACCAGCCCATGGAGGCATCTCCTCGGCGAGCCACGGCCCGCTGTCCGCGGCACGCCCTCGTCAGTGCCTATCGGTTGCGGAACGCTCCGCCGCACAGCCGCTGGGCATCCGCGGTCAGGACGCCATCCGCGCCGTACGCGACGTAGACGGCCCCGACCTCCCCAGGCCGGCCGAGGTGGACATTGACGTGCAGTGGGTGCTGCCGATTGGGCGCGAACTCGTCCGCGTGCGGCAGCTGCACGTACTTCTCCCCACCGTCCGGCGCGATCAGGACGCACTCCCCGCTGCCAACGACCCGGAAGTGGGTGTGATCGGCGGCGGCTGGCGTCGCCCCAAGGAAGATTCCACCCGCGGCCAGCGGAAGAGCCAGGAACACACGACGCATCGAGACCCCCTCGTGGTGCTTGCGCTCCGTGCAAGCTTGCACCGGGGCGCTCGTAAGGGGAAGGAGGAAGATAGCTGGCGAGAGAATTAGTCGCCAGGGTCGGGTCAGCCTGTGGGCCTGATGTCTAGAGCTTGCGGGCGATGGTGAGCCCGTCGAATGCCGGCAGCACGACGACCTCGACCCGGTCGTCGGCGGCGACCTTGTCGTTGAACGCGCGAAAGGCGGCGATGTTGTGGTCGGTGACGCTCTCGTCGGCGATCTCTCCGCTCCAGAGCACATTGTCGGCCAGCAGGACGCCACCTCGGCGCACGCGAGGAACCAGCTCGTCCCAGTAGGCGGCGTACCCGGGCTTGTCGGCGTCGATGAAGACGAGATCGATGTCGGCCTCGTCGGGCAGCGCCGACAGCGTCCGCAGGGCCGAGCGATACGCAGCTCGATGCGATTCCGCAGACCTGCGCGTTCCCACGCCCGCACGCCGATAGCCGCCCAGTCCTCGCTGATGTCGCAGCAGAGCAGAGAGCCGCCCTCGGCCAGGCCGCTTGCCCCGGCGCGCAGAGCGGCGAGCACGTAGTCGTCGACGTGGAACGTGGTCAGCACGATGACCTGAGGCGGGTGTGGCAGCGCCTTGAGTCGTTCCGTGGCGGTGATGCCGTCCATGTCGGGCATCCGGATGTCCATGAGCACGACCTCCGGCCGCAGTTGGGTCGCCGCCGCGACGGCGGCGCGTCCGTCGGCTGCCTCCCCGACGACCTCGATCGTCGCGTCGGCCGACAGGATCATGCGGAGGCCGGCCCGGACCAGGGGGTCGTCGTCGGCGAGCAGGACGCGCACGCCGGGCAGGGGTGCGCTCACCCTGGCCACCGGAGGTCGGCGCGGACCAGGAAGTCGCCGTCGTCCGTCGGACCGTGGTGCAACGAGCCGCCGGACAGGCCGGCGCGCTCGGCGAGTCCGACTAGGCCCGGCAGCTGATCTCCATACCGTCCTCCACCGGGAAGGCCACGTTGACGTATCCGGTCGTCCGGTCGTGGACGTAGTCCAGATACGCGCTCATGCTGGGCATCGTGGCGTCGTCGGCGATCACCAGCGCGCCGGGTGGGAGCCGGTCTTCGAGCAGCCGGAGGACAGGCAGGCACAGGTCCTTCCATCCGTCGAGGAGGAGGAAGTCGACCTTCTGTGGGACGTCGGCCAGCATTTCCATGGCGTCGCCGTGCAGGATCGTGACCACGTCCGCCAGTCCGGCCTCCGCGAGGTTGGCCCGTGCGGCGGCTACTTTGGTCTTGCTGAGCTCGGTGCTCAGCACGTGACCGGAGCCGTTGTCGGTCGCGGCGGCGGCCAGGTAGATGGTGGAGATGCCGAAGGACGTGCCGAACTCCACGATGGTGTCCGGGCGGCTGGCCCGTATCAGCGTGTAGAGCAGGTTGCCGCCCTGGGCCGAGATCGGCAGGTAGGCGGTGTCGAGCGCGTCGGCGCGCTCCTGGGGTGTGGCATCGGCGAGCGAAGGCCCGGCAGGCCACTGGGACGGGTCCGCTTCTTGGAGCGCAGCGGCGGCGAACAGGCGATCGAGGATGGCGCGAACCGGCGTGGCGTCCAACGTGTTCGTCATGGCGAGTAGACTAGACGCAACGTTGCGTGTACGCAAGACTGGCTAAGGTCTCTGCGGTGGAGGTGCACGATGGAGCACACCGTTGACGGCGTCCAGGCCGGGCACCACGGCAACCGGCATGGGCGCAGCGAGGAGGCCCGCCAAAGCGTCCTCCACGCCGCCGACGGCCTCCTGGTCGAGCGCGGGTTCGCCCGGCTGACCGTGGAGGCCATCGCGGCCCGGGCCGGCGTGGCCAAACAGACCATCTACCGCTGGTGGTCGTCCAAGACGGACGTTCTCATGGACGCCTTCATCGAGGACGCAGCCGAGGATCTCCAGCCCCCGGACACCGGTGACCTCACGCAAGATCTCCGCATACACCTGCACAGGCTGGCCCGTTTCCTGACCAACTCAGACGCCGGAGCTGTTTTCCGCGCCCTGGTGGGACAGGCCCAGCACGACGCCGACGTCGCGCGGCGGCTGCGCGCCGAGCACCTCAGCGACCAGCGCTCCCGCGACCGCCTGCCGCTGCAGCGCGCCGTCGAACGCGGCGAGCTGCCCCGCAGCACCGACGTCGACCATGCCGTGGATCAACTCGTCGGCCCGATCTACTACCGGGTCCTGGTAACCGGCCAACCGGTCCCCAAATCCTTCACCGACGCCCTCGTCGACGCGATCCTCGCGCGCCCGGTCTCACCCCCCGACTGACCACTCCACGTCGGCAGCCTCGGTATACACAGCGCCGGACGCTGGCGCCCCGGCCGCCGGTCAACGGTGCGGGCCGGCCGTGGTGAGGTCGGCGCCGCGCGGGGGTGGGTAGGCGTCGAAGGACTGCAGGTCGGCGAGCTGCATCGCGCGACTGATGTCGGTCGCCGAGACCAGGCCGACGACCCCGGCCCTGCTCGTCCAGCACGACCGCGCGACCGTCGGAGCAGCCACGCATCCGCGGCAGCAGGGTGAGCAGCGCCTCGTCCGGCCGTGCGGTCGGCACCTCCTCCGGCGGGCAGGCGATGTCGCGCAGCAGGGTGCCGGTCCGCCGGCCCGGCGGCACCGCCCGCACCCGGTTGAGCGTCACCAGGCCGGTGAGGCGCCCGCCGGGGTCGACCAGGGGGGTAGGAGGAGAACCGGTGGGTCATGGCGAGCCGGTCGATGAACTCATCCAGGGTGAGCGAGCCGTCGGCCACCACGGGCGGGCCGCTCATGACGTCGCCGACCCGCACGCCGGACAGCCGGCTGCTCAACCGGGCCTGTTGCTCCTCGGCCGTTGCCGCGTTGACCAGGAACCAGCCGATCAGAGCGAGCCACAGCCCGCCGATGCCACCTGCGGCGAGCACCTGCAGCAGGCCGAGGCCGATCAGGACGAAGCCGAAGACCTGGCCGGCCCGGGCGGCGGCGACGGATGCCTGCTCGCGGTCGCCGCGCCATCGCCAGAGCGCTGCCCGCAGCACCCGCCCGCCGTCCAGCGGCGCCGCCGGGAGCAGGTTGAAGATCGCCAGCAGCAGGTTCGTGCCGGCGAGGTAGGCCAGCACGCCGATCGGCAGGCCCTCCGCGCCGAGCAGCGAGGCGATCATCCCGACCGCACCGAAGCCGACCGCCAGCACCAGGCTCGTCAGCGGGCCGACGACCGCGATCCGGAAGTCCGCACGGGGCGTGGTCGGCTCGGACCGCAGCTGGGCCGCCCCGCCGAGCAGCCACAGCACGATGCTCTCCACGTCCACGCCGTTGCGGCGAGCTACCACCGCATGCGCAAGCTCGTGCGCGAGCAGCCGGGCCAGTTCGGCGAGCTCACCGGTGCAGGCCAGAGCGAGACCGCCGGGCGGCAGCCCACCCCGCGGCGAGACCGCCGACCGCCAGCAGCACCGCGACTGCCGCGACCGCGGCCGGACCGACCCGATCCAGCCCACCGGCCAGCCACCGCTGCACCGAGCCGGCCGTGTCGACGACCGGATCGGTGGCGCCGGCACCGGCCAGGACCCGGGTCTCCCACCAGCCGTAGTAGGCCACGTAACCGCCGGCCACCACCAGCAGCAGGCCACCAAGCCGCGAGATCAGCGGCGCGGCTCGCCGCAGCCGCCCGATCACGCCGCCCTGGGCGAGCGCGACCGCCAGCGCCGCGGCCGCGACGGTCAGGCCCATCCCGGCGGCGTACGCCAGGAACAGGCCAACCCCGTCGACCGCGGAGCCGGCGAGGAAGCTGGTCACGACGATGGCCAGGAACGGACCGATGGTGCAGCTCAGCGACGCCACCGCGTAGGCAGCGCCAAAGGTGGCCATCGATATCACGGTGCGCGACAGCGCCGGGCCGGTCGCCGCGCCCAGCCGCAGCCCGGGCAGGCTACGCCCGGCCAGCAGCCACCCGCCGAGCCCGACCAGCACCAGGCCGATGCCGATCGTGACCCACGGCAGGTGCCGCTGGATCTGCCCGGCGGCCGGTGCGATCGCCAGACCGAACACCGCGAACACCGCCGCGAACCCGGCGGTCATCGCGACGGTGGCGATCAACGCCCGGCGCACCGCGGCGACTCGCCCCGGTGGCGTGTCGCCGCTGATCAGAAACGCCAGGTAGGCGGGCAGCAGCGCGAACCCACACGGGTTGACCGCGGCGAGCATGCCGGCGGCCAGCGCCAACCCCAGCGGCGCGTCGAGCATGGTCAGCCGGCCAGCTCGGCGAGCATCCGGTCCAGGTTGGCCTCGTCGAGGTAGCCGCGGTGCACGACCGTGCCGGAGTCGTCGAGCAGCACATAGGTGCTCTGCGCGGTGACCCCGAACCGCCGCCACACCACCCCTTGCTCGTCGGCCAGGTGCGCGATGTTGTCGACGTGGGTCAGCTCAACGAAGCGGTGCATGTTCGCGACCTCGTCCAATCCGGCGACACCCACGACTGTGATCTTCCCGGTGTACCGGTCGGCGACTTGGCGCAGGTGCGGGGCCTGAGCTGCGCAGGTGGGGCACCACGGGGCCCAGAACCACAGCACCGCGGGCTTGCCGGACAGGCTGCGACCGTCGAAGGTGCCGCCGTCAAGGAGCGCGACGGTGAAGGTGAGATCCGCTCGCTCCGCTTCGACGGCCTGATCCCGGGCCGCCGGATCGGCGCCGTTGGTCGCGGCCGGCCTCCCGCACCCGGTCAACGCCAATGCCCCGGCCAGGACCAGCCCGAGCAGTCTGGGCCATCGGCTCATCTCAACCCTCACCTCCCTATCCAGAAGACGCTGGGGTTGCTCATCCCGATTGGCCAATCCGCGGCCGCTGCCACGATAGGCGGTCATCGGACGATTGTGGTGTGGGGCTGGAACGCCGCCCAGGCGAACCAGAACGTGTCCAGATACCGGTATGGCGTCAGCGCCATGCCGGCCAGCGGCCCGGCGGTGGCCCGGCCGAGCACATCCCAGGTGGAGCCGGTCTCGGCGTCGCGGAACCCGCTCGGTGTGGCGGTGAAGCGCAGCCACCGGCCCTCCAGCACCGGGTCGAACACGCCGATGGTGCCGATGTCCCGGCCGGTGCCCACGGCGTCGTCGTCGAGCGCCGAGGCCTGCCCGGGCCGGTGCCACACGATCAGATCCCGGCCGCCCACGGTAATCTCCAGCACCCCCGCAGCGGCCACCGCGGAACGCACGACCGCCACGGCCGTGGCGCCGTCGCCCAGCCCGATCACGCGTTCCTTCAACCGCTCCCGCCGGTCCTGTTCCGGCAGCGGGAACAGCAGCGGCTGCTGCGGGTCGTCGTAGCCGGCGTACGGGTTGCGGCCGTAGTCGCGCGCGAACCCGGTGTCACGGGAGAGCACCCACGCCTGCGGGTGCGCGACGCGGAACTCGCGCCATGCCACCGTTTGCAGCGGATGCGGGGTGAGCCGGGTACCGGTGAGCACGCCGACCGCAGCGGTGAAGGTCAGCTGCGGCCACAGCGACTCGGTCTGCCGGTCGTACATGACCAGATTGTCGGCGTACAGCCGCCCGGAGGTGCCGAACGAGATCACCCGGCCGCCGACGGCACGATCGAACGCGACGCCGGAGTTGCACAGCGGGCAGTAGGTGACCGCCACCGGCGTACCGGCGATCGTGTCGTTGACGATCTCGTGCCAGGTCAAGATCTGCACCGGGTAGCCGCGGGTTTCCCCGCGCACGGTCAGCACCAGCACGGCCTCGGCGTCGCCGAGCCAGGTGACGTCGCCGGCGCGCAGGAACGTGGGCCGGTCGATGGCGGGGATGCCGTCGGGTGGCGGCCCACCGGAGCGGATCTCGTCCGGGTTGATCAGCGGTGGCGGGAACGCCGGGGCGCGCATGTTGTCCAGCGCCGACGGCACGTCCTCCCTGGGCCCGGCGGCCACCTGCGGCAGTGCCACCGGCGCCGGCGCGCCGGCGGCGTTGGGGGAGCCGGACTCGGCGGCGGCGCACGCGGCAAGCAGCAACGCAGCGGTTACCCCCACCGCCGACGCGGCCCGCGGCAGAGCACGAACCATAGGGGCAGTGTGCCGACGGCGCGACCGGCCGGACTGTGACCCCGCTTACGCAGAACCAGCTTCGGGGCTAGGCGTCGTCCCGCACGGCTCCACGCGTGAGGTGCGCCGGCAGCTGGCCGCCGGAGGGTAAGCGCGATCACGGTGAACGCCGGCGAGCGTCTGCCAGGCTGAGGCGAGGTGGCTGATCCGATCAGGAAGGGGTTCCAGATGGCGGCGGTAGAGCCGGCCCGGGTCAAGCGCGATCGTGGCGAGGTGTTTGTGGAGTACACCAAGTCGATCTGCCCGGTGTGCAAGGTCGTCGTCGACGCCCAGGTCAACATCCGCGACGGCAAGGTATACCTGCGCAAACGCTGCAAGGAGCATGGCTGGTTCGAGGCGCTCGTCTACGGCGACGCGCGGATGTACCTGGACTCGGCCCGGTTCAACAAGCCCGGCACCATCCCGCTGACCTTCCAAACCGAGGTCCGCGACGGCTGCCCGTCCGACTGCGGGCTCTGCCCGGAACACAAGCAGCACGCCTGCCTTGGGATCATCGAGGTCAACACCGGCTGCAACCTGGACTGCCCGATCTGCTTCGCCGACTCCGGGCACCAACCCGACGGGTACGCGATCACCCTCGATCAGTGTGCAGCGATGCTGGACGTGTTCGTCGCCTCCGAGGGCGAGGCCGAGGTGGTCATGTTCTCCGGCGGCGAACCCACCATCCACCGACACATCCTCGAATGTTGACCTGGCCCAGCAGCGGCCGATCAAGGCCGTCAACATCAACACCAACGGCGTCCGGCTCGCCTCCGACATGTCCTTCGTGACCGCCCTTGGCGAGCGGAACCGTCCCGGCCGCCTACTCAACATCTACCTGCAGTTCGATGGGCTCGACGAGCGCACCCACCGCGAGATCCGCGGCCGGGACCTGCGCGCGATCAAACAGCGGGCGTTGGACCACTGCGCCGACGTGGGCCTGACCGTCACCCTGGTCGCCGCGGTCGAGAAGGGACTCAACGAGCACGAGCTCGGCGACATCATCGAGTTCGGCCTCGCTCACCCCGCGGTGCGGTCCGTGTCGTTCCAGCCGGTCACCCACTCCGGCCGGCACCTGGAGTTCGATCCGCTCACCCGGCTGACCAACTCCGACATCATCCACGGCATCGCCGCGCAACGCCCGCAATGGTTTCAGGCAGCCGATTTCGTCCCGGTGCCGTGCTGCTTCCCCGCCTGCCGATCGATTACCTACCTGCTCACCGAGGGAACTCCCGGACGGCCGGACTTTGGTCTGGTACCCATCCCGCGACTGCTCAACGTCGAGGACTACCTGGACTACCTGTCCAACCGGGTCGTGCCCGACCAGGCCGCCCGGGAGGCGCTGGAGAAGCTGTGGTCGGCGTCGGCGTTCATGGGCACCGACACCACAAAGGACAAACTCGCCGCCGCGGCGGCCGCGCTGGACTGCGCCGACGCGTGCGGGGTCAACCTGCCCGACGCGATCGCCAACCTGACCGAGCGCGCCTTCATGATCGTCATTCAGGACTTTCAGGATCCGTACACGCTCAACGTCAAGCAGCTGATGAAATGCTGCGTGGAGGAGATCACCCCGGACGGCCGGCTGATCCCGTTCTGCGCCTACAACTCCGTCGGCTACCGCGAACAGGTCCGCGCCCACATGTCCGGTGTGGACATCGCCGACGTGGTACCCAATGCCACGCCCCTGCAGCCGATCCTGGCCACGTCCCGGTACGGGTCACGAGTCGCCCGCGGCGACGGCAACGGGCGCCGCCTCCCGGTGGCCTCCGACGCCACCAACGTCGGCCGGGCGGCGGTGCGGCGATGACGGCCACACGGCCTACACCCCAGCAGATCAAGGCCTGCTGCGCCGCCGCGTACGGCTCGGACCTGGTGGCGCTGCTGCTCGGCGACGCCTACCACCCCGGCGGGCTGGCCCTGACCCGCCACCTCGCCGGCCTGCTCGCCTTGACCCCGGGCGACCGGGTCCTCGATGTGGCCAGCGGACGTGGAACCACCGCCCTGATGCTGGCCAAGGAATACGGCGTCCATGTCGATGGGGTGGACCTGTCGGCCGCCAACGTGGCACTCGCGCAGGGTGCCGCCTCAGCCGTCGGCCTCGCCGGGCAGGTGGCCTTCACCGTCGGTGACGCCGAGCAGCTGCCTTGTCCCGACGCCGTCTTCGCCGCGGTCGTCTGCGAGTGCGCGTTCTGCACCTTCCCCGACAAGCCGACCGCCGCCGCTGAACTGGTGCGCGTACTGCGTCCGGGCGGGCGGGTCGGCATCACCGACGTGGTGGCGGATCCGGCACGGCTGCCCGCTGAGCTGACCGGGCTGGCCGCCTGGGTCGCCTGCGTGGCCGACGCCCGCCCGATCGACGAGTACGCCGCCATCCTCACCGGCGCCGGGCTGCGAGTCACCCACACCGGCCGCCGCGACACCGCGATCGGCCGCATGATCGACCAGATCGAGGCACGCCTCGGCGTGGTGCGGATGACCGCTCGCGCCAGGGCAGAAGCCTTGGGCGTCGACTTCGACCGGGCGCCCGCCGTGCTGGCCGCCGCGCGGGCGGCGCTCGCCGACGGCGTGCTGGGCTACGGCCTGCTCGTGGCCGACAAACCGGGCGGACGATGACGACCGTGGACCATGACCGTCGGCGGGCGGGCGCACCGCACGCCCAGCGCGCCGCATGCCGTAGCGGTCACCGGATGTCGACTTCGATCGTGCCGTTGTGTGTGCCAGCTCACCGAAGCGGCCATCATCGCCGCTTACGGTCACCGCTGAAGATCACACCATCAGGAGGACTGATGACGACCGCAAGTAGGGCACGCAGCGCCACCGCCGCGCTACCGGCCCGGATCGTCGCCGGCATCGCCGGCGGCCTGGTCGGCGGGGTCGTGTTCGGTGTGCTCATGCAGGCGATCGACCTGATGCCGATGGTGGCCCAGCTGATCAACAGCGACTCGATCGCCGTGGGCTGGCTGGTACACCTGTTCAACTCCGCCCTGTTCGGCGCCATCTACGCGGTTCTGTTCGGCCGCTGGGCGGGCACGCTGGCACCGGCGGTCGGCATCGGGCTGGCATATGGGGTCCTATGGTGGGTGGTCGGCGCGCTGCTGATCATGCCAGCGTGGCTCGGCATGAACGAGATGATCTTCGAGGTGGGTACCACGCAGTGGCAAAGCCTGCTCGGTCACCTCATCTACGGCGCGCTGCTCGGCCTCGTCTACGTCCTGGTCCGCCCGCGGCTGCAGCGCGGCTGACGCCCACGCCCACCATCCCGTCATCGCCAATGGGCACTCCTGAGCCCGAAGCCACCCCGCCCGGCACCGCCGGGCGGGTGGCGCTGGCGCCGACACGACCCGGCGCCGAGCTGGCCGTAGCCGATGACACCGCCGAGCCGTCGTATTGTGTGGTTGAGGGCGTGCAGACGCTGGATCGGCAGCCGTGGGGCGACCGGCCGCCACCGTGGGCGCCCGGCCGCCGTGAGGAGACAGCACACGTGGAGCGCGCAGCGGCGTACCAGGACAAGACCTGGTGTCTTGCCGAGGTCGACATCTTCTGCGACCTGTCGCCCGCGGAGATGGACGCCATCGCCGCGATCGCGCCGATGAGGACCTACCCGGCCGGGGCGATCCTGTACTCGCCGCACAACCCGACCGAAACGCTGTTCATTCTGAAGCGTGGCCGGGTGCGTATCTTCCGCATCTCCGGCGATGGTCGGGCGTTGACCACCGCGATCATCACCCCGGGCACGATCTTCGGGGAGATGGTGCTGCTTGGGCAGAGCATGCATGACAACTACGCCGAGGCCCTCGACGAGACGGTCGTGTGCGTCATGTCCCGCACTTGCGTGCAGAAGTACCTGCTGTCCGACGCGCGGATCTCGGCCCGGATCACCGAGATCCTCGGCCAGCGGCTCCGCGAGATGGAACGGCGGCTGTCCGACACGGTGTTCAAGTCCGTCCCGCAACGCATCGCCAGCACCCTGACCGCGTTGGCCGGCCAGCAACGCCGCTATGGCTTCGCCGGTCGCGCGACCGTCGTGGCCCTGACCCACGAACAGATCGCCGCCCTGGTCGGCACCTCCCGCGAGACCGCCACCAAGATCCTCGGCGAGTTCGCCGAACATGGCCTGATCCGCCTCGGCCGCGGGCGCATCACACTGCTCGACGCCGATGGCATCCGCGACCAAACCGGCGACTGAGCACAGCCGCCAGCAGCTCAGCCGAGCGTTCGCCCGACCCAGACCCGGGGAGCGCAATGGTGGCGGGTCGCGTTCGGGCACGGCCCTCCCGGCGGCGAAGCCGCCATGCGCGCGTACTCGACGAGACCAGCCCGGCCCGGCGAGCCGCTGACGTGCTGGCCCGATACTGGTCACAACGCGGAGGTGACTTAGACACCGGCGGGGACCGTTTCACAGGAGGGGGACGAGCGATGAAGGCACCCATCGTCGCCGGGCTGGCTGGCGCGCTGCTCACGTCGCTGCTGGCAACGCCCGCCGTCGCTGTTGCGGGCGACGACTCTCGCACGGTCGTGTTTCGCACCCGATTCTCCGGGCTCGTCGCCGCCGCGACGTGGACGACGTGCCCGCGGCCCTCGCTGGGCGACGTGTGCACGGACACCATCCTGCTGGCCTTCGACAGCAGGACCCGGGACGGCAAGCTGCGGTCCCGCGGCCCGGTGGTGCGCACCCTGACCTTCGTCTACCGGGTGGTCGGGGGGGAGCTCGGGACGACACCGGTGGCCGAGTGGTTCGGCCGGACCGAGGACGCGATGGTCGACGGCGCCCCGCGGCTCGGGCAGGCACGGGCGCGGGCGGTCGTGCCGGTGCTGATCTGCAGCATCTTCGACCCGGCGTCGGGGCTCACCTGTCCGGAGAGTGTGGCGGTCGACGTTGTGTGGGCCGGTGCCGGGCCGCTCGAGCGGCTCGCCGACCACGCGGTGCGCCGCGATCGGCTGCGGCTGGAGAATGCCTGGACACGCGGCTGGCAGCGCGCCGCGACAGCGGACGGGACGGTCGCCGACACCCCGCCCGGGGTACTCATAGCTGCCGACCTGACCCGGGTCGACCAGGGCGAGATCGTCGTCCAGCACCCGTTCGAATAAGGGGCGCCCGGGCCGACCACTGTTTCGGGAGAAGCACCCCAACGCCGACCGGGCCGGTGCAGCCGTTCACCGAGCCCGCCTCCGCTGTGACCGTCACTGCAACCTGTTGGCGCCGTGGCGCGTGACAACGTCAACGCCACCGATCGCGGGGACGGCGATGGACGGGTCAGCAGAGTTCGACGAGTTCTATCGCGGCACCGCGAAGCGCGTGGTCACACAGGTGTACGCGCTCACCGGCGACCTCGCCGAGGCGCAGAACTGTGCGCACGAGGCGTATGCCCGAGCGTGGCAGCGCTGGCGCACTGTGGGCGGCTACCACGTCGTGGGGAGTTGGGTTCGATGGCGGACTTGCAGCCGTCCACCGTGGCGAAAGGTGGCTCAGCCACCGACGATAGTGACCTCGACGTCCGGTGCGATCGTGGCGTGCTCGGAGCCAACTGGATGGGCTGCGTAGTCGGTCGCCGGGCTGTTGGATCAAGGTGCCAGTCAAGCCGGAGAGGAGGTCGAAGTGCTCGTGAGACCCATGCCGGGTGTCCACCGAGAGACGCGTGCTCAAACAGAGCGTCCCTGGGTGCACCGGCGCGAGCCGGCGGTACGGCTCACCGCCTGGGTGCACAGGGTTATCCAGAGCCCCCAAGGCGGGTGAGCGGCCTGGAGGCCGGAGAGACCGCCTGGCCCGCGGCGCGGCCGACCTGTTCGCTGCAGATGTGCGGGCATTCGTCACTGGACGAGCCTGACCTCCAACCGGGGAACGGTGCTGGTGGCGGACGGGACGGGGGATCTGAAGAAGCCCGCACCCCTGGTAGTCGGTGGCGGCAAACGGCAGCGCGAACGCGATCGGGCGGGCGAACACGACGGCCTGGAACGAGTGCGCCACGCCGGATCGGCAGGGACCTCCAGCACCCTTAGCAGTGGCATCCCGACCAGCCAGCCCACGGCGAGGCCCGAACACCACGCCGATCGGTGCAACCTGGCCGCCGAACGGCAGCGGCCGCACCGCGAGCGGTAGAGTCAATCGTCCCGCCCTCCGGCCCGCCTCCTCCGTCGGTCTGCCGTGGCCGTTGGTTCAGCTCGGTGGCGACGTCGTCGAGCTGTGCCTGAGAGATTGCCCCTGCAGCCTCGCCACCGGTACGCCGCAGACCTTCCCGATGGCCTCCTGACCGGCTATGCAATCCGGCGTCGGAGTCGCCGCCCCTCCTGCCCGCCACCGCCCTGGCCGGGCGGCGGGAAGGGCAACCCCGGAACGGTTCCCACGTTCACCACCAACCGGTCGACGGGATAGGCGCCCAGCTATGGGAAGAACGCGCTCGGCGCGGTCAAGCGGAAGGTCAAGGCGATCTCTGAAGCCCTCGGCCCACGGGCGTCGGGAGCGCACTGCTCCGGCGGCCGCGGCGCGGTGTCGGCGGGTGCGGCGTCCCCGCCGCAGGGCCACCTGGTTGCTCAGTTCGCGGCGCAGGTTGCCCCGGGACTGCACATACAGCG
>JBKOXW010000031.1:0-31512 GCA_046744115.1 Actinomycetota bacterium | reverse complement strand
CGTCGACGGGACCGACGCGCTGCGCGAGGCCGTCGACGCGGTGGCCGCGTCCGGGGACGGGCTGCCGGTCGCCGTGCTGGTGCAGCCGCAGCAGGAGTGCCGCATCTCGGGCGTGCTCTTCGGCGTCGATCCGGTCACCGGGGCGCGCCGGCCCCGGGTCACCGTGGTGGAGGGATCGCCGGAGCGGCTGGTCGGCGGCGAGCAGGCGGGCCTGGACCTGACCCTGCCGCCCTTCGGCGGACTGCGCCGGGACGGCCGGCGGGTGCCCGAGGCGTACGGCGTGCCGGCCAGCAAGCTCGGCCGCGCGCTGCGCCGGCTGGCCGCGAACGCCGAGGCCATCTATGGCGGGCCGCAGGACATCGAGTGGGGCTGGACGCCGGACGGCCGGCTGGTGCTGTTCCAGGCGCGGCCGGTCACCAGGGTGGCCGCGGCCGTCGCCCGCCGCGCGCCGGTGCTGGGCGCCGGCCCGGTGGCCGAGACGCTGCCCGAGCCGCTCTGGCCGCTGGAGGAGGACCTGTGGATCCGGCCGCTGGACCTCGGCCTGACCGCGGCACTGCGCACGGTGGGTGGTCGTCCGCCCACGGCGGTCGTCCGCAGCGTGCGCGGCCGCGCCGTCGCGGACCTGGCCGCGCTGGGCCAGCTGCCGCGCCGGCGGCTGGCTGTGCTCGACCCTCGACCGGCCGTGCGTCGGCTGTCCGCCGCGTGGCGCGTGGGCCAGCTGCGGGCGAGCCTGCCCGGCATCGCCGCGAACACCGTCGAGCACGTCGACCGGCTGCTGCTGGAGTTCCCCGAGTCGGCCAACCTGACCGACGCCCAGCTGGTCGCAGCCCTCGATCGGGCCGGCGACACCCTCGTCGCGGTGCACCAGCAGGAGGCGCTAATCGGCATCGTGCTGTCCGGCCGCGGCGGAGAGCACAGCGGGCAGACAGCCGCCGGGACGGCCGTGCGCGTGCTGGCCTCGCTCGACCGCCCGCCGGCCGAAGCGGTACGGGAGGAGCCGGTGCTGCTCGCGCTCGTGCCGCCCTCGATCGGTCCCACCTCGTGGCCGAGCGCCGGGCCGATGGCCAAGCGCCGCTCGGATCCGGTCCCACCCGCCTCGCCCACGCCCTCGACCGGCGACCAGACCATCGACGACAGGGGCCCAGCCGCATTGGACGCGGGCGTGCTGCGCGAGGCGCTGCGGCTGCGCGCCCGCTGGCTGCAGGAGCTGCAGGCCCGGATCGCCCGCGAGCTCGGCTGCCGGCTGGTCGCGCTCGGCCAACTGGTGGACCCGCTGCAGGTGCGCCGGCTCCGCCGGTCCGAGCTGACCGCGCTACTGCTCGACCCGACGATGCCGTCGCCGGACACCCGCGGGCGGGCGCCGGACAGCACGCCGCTGCCGACGTCGTTCCGCCTCGCGGCCGACGGCACGGTCGTGGCGATCAAGGCCGCGGCCGGCGGGCGGCAGCTGTCCGGCACCGGCGCCGCGGACGGCCGGGTGTCCGGCACGGTCGTGCACGACCCGGCCGAGATCGCGATGATGCCGGACGGCGGCTCGGCCGTGCTGGTCGTCGAGGCGCTGACGCCGAGCCTGGCCGTGCACCTGCCGTCGCTGACCGCGCTGGTGGCCGAGACCGGCAGTCCGCTGTCCCACCTGGCGATCCTGGCTCGCGAGCAGGGCGTGGCGGCGGTGGTCGGGGTACTCGACGCGCGCAGCCGCATCCGCCCGGGCAGCCAGGTCGTGGTGGACGGGCGCGCCGGCACGATCGATCTCGCCGTCGCGGCGGCCGGCGGGGAACCGCGGAACGGGGGCTGAGCAGTCATGACCGTACGGGGCGGCGCCACCGTGGCGCTGGCGGCGAGCACGCTGGGGACGTTCGGGTACGCGCTGGTCTATGTGGCCCGGTGGGAGTGGCAGCGGGCCACGCTGGTCGCGGTGTTCTGCGTGCTCTGCGCGGTCGCGTGGTCGGCGCTGGTCGCGGACAGCCGGCTGCGTCGCCTCGAGCAGCGCCTCGCCGGCCAGCCGGCGGACCCCGCCCGGCCGGTCGGGATCGGCGTGCAACCACGGGCAGACTCCCGGCAGGCGAGCCCCCAGCCGGCGAAGTCCCAGTGGGCAGCCGGGGTCCGCGACGCGGTCGCCGAAGCGCCCGTTCCGTCGTCGCGCTTCCGCTGGCTGGGCACGCCACCGGACGGCGCGGCCGTGTTCATCCCCGTCCTGCTCGGCGCCGGCCTGCTGGTCAGCGCGCTGGCCTGGCTGGTCGAGCGACTCGCGCACGCCGCGGTTGGCCCGGTCGTCGAGCGGCGGCTGGTCACCGACCTGCTGCGGTACGCCCCCGCGGACACGCTGATCGTCCCGGCGTCGACGCCATTGATCGCGATCGTCGGAGGCGGCCGCGACCCGTCTGCCGAGGCACTGCTGCGGCACCCGCTGGGCGGCTGGTCGCCGGATGAGCGGTGGCGGACATGATCCGTCCCGCCGCCGTGCTTGCGATCACCGGGCTCGTGCTGGTCACCGGAGTGGCCTGGCTCCGCGAGGGGCTCGAGCACCGGGAGGACGAGCTGCGCTCGGACCGCTCCACGATGCTGACCCTGGACCTGCGGGCCACCGGCGGGCGGGTGACCGAGGAGGACGCGCTGTTGCTGTGGCTGACCTGCAGCCGCGGTCTGACCCGGGAGCAGCGCGCCGCAGACTGGCGGCTGTCCGGACACCGCATGCTGCTGACAATCCGGCCGGCGCTGGGCGAGCACCAGCAGCGCCAGCTCGTCGGGTGCCTGGAAGACCTCGCGCTCGACCACGTGCGGGCCGAGGTCCGCAGCGTGCGGGACGTGCCTGCCGCCGCCGGCTAGCGACCGTTACCGCATCAGGTTCCAGATCAGGCGGGGCGCGTCGATCAGGCGGCTGAGCGCGACCACGGCGGGTCCGGGTCGCTGGTCCTGGCCGGGGCGTAGCCCGGCGACGAAGGCGAGCTGCTCCAGCGTGGGCGGGCCGACCGCGAGCATGTCCCGTAACGCCTCGCCCCTGGTCGCGGCGCCCGTCACGACCTGGTACGCGGCCACCATCGAGCCGGTGCGCCCGACCCCCGCGCCGCAGTGCACGAACACGGGACCCGTCGCGGATCTCATCAGATCGAGGAAGCGGGCGACGTCGGCCTCGGTCGGCGCGGCGCCGTCCCGGATGGGGATGCGGACGACTTCGACGCCCGGCGCGTCGGCGAGCAGGCCGTCCATGCCGCCGTCGTGGCGCAGCCCCCGGTCGCCGGCCGGGCGGAGGTCGACGACGACGCGGACCCCGGCGCGCGCGAGTGTGGCGTACCCGCTCCGGTCCGGAGCGGCCCCGCGCCACAGCATCCCGTCGATCCGGCCGAAGTTCGGCACGCCGGTCATCTCGGACTCGTGGGCGGCTTGCGTCGACCCGATGATCAGCGAGGTGGCGGCGATGCCGCCGGTGCCGGTGACCCACAGGTTCGCGTACGCCAGCGCGGTCACGATGAGCACCCAGCGCACCCGGTGCCAGGGCCCGCGCGCCGCGACTCCGCCTGGGGGCGCTTCGTCGACCGGCCGCGCGAACTCGGCTACCACCATTTGCCGACTGTAGCGGCTCACGCCTGATCCATACCCCCGCCCCCTGACCCATACCCCAGCCCGCGGACCGGTAGGGTGCGGCGTGGTCGTACGGAAGATCGCCTCGATCGGCCATCCGGTGCTGCGCCGGCGCGCCCGCGAGGTGTCCCTCGACGAGCTACGGGATCCGGCCACCCAGCGGCTGATCGACGACCTGATCGACACGATGCGGGACGCGCACGGCGCCGGCATCGCCGCCCCGCAGGTGCACGAGTCCGCCCGCATCGCGGTGGTCGAGGTGGACCGCAACCCGCGGTACCCGTACAAGCCGCCGATCCCGCTGACCGTCCTGGTCAACCCGGAGCTGGAGCCGGTCGGCGCCGAGACCGTCGAGATCAACGAGGGCTGCCTGTCCGTGCCGCTGCGCGGCGACCTCCGCCGGCACGTCGAGGTCCGGGTGCGCTACACCGACCGGCACGGCGAGGCGCACGAGGAGGTCAAGCGCGGGCTGACCGCGGGCACGTTCCAGCACGAGGTCGACCACCTGGACGGCACGCTGGTGGTGGACCGCATCGACCCGCGCACGCTCTCCACCTGGGACCAGTTCGACCGGCACCACCGGGCCGCGTTCGTCGCCCGGATCACCGACTTTGTGGCCCGGATCGGCTCATGACTGCGCAGTCCACGGCCGCCCAGGCAAAGGCCACCCAGTACTGGTGCGAGTGGGCGTGGCTCGGCGGCGACGAGGTCGCCGCGTCCACGGTCGTCGAGGTGCAGGGCGAGCGCATCACCGGCGTGCGGCCCGGGGCCACGGCTCCCCCCGGCGCCATCACCCTGCCCGGCCTGACGCTGCCCGGCCTCGCCAACGTCCACTCGCACGCCTTCCATCGGGCGCTGCGCGGGCGCACCCACCGGGCCGGCTCGTTCTGGACCTGGCGGGAGCGGATGTACGCGGTCGCCGAGCGCCTCACCCCGGACAGCTACCACGCGCTCGCCCGGGCAGTGTTCGCCGAGATGGCGTTGGCCGGCGTCACCGCGGTCGGCGAGTTCCACTATCTGCACCACGCCGGGGGCGGGCAGCCGTACGCCGACCGGAACGCGATGGGCCGGGCGCTGGCGTCGGCGGCCGCCGACGCCGGGCTGCGGCTCACCCTGCTCGACACCTGTTACCTGTACGGCGGGATCGACCGGCCGGCCGAGGGCGTGCAGCTGCGGTTCAGCGACGGGTCGGCCGGCCGGTGGGCCGACCGGGTCGCGCTGCTCGATGACCGCCCGCGGCTGCGGATCGGCGCGGCCGTGCACAGCGTCCGCGCGGTCGACCCGCCGGCGATCGCCGAGGTCGCCGGCTGGGCGGCGGCGCGCGGCGTGCCGCTGCACGTGCACGTGTCCGAGCAGCCGGCGGAGAACGAGGCCTGCGCGGCGCGGTACGGCCGGACGCCGGCCGAGCTGCTCGACGGCGGCGGTGCGCTCACCGGGCGCACCACCGCGGTGCACGGCACCCACCTGGCATCGGGTGACCGGAGCCTGCTCGCCGACCGGGGCTGCGGCGTGTGCCTGTGCCCGACGACCGAGCGCGACCTCGCCGACGGCATCGGCCCGGCCGCCGCGCTGCACGACGCCGGCGTCCCGCTCAGCCTCGGCAGCGACTCGCAGGCGGTCATCGACATGCTCGAGGAGGCCCGGGCCGTCGAGCTGGACGAGCGCCTCGCCACCGGGACGCGCGGCCACTTCACCGGCGCCGAGCTGCTCGACCTCGCGACCGCGTCGGGCATGCGCGCGCTCGGCTGGGACGCTGGGCGGATCGAGCCGGGCCGACTGGCCGACCTGACCACCGTCGGCCTGGGCAGCGTCCGGCTCGCCGGCGCCACGGCGGCGCACGCGGTCGACGCCGTCGTCTTCGCCGGCACCGCCGCCGACGTCACCCACACCGTCGTCGGCGGTGAGCTGGTCGTGGCCGACCGCCGCCACCTGCGGGTCGGCGACGTGGCGGCGGCGCTGCAGGAGGCCCTCGCTGCGCTAGGCGGCTCAACGGCCTAGCGGCGATCCGCCGTCAGGATCTGCGTTCCCTACGCTGCTTGGCTCTCGGCCCGCTCCGCCGGCGGCACCAGTCGGCGTGATCTCCGTGACTGTATACAGAGGACAGTGCGATCTGTTCACACTGGACGATCACGAGCGCCGACTGCCGACACAGAGCGTTATCGTCCGGCTACGGGTAATTTGGGTCTGTCTGTTGACGGCATTAGGTCCGAGGCTCACCATGTCCGCCATCCGAAGTTTCCTTGACAGGGCGGAGGTCAGGGGCGGGACTTCGTATCCACTTCTCTTTCCCGTGGTCCCTGGATTCAGCCAGCGGCTACCGCGTGACGTACGGGCGAGTATCGGCGCGCCGCTGACTCAATCAGTGGTGCGTCGTCTTCTGTCTGCGGTTTCAGCAGGCCTGCTGAGGCCTAATTCGTGGTGCCCGTGAAGGGGAGGGTATCCAATGGTGGATCACCGTCGGAGCAAGCATGCCCGAAAACCGGGTCGGGGGGCATACCGGCGGCGGGCCGGGCCCAATGGCCCATACAATGACCGACCCATCAGGGGCCGACCGGTCAGGGGCCGCCGGCTCATGCGCCGGCCGCTGATGGTCGGCTTCGCCGCGCTGCTGGTCGGCGGCAGCCTGGCACTCGGCGGCGCCGCCGGTTCGGTGGGCCGCGGCGACCGGCCGTCACCGGCCGGCGGTGGTGGCGGTGGCGGCGGGCATGCGCGCATGCAGTCCCTATCCGACACCTTCGAGGTGGCGCCGCTCGACGGCCGCGGCAACAACCGCCGCCACCCGGAGTGGGGCCAGGCAGGCACCCAGTACTCCAGGGTGGTTCCGGCACGCTATGCCGACGGCATCGGCGAGCAGGTCAGCGGGCCGAACGCCCGGTACGTGAGCAACCGGGTGTTCAACGACGTGAACCAGAACCTGTTCTCCGAGCGCAACGTCACCCAGTGGGGGTTCACCTGGGGCCAGTTCCTCGACCACACGTTCGGCCTGCGCCGCGCGCCGGGCGTCGGCAACTCGCCGGACCCCAGCTCGCGGAACATCCCGTTCGACAACGACGACCCGATGGAGGAGTTCACCAACACGGTCGGGCACATCCCGTTCACCCGGTCCAGCATCTCCGAGGGGACCGGCGTCACGACCCCGCGCGAGCAGGACAACACGGTCAGCTCCTACATCGACGCGTGGGCCGTGTACGGCGGCACGAACGAGCGGCTGGAGTGGCTGCGGGAGGGCGCGGTCGACGGCGACCTCGGCAACAACCACTCACGCCTGCTGCTGCCGGACGGGTACCTGCCTCGCCGGGACGCCCGCGGCGACGCGGCGACCGCACCGGCGATGGATGTGGACGGCCGGCTGCGCGGGCAGGAGGGCCGGGCGGTCGTCGCCGGCGACGTGCGGGCGAACGAGAACATCGCGCTGACCGCGACGCACACGCTCTTCGCCCGCGAGCACAACCGGATCGTGTCCCAGCTCCCCCGCTCGCTGCCCGCGGAGCTGAAGTTCCAGATCGCCCGGCGGGTCGTCACCGCCGAGCAGCAGCACATCACCTACACCGAGTTCCTGCCCACGCTCGGGATCCAGCTGCCGCCCTACCGCGGCTACGACCCGGACGTGAACGCCAACCTCGCCAACGAGTTCGCCACCGTCGGCTACCGGGCGCACAGCATGATCCACGGCACCATCGACCTGGAGACCGAGACCGACCGGTACACGCCCGAGCAGCTGGAGGAGTTCGAGGAGCAGGGCATCGAGGTCGAGCCGAGCGAGGACGGCACCGAGGTCGAGATGGAGGTCCCGCTGAACGTCGCCTTCTTCAACCCCGACCTGGTCGGCGAGCTCCAGCTCGGCCCGCTCCTGCAGGGCATCGGCCTGGAGGCGCAGTACAAGAACGACGACCAGATCGACAACCATCTGCGCAGCGTGCTGTTCCAGATCCCGGTGCCGGGCAACCCGGAGTGCCTCGACGGGCCCGGCCTGCCGGACTGCTTCACCAGCGTGGTCGACCTCGGCGCCATCGACATCGAGCGCGGGCGCGACCACGGCATGCCGAGCTACAACGAGCTCCGCTGGGCCTACGGCCTGCCGCCGAAGACCTCGTTCCGCGCCATCACCGGCGAGTCGACCGAGTCGTTCCCCAGCGACCCGCAGCTGACCCCCGGCAACGAGATCAACGACCCGGACAGTCTCGATTTCACCGCGCTGTTCGACATCGACGGCAACGCCGTCCCGCTGGACAGCGACCTGGAGACCGCGGTGGTCGGCGTGCGCCGGACGACGACCGCCGCCCGGCTGAAGGCAGTTTACGGGTCGGTGGACAACCTGGACGCGTTCACCGGCATGATTTCCGAGAAGCACGTCCCCGGCTCCGATTTCGGCGAGCTGCAGCGCGCGATCTGGACACAGCAGTTCCGGGCGCTCCGAGACGGCGACCGGTTCTTCTACCTGAACGACCCGGCGCTGCCGGCCATCAAGCGCGCGTTCGGAATCGACTACCGGCACAACCTGGCCGAGATCATCGCCGCCAATACCGACATCCCACTGTCCGAGCTGAACCCGAACGTGTTCCTCCTCGCCCCCGAGTAAAGGGAGGTTGCCGAAGGGCGGGTCGGGGCGCGCGCCCCGGCCCGCCCGTCTCTGTCGGCGGGCGTTCCTATGATGGCGCCCGTGGACGAGACGAGGCTGGCCCCGAAGCAGATGGCCCAGCGCCGGATGCACAACCAGCGCCTGGCCGGGCCACCGTTCGGCGCGCCCGAGGACGTCGCGGGCTGGCTCGTCGCGATGCAGGCCCAGGACTTCGGGCCGGGCAAGTGGTCGATCGGTGAACGCGCCGAGGGGGTCAGCGACGCGGACATCGACAAGGCGTTCGCCGACGGCGCCATCCTCCGCACCCACGTGCTCCGGCCGACCTGGCACTTCGTGCGTCCGGCGGACATCCGCTGGCTGCTCGCGCTGACCGGCCCCCGCGTGCAGGCGCAGAACGCGCACTACTACCGCCGGCTCGGCCTGGACGCCGACATCCTCGACCGGTGCAACAAGCTGCTCATCGACGCGCTCCGCGGCGGCAACCACCTGACCCGCAAGGAGCTTGTGCCGGTGCTGCGTGGACCCGGTGTCGAGGAGAAGGGCTTCGGGCTCGGGTACGTGCTGATGAACGCGGAGCTCACCGGCGTCGTCTGCAGCGCCGCGCCGAAGGGCAGGCAGCAGACGTACGCGCTGCTCGAGGAGAGGGTGCCGGACACCACGACGCTGGACCCCGACGAGGCGCTGGCGGAGCTGGTCGTCCGGTACTTCACGAGTCGTGGACCGGCGACGGCTAAGGATCTGCGGTGGTGGTCGAGCCTGACCCTGGCCGAGATCGACCGTGGCCTCGACATGGTCGGATCCCGGCTGCAGCGCGAGGTGGTCGACGGCGTGCCCTACTGGTCGGCCCCGGCCACCACCACTCCCCCGCCGCCCGGGTCGCCGACGATTCACCTGCTGCAGGTCTACGACGAGTATTTCATGGGCTACAGCGAAAGCCGCGGGCTGGCCGACGGCGATGGCCGGTGGCTGTCGTGGGTCGGCGAGAGATTCGATACCAACGGGATCATCCTTCTCGACGGCCAGATTGCCGGGCGCTGGAAGCGCAGGCGGACGCAACGCTCGGTCCTCATCGAGGCGTCGTTCTACCGGCCCCTCGCCGGCGCCGAGAAGGAGGCGCTGCAGGCCGCCGCCGAGCGTCTCGGCGAATTTCTGGGAGCGACCCCGGTCGTGGAGTCGACGACCCGGTAGCGCCCGTTCGCCGATGTCGACGTGCCAAATGGCGGTAGGTGTGCCCACCCGATCGGCCTGCCTTGAGGAAGATCGTGAGTACACTGCCAAATGGGCGAGCCCAACGTATCGCTGCTATCCCCCAAGTGGGTCTGATCCGGTCACCCCACCACGCATAGTGTGTGGCGTCCGGACAAAGCCGTCACGGAGGTAGCGGGTGAACAACGCGCCACCGCGCCGGGCCGGGGGCCACGGGCGGAAGGCCCACCGCGACGTCGGGAATCGACGGAGAGGAAGTAGTCCATGTCCCTAACACAACGGGCCATACGGATCGGCACCGCGCTGGTGGGCTGCGGCGCGCTCGCGCTGGCCGGAGCGAGCTCGGCCGGAGCGAGCGGCGCGATCGGCGCGCCCGCTGCCGAGACCCCGGCGGGCGGTGGCCATATCCCGGTCATCTCGGTGAGCATGACGAACGCCGGCGGGTTCTCCGTACCGAGCACCGTACACTCCGGCCTGGTCACGTTCCGGGTGACTTCCCCGGAGAACAGCTTCCACGCGCTGCAGGGCGTCCGGGTCAACCCTGGCTTCACCATCGATGACATCATCCACGACCTGAGCCTGGGTCTGTCGGACGACCCGGCCGACAACGCGCTTGGCCACCAGTTGCTGCTCCAGCAGGCCGTGCTGGTCGGCGGCGTGGTCACCGCCCCGGACGGCCCGATCTCGGTCACCATCCAGCTGGAGCCGGGCACCTACTACTTCCTGGATCTCAACGACTTCTTCCTGGGCATCACCCCGCGGGTGCACCAGCTCCAGGCGCGCGGCGCGATGGTCGGCGGCGGCCTCCCGCCGTTCGACACCGTGATCACGGCTGCGATGACCGGGCCCGACGACCTGCCGATCTTCCAGAACGTGCCGGCGGAGCTTCGGCACGACGCCACGTTCTTCTTCCTCAACGCCTCCGACGAGCTCCATGAGGCGGTCTTCCGCCCGACCCGGGACGGCATCACCGACCAGTATCTCACCGACTTCTACAACGCGATCATCGCCGGCGACCCGAACCCGCCCGCCTCGCCGTGGATCGGCCGCCAGCGCGGCCTGCAGGCGCTGTCTCCCGACCGCTGGGCAATCGTGCACATCGAGCTGAACACCGGCCCGAACGCGCTGATCTGCTTCGTCCCCAGCAAAGAGGCCGGCCCGCCGCATAACGGCCTGCCGCACGTCTTCATCGGCATGCACAACATGACCAACCTCACCTGACCACCACCACCCGACGGAAGGGCGCCGCGACCTCCGCCGCGGCGCCCTCCGCATGCGCCGGAGGCGATCCGCTCACTCCCAGGCGAGCACGTCCCGCCGGTCACCCGGGTGGCGAGGCGGACGGGCAGAGCAGTGGCGGCGGCGAGGACTAGCCCCAGCCGAGCCGGACGAAAGGTTCGTGCGGTCGAGCGACCGCAGCGACCCGGTGGTGCGTGCCGACCCGGTCCCCGTCCCGCGTCAGCGCTCTGACGTCACCGGATCGACCTCGATCCGCCGTTCCAGCTCCTTGATCCGCCGGTAGTCCGCGTCCATGGCGTCTCGGTCGGGTGAGGCGAGCACGACCCAGCCGAGCATGCTGGACAGCCCAGCCGGCGCCGGCACCACGTCGCCGGTGTGGTGGTAGAAGTGCTCCTTCCAGTACGTCGGCAGCGAGCCGACGTCGGCGAAGATCTCCTGGTTGCGCCACACGCCGGCGTGCGGCGCGGTGATGACGACGCTGCACACGTGCCGGATCAGCCGGTAGCTGTCCGCGAACTCGCCGCGGACCCGGTGCGCGACGGTGCGCAGGATGTGGTTGTCCCCGGTGGCCAGCTTGGAGATCATCTGGTGCCCGCCACCGGCCGGCCGGGCGCCGACCTCGAGCAGCCGCGGGCCGTCCGCGGTGAGGATCGCCTCGGTGTGGCAGCAGCCGTTGCGGATGCCGACCGCGTCCAGCACCCGCTGGGCGTACGGCCACACGGCGAGCGTGTGCGGGTGGTCCGGCTCGATGAAGTCGACCAGGTCGTAGATCCCGATCCGGTCCCCCTTGCGGACCTTTGTGTACCGGCACACGTCGACCAGCCCGTGCCGGCCGTCGACGGAGTAGCTGTCGATGAGGAACTCGGGGCCCTCGGCGTACTCCTCGACGAGCACCGCCTCGTTGCGCAGCCCGAACTCGTTGATCCGGCCGTAGATCTGGTCGAAGAACGGCTGCCAGTCCTTGCCCTGGTCGACGAAGTGGACGTTGTCCGTCGCCGCGCTCTTCGGCGGCTTCACCACCACCCGGCTGGCGTCCAGGCCGGTGTCGCGCAGCCACTGGTCGATCTCGTCGGGGTCGGCGCTGCAGGTCTGCCGGAGGTGCGGGATGCCGGCCCGGCGCAGCGCCTGTGCCATCGCCCACTTGTCGCGGCGGGCGGCGGCCAGCTCCGGCACATGCCCGGTGCCGGGGACGACGAGCTCGACCAGCGCGTCGGCGAGCTCGACCCCGGTCTCCGAGCCCGGTATGAGGCACAGCGGCTCGTACGTCCGCAGCGTCGCGGCGAGGCCGCCCACGTCCCCGTCGAAGATGTGGATGTGCCGGAAGTTCTCGGGATGCCAGGAGCTGCGGTAGAGCTCGATCGGCTCGGGGAACGCCATCACGGCGACCGTCTCGACGCCGGCCTCGCGGAACGCCTCCGGGTACTCCTGCCCGGTCCCGAGTGGATCGACGACCACGGCGTAGCGCTGCATGGCTCGGCTGCCTCCCGTCAGGTCGATGTCCCGCCGGACGACCCGACCGCCGCGGCATCGCCGGCCGGCTTGATGGTCAGCGCGGCCGCCGCGGCGTCGAGCGCGGCCCGGCACTCGTCCGCCGTCGGGGCGAGCGCGGTCGCGAACGCGGTCCGGCCCCACAGCGTGCCCTTCGGCGGCGGGGACACCACGTCGCCGGGCTCGACCAGCGGCTCCACCCGGTCCACGGCCGCCGGCAGCGCTGCCTCGTCGACCTCGACCGCGCCGATGGTCGTGTCGTCCCGCTCGACGTAGAAGAACCGGACCGCGCCGACCAGCGAGCGGTCGGCGACCGTCTCCGGTCGCTGCCCGCAGGCCACCGCGGCCGCCGCCAGCCCGGGATCGATCCCGCTGGCCCGCAGCCCGAGGTACGGGATCAGGTCGCCGCCGAGCCGGCCGTTCACCTCGATGACCTTGGGTCCGGCCGGGGTGAGCTTGGCCTCCGCGTGGGTCATGCCGTCGGCGAAGCCGAGCGCGCTGTGGGTGTCCTGCAGGAACGCCAGCAGCGCCGGGTCGGTCAGCAGCGGGTCGGCCGCGTCCACGACGTGCCCGACCTCCTCGAAGTACGGCGGGTAACCGACCTCCTTGCGCGCCACGAACATCGGGAACACCTGCCCGCGGTGCACGGCCGAGTCGACGCTGATCTCCGGCCCGGTCAGGTACTCCTCGACCAGCACGGCGTCGTAGTGCCACGCGCCGGGCACGGTGGTGTCGCGGGCGAAGGCGAACTCGGCGGCGAGCTCGTCCGCGGTATCGACCCGGACGACGCCGAGGCTCGCGGCCATCGCGCGCGGCTTGAGCACCACCGGGTATCCGATGTCGTCCGCGGCCTTGAGCGCCTCCTCGACGCTGGTCGCCTGGATCGACCGCGGCTGGGGCACCCCCGCCGCGGCCAGCGCCTCGCGGGTCCGGTACTTGTCCCGGCAGCGCATCACCATGTCCGGGTCGCCGCCGGGCAGTCCCTGCGCCTCGGCGACCTTCGCCGCCTGCAGCACCCGCGCCTCGTCCCAGGTGAGCACGCCGTGCAGCGGCTCGCGCTCGGCGACGCGGCGCGCCGCGGCGATCATGTGGTCGGCGCCGACCGTGTCCTTCATGTCCAGCACGGTCCAGCCGGTGACGTACTCGCGCTCCCAGGTCGGCTCGGCGCCGAGCAGCAGGTGCACCCGGTACCCGCGGCCGATCGAGGCCAGCAGGTACTCGCGGTAGTGCCGGTCACCGGTCCCGATCACCAGCAGCTGCGGGGTCACGCTCACCCCCAGTTCACCGGTCATCCCCAGTTCACCGGGCACAGCTCGTCCCTGATGGGGTAGATCTCGCGGCCGAACATCGAGTTGAGCACGATCGCCGCGCGCACCGGCAGCAGGGTGAGGTTCGCGTCGGTCAGGCCGAGGTTGTACCGGGCTCGGTTCAGCGCGTACATCTGGTGGCCGTTCATGCCCTTCCAGCGCACCGAGAAGTCCGGCTCCACGACGAGCTCGCCGTCCTCGCCCAGCTCGACTCGCTCGGCCAGGTCCTCGTCGAAGGGCACCGGCGCGTTCTGCCGGCCGGTCGCGATCACCACGTACTTGGCCCGGTACTCCTCCGACTTCTCCGGGGTCCGGGCGTGCAGCACGATGTCGTCGCCGTCGACGTCGCCGTAGGTGACGTCGCGGCCGGGATGGAGCACGACCGGGAAGCGGCCGAGCTCCAGCAGCGCATCGTAGTTCGCCTGGTAGAGCATCCGCATCGCGCCCGGCGTGAGCGCGTCCCCGGTCGGGTTGAGCCCCTCGATGACCATGCGCCGGGTCGGCGGTGACAGCCGCTGCAGCGCCTCCATGTGGGCCGGGCGGTAGACGTCGTTCGCGTTCGGCGAGTCGTCGATCGTGTCGAACCAGAGCCGGCGGCCGAACCACGTCACATTCGTGAAGCCCTGGCCGAGCAGCTTCATGGTGGCCTCCATGCCGGTCTGGCCGCCGCCCACGACCGCGATCGGCGCGGCGCGGTCGAGGCTCATCACGTCGAGGCGCTCGGCCACCTCGTCGGCGATGAAGGCGCGGTCCGGTGGCAGCCCGGCGAACCCCTCGGGGATCACCGGCGCGCTGCCCATGCCGATCACCAGGTGCTCGCCCCGGGCCAGCGCGCGGCCGCCGGAGTAGACGACGAAGCCCTCGTCGAACGAGATGCGGTCGATGGTCACCCCGTACGAGACGTTCCGCAGCCGGCCGGCCGCCCACGCCAGGTACCGCACGTACTCCAGCCGCGGGATGACGTCGAACTGCGAGTTCAGCAGGGCGAACAGCCGGCCGGTGGTGACCAGGTAGTTGAGGAAGGTCAGCTCGTGCCGCGGATCGACCAGCGAGACCAGGTCCTTCAGCCAGGACGTCTGCATGCGCACGCCCGAGTGCAGCAGCCGGTTGTGCCACGCGGGACCGGGCTGCCGGTCGAACAGCGCGATGGTTTCCGTGGTCGAGGACTCGAACAGCGCGGCCAGGCTCAGGTTCGCCGGCCCTGCGCCGATGCCCACGGTGTGGTAGCGCGGGACCTCGGCGGTTGTCGTGTCGTCGTCGATCATCGTTGACCTTTTCTTCGTCCGACGGATGCAAGCTCGGTCGGTTGACCGAGTTCGACGAGCTGGGTCGCGGCGTGCTGGCTGGCGGCGAGTGCCGTCTTCGCGGCGCCGCCGGACCCGCCCGCGAACGTGTAGAGGCGGTGGCCGTCGGCGACGTCCACCGGGCGTAGCGACAGGATCGGTGGGTCGGTGTAGCTGTCCGCGGAGCCGACGCGGCGCGCGAGCGGGCCGAGCCGGAGCGACGGGAACCGGGCACGGGCGAGACCGACGGCGGCCTCGTGCAGGTCGGGCGAGGTCGGCGGCCGGTCCGGGTCCACGTCCCAGTCGTCGGTGGGCAGCCCGAGCAGCATGCCGCCGTCCGCGGTCGGCCGCCCATACAGGCCGGTGAGCTCGTCGAAGAACGGCGCCGGGCGCCAGCCCTCGGCCGGGTAGACCGAGTACTGGATCGACTTGGTGCGGTAGCCGTCGGCCGGCAGGCCGCTGGCCCGCAGCAGCTCGCCGGTCCAGGCGCCGGCGGCGAGCACCACGACGTCGTGCTCGCCGCGGCTGCCGTCCGCCATGCCGGCGATCACGCGGTCACCGGCGAGCGCGACCGCGCCGACCGCGGCCCCGGTCACGGTGACTCGGCGGCGCAGCGCGCCGTCGGCCAGCACCGCCTCGCGCAGCCGGACCGGAGAGATGTACCCAGCGCGGCGTTCCAGCACTGCGATCGCGCCGGCCGGCACGCCGGCCCAGCCCTGCGCGGCCAGCTCGCCGGCCGTGGCCACGCGGGCAGAGCCGGGCAGCGCGGACTCGATGTCGGCCAGCTCGCCGGCCAGCCCGCCCGGGCCGGGTCGCAGGTAGACGAATCCGACCTCCCGGTAGTCCGCCCACCGGCGCAGGGTCTCGCTGGCCAGCAGCTCCGCCATGCTTGCGGTGGCCAGCCGGCGCTGCTCCGGATCCGGCTCGTACGCGCGCACCGCCCCGCCCGACGCGGCGGTCGCGTCGGCACGATGCCGGTCGCCGGGCCGGTCGCCGACCACGAGGTCGATCGTCCAGCCGGGCGCGGCCTGGGCCAGGCGCCAGGCCAGCAACGAGCCGGCCACCCCGCCCCCGACGATGCACGCGCGCACGGATCCCGTACCTATCGCCGGCCGGCCAGCGCGGCCATCGCGACCGAGTCACGTCCGGCGCCGGCCGACAGAGCGGCGAGCAGGCTGCGGATGGCGAGCGCCGCGTCGAAGCCCGACAGGTGCAGTGCCTGCTCGGCCCGCTCCAGCTCGGCCTCGGCCAGCGCCTCCGGCAGCGCGGCCGGACCGTCGGCCCGCACCCCGGCGAGCAGCGGCCGGACGTACTCGCAGAACGCGCGGTAGCCCTCGTGCGTGAAGTCGCTCTCGTACCGGTCCGGCCGGTCCCAGGAGAGGAAGAGGCGGACCATCTCGGGGTCCTCGGCGGCCAGGAACTCGTCGGCCCACAGCGCGTGGTTGCGGCTGGTGGAGAACTTCTTGCCCTCCAGCAGGTACAGCTCGTTGACGACGGCGCCGCGGGCCTTCGGCGTCGGCACGCCGGCGGCGGCCAGGATTGCCGGGTAGAGGACGGTGAAGTAGAACGTGTTGTCCATGCCGTTGAAGTGCCACACGCCGTCGACCTCGCGCCAGGCGGCGACCCGCTCGGCCACGGTCTGCGCCTCGGGGTGCAGCGCCCGGGCCGGCCCGTACAGGTAGCTCAGCCCGAGCTCGGTCGGGAAGTCGACGCGCAGCCCTGCCAGCGGGCCGTCGCACTCGATTCCCCAGTTCGTCGGGTAAGCCAGCGGCATGTCCGGCAGCGGCGCGTGCTGGTACTGCCGCATGACCGAGCGCACCCTGGCCGGCCACTCCGCCCGCAGCCACTCGCTGACCAGGCGCTCGCGGTACTCCTCCAGGTGCAGCACCGGCACCGTGACGACCATCGGGCGCGGGCTGCCGCCGCACCGGGCGCAGCTCGGGTCGATCAGCACCTGGGCGGAGGTGAATCCGCCACACCCCTCGCAGGACGTGCCGTTCGCCCCGGTGCCGCAGACCGCGCACTTGCCCACCACGTACGAGTGGTGCAGGGTGCGACCGCAGTCGGCGCACTGGTGGAGGGTGATCTCCTCCATCGGCACGGTCCCGTTCGCGACCAGCTCGCCGAGCATGCCGGCGACCGCCCGCTGGTAGTCCGCGTCCTGCGGGTCGAGGAAGACGTCGTAGCCGATCCGGGCCAGCTCGAAGGCCGACATGATCTGCCCGCGGTACTTCGCCACCATCTCCCCGACGTCCATGCCGATAATCTCGGCCTTGGTGAGCACGTAGTTCGGGTCGACGTCGACGCCCGCGAGGGTGAGCACGCGCTCGCCGCGAGCGCGGGCGGCGCGGGAGGCGACGTCGGCGGCCAGGTACGGCCCGGACAGGTGACCGATGTGCAGGGGTCCGTTGACGGTGGGTTGCGGGATGACGATGACCGTCACGCCGGCCGACGACTCCGTCACCGGGTCCCCTCCGCCGCGGCAGCGGTGCTCGTGGCGCCGGCCGGAGCGGCGACGGCAGGCTCGCGGGGCATCCAGTAGCTGCTGTAGACCAGCAGCGGCGTGTCGGCCGACCGGTTGTGGATGACGTGCGCTTCATCGCTGTCGAGCAGGAACGCCGACCCCGCTGCGACATCGGTGATCTGCCCGCTCGCCTCGACCGACGCCGTGCCGCTGATCACGACCGACAGTTCGATCTCGGGATGGCGGTCCTGCGGGCTGCTGGAGTCGGGCGCGACGGTATACCACATTGCCTGAAAGGGAAGCGTCTCGCCCAACGAGTACTGCTCCCATCGGGCTACGTCCACAACGCCAACGGAGTAAGACTGCGCCATGTCCTGGACGAAATGCCGCATGACTACCTTCCAACCTCATGTGCGGAGCACATGGAGCGAGACTGTCGGTTTGGCCCGTACGGATTAGCACGGCTGTCCGGCGGGGTGCACCTGAATGGAAGCGGCTGAGGGGTCGGCTGATACCAGCTGTCGACCACCCCCTCCGGGCTGCACTGCGCCGAACGGCGGATCGCGGGTCACGATCCAGTAAAGCGGCTGGGAGGCGCTTGGAGGATATTACGGTTCGCTTCACGCTGTCACCCCCTGTTATGTGATCGACCACCCGGACGGAGCAGATCCATGACAATCCCGGCGGACTGGATGGGCACGGTCAGTAACAGTCCATGCGTCGAACGTGTTCGGGCGGCACCGTACCCGGAGCCGCCTCCGGGCGGCCCACGGCCCGGGCCTGCCGGTCCCCGACGCCTCGCGACGCGGCCCAGAACGCCGACGATCATGCCGCTCCGGCCGCGCTGGCCCGACCGTTCGCCGATGCTGGCGCTTTCGAGCGCAAACTGATAGAAAGCCTGCGCGGGTGCCGGTATCGGGGCGCCCGAGTGACGAGCCGGGCCGATCTTCGCAAGGAGGCGACCGTGGACAATGACGTTCACACCGGAGATGTCGACTCCGGCGACGTTCACTCCCGGGACACTGCCGCGGTACCTTTGTGGAACGAGGCATATGACCCGTCTCAATTGACCGGGCAGGGAAACCTGTGGGGTGACCCGCCGGTGCCCTATGCCGAGACCGCGGCCCGACTCTTCGCGAACAATTCCGCCTCCGTGGTGCTCGACCTGCCGTGCGGCGACGGCCGCAATCTCCCGCCGCTGGCCGCCGGTGCCCCGATTCTGCTGGGCGGCGACACGTCCCGGAAGGCGATGACCATTGCCGAGGGAGTCGCCGAGAAGACCGGGATAAGGCCGCGCGTGATATTTACCGAGATGGACGCGTTCGCGACCGGCCTGCTCGACGATTCGGTGGACGGCATCTTCTGCTGGGACCTGCTGGGGCACCTCACCAACCCGGCCGACGCGCTGCGCGAGCTCCATCGCATCACCCGGCCGGGCGGCCATATCGTCGCCAACATGTGGACGATGAATGACTGCCAGGTCACCGATCCGAATATCAAGAGGATCGGCCCTAAGGAATTCATCGACCACTTCGACTTCTACTGCAAGTTCTACGACCGGGCGGATCTGGATGCGCTGCTGGATTCGGTCGGAATGCCCGCCGAGACCGTGGAGGTCGCCGGCTGGCGCGAGCCCCCGCACGCCCACTACCGGACCTACGAGCACGACCACGAGAGCCTGGTCTTCACCATCCGGAAGCGGGCGGCCTGAAGGCCGGTATCACCGTGGCGGCGCTCCCACTCCTGTGTCCGAACGACCCTGGCCAGCACGACCCGGGGACGGGAGAAGGGTCCTGACGCCGATGCTCCAGGTGCGAGACCTCCATGCGCCTACCGGCGCAGCCGGTGCTCGACCCACCGGCCTGCCGATCGGGCGGCCCATCGACCGGCAGGCCGACTTCGAGATCGGCGTCGGCGACGCCCCGGCCCACCACGGCGAGCTGCTGCAGGGGGTGTTCGACGACGGCACGGGAGGACTGCGCCGGGCGCTGGTCACCCTGCCGCATCCCGGCCTCGGCAGCCGCGCGGTCTTCTACCCCAGCCAGAACCACTGGGGTGTGGTCGGCACGCCGGAGCTGATCAAGGTGCGCCGGGCCGCGATCCTCGCTCTGCGCGAGTTCTCCACCCACCCGTCGCCGGCCAAGGGCGGGCAGATCGAGATCACCAGCGACGTCCCGCGCTGCATCGGCATGGGCTCGTCGACGAGCGACGTCACCGCGACGATCCGGGCCGTCGCCGACTACCACGGGGTGTCGCTGTCCCGGGAGGAGGTCGGCCGGCTGGCCGTGCTGGCCGAGTGCGCGTCCGACTCGATCATGATCGACGACCGGGTCGTGCTGTTCGCCCACCGCGACGGCGTGGTGCTCGAGACGCTCGGCCACCGGCTGCCACCGATGATCGTCGTCGGCTGCGACACCGACCCGGGCGCGACCGTGGACACGCTCGGCCTGACGCCGGCCGAGTACGACGACGCCGAGGTCGGCGCGTTCGAGGTGCTGCGCGCCGCGCTGCGCCGCGCCATCGCCACCGAGGACGTGGCGCTGCTCGGCCGGGTCTGCACCGCGAGCGCGCGGATCAACCAGCGGTTCCTGCCGAAGCCCAACCTCGAGGACCTGCTCGACCTGTGCCTGCGCCACGGCGGCTGCGGCGTGCAGATCGCGCACAGCGGCACGGTGGCGGGGCTCGTCTTCGACGCGCGCGGGCCGGGCATCGAGTCGGGCGTCGCCGCGTGCGTCGCCGGTATCCGCGACATGGGCCTCGTGCCAACGGCCATGATCGGGGCCGAGGCGCCGGCCGAGGACGTCGCGGCCACGGTCGGGGTTACCGCTTGATGATCAGGACCGGTTTCCAGGACGCGACCGAGGCCTTCCGCATTCCGAAGGTGATCAGGCTCGGGCCGAACCTGTTCGCGGCCAGCTTCACCCTGATGAAGATGATCCCGGCCCGGTTCATCCTGCGCCGGGCCGCGGACGCCGGCCTGCTCGAGCCGGGCACGGTGATCGTGGAGACCACGTCGGGCACGTTCGGCCTGGCGCTCGCGATGCAGGCCGTGCACATGGACCGGCGGCTGATCGTGGTCAGCGACCCGGTCATCGACGAGCGCCTCTACCGCAGGCTGACCGATCTCGGCGCCGTTGTGGAGCGGGTCCCCGCCGCGGCGGCGGTCGGCGGCTACCAGGCCTCGCGGCTGGAGCGGCTGGCGCAGATCCAGGCCGAGCTGCCGGCCACGTTCTGCCCGGAGCAGTACACCAACCCGGACAACCCGCGCTCATACGCCACCGTCGCCGAACTGCTGCTGGAAACCCTCGGCCAGGTCGACTGCCTCGTCGGCCCGGTTGGCTCGGGCGGCTCGATGTGCGGGACCAGCACGTACCTGCGCTCCATCGTGCCGGAGTGCCGCGCGATCGGGGTGGACACGCACGGCAGCGTCCTCTTCGGACACCCCGACCACCCGCGGGAGCTGCGCGGCCTGGGCATGAGCCTGATGCCGGCGAACGTGGACCACCGAGTGTTCGACAGCGTGCACTGGTGCACGGCGGCGGCGGCGTACGCGGCCACCCGGCAGCTGCACCGCCGGCACGCCCTGTTCATGGGCCCGACCAGCGGCGCGGCGTACCTGGTGGCGCGCTGGTGGGCGCAGGCCAACCCGAGCGCGCTCACCGTGGTGATGCTGCCCGACGAGGGCTACCGCTACCAGGACACCGTGTACGACGACGAGTGGCTGGCCGCGCGTGGCCACCTCGACCACCCGCTGCCCGCGGAGCCGGTGCCGGTGGACGAGCCGAGCACGCCGGCCGGACCGTGGACGAGCTACGACTGGGGCCGGCGCTCGTACGCGGAGGTCATGGCCGCCGACCCCGACGCGGCGAGAGTGCCGTGAGCGAGCGCGAGGGCTCGCAGCGCGAGCGGGCGACACCGACTGGCCGGCTCGCCGGCGAGCTGGGCGCGCGGACCCGGCGCGTGGTCTACGGCGACCTCGGCCCGGCCGAGATCGAGGCCGAGCTGCCGCCGATGATCCGGGTGGACCGCGCCCACCTGGTGATGCTCGCCGAGCAGAAGCTCATCTCCGCCGAGGTCGCCGGTGCGCTGCTGCGCTGCATCGACGAGCTGGAGGCCGAGCGGTTCGGGCCGCTGCTGTCCCGCCCGGCGCCGCGCGGCCTCTACCTGATGTACGAGGGTTACCTCATCGAGCGGCTCGGCCCGGACGTCGGCGGCGTGCTGCAGTCCGGCCGGTCCCGCAACGACCTCAAGGCCACCATCACCTGCCTGCGGCTGCGCGAGTGGCTGCTCGAATTCGGGGAGCAGGCGGTCCGGCTGGAGGCGGTGCTGCTCAACCGGGCACGCGCGTACCGGTCCGTCGTCATGCCCGTCTACACCCACTTCCAGGCCGCGATGCCGATCACGTACGGGTATTACCTGCTCGGCGTCGCGCTCGCGGCCGGCCGGGAGATCGACGCGCTGCGGGACGCGGCAGCCGGGCTGCGGGCCTGCCCGCTCGGCGCGAGCGCCGTGGCCGGCACCGACCTGCCCATCGACCCGGTGCGCACGGCCCGGCTGCTCGGCTTCCCGGCCACCACGGCGCACGCGCTGGACGCGGTGGCGAGCCGGGACGTGCCGCTGCGGCTGCTCGGCTCGGCCACCGGCCTCGCCATCGTGCTGAGCCGGCTCGCCACCGACCTGCAGCTGTGGAGCACCGCCGAGTTCGGCTTCGTCGACTTCCCCGACCGGCTGGTGGGCGGGAGCTCCGCGATGCCGCAGAAGCGCAACGCGTTCCTGCTCGAGCACGTGAAGGCGAAGCCCGCCGTGGCGGCCGGGGCGTGGGCCGCCGCGGCCGGAGCGATGGCGTCGACGCCGTTCACGAACTCGATCGAGGTCGGCACCGAGGCGGTCGCCGCCGCCTGGCCCGGGCTGCGGGCCGCCGAGCAGGCCGTGCTGCTGAGCCAGGTGCTGGCGAGCGGCGCACGGCCGGTGCCGGCCCGGATGAGCGAGCGCGCGGAGAGCGGGTTCACCGCGGCGACGTCGGTGGCCAACCGGCTGGTGCAGCGCGGGATCCCGTTCCGCACCGCGCACCGGATGGTCGGCGACGCGGTCCGTCGCGCGGTCGAGGCGGGATCGACCCGGCTCGCCGACTTTGGCCCCTCCGGCTGGCTCGACGAGATCGGGCTCGCGGACCTGGACCTGGCCGAGCTGGTGCGGGCGCAGGCCTACGGCGGCGGGCCCGGCGCGTTCGCCGAGCCGTACGAGCGGGCGACCGCCGCCTGGGCGGCGCGCCGGCAGTGGCTCGCCGACTGGCGCTGGTCGCTCACCGAGGCCGACGCCGAGCTGGCCGAGGCGGTCGAGGACCTGTCCCGGGGATGACAGAACGTGTGCTTGCCGAGGACTGGTTCGTGCTCGTCGAGAGCAACACGACCGGATCCGGTCGGCTGTTTGCCGAGTGCGCCCGGCGGCTGGGACTGCGGCCGGTCATGCTCGCCCGCGACCCCGGCCGCTACCCGTACGTGCAGGCCGACGGCCTCGACAGCCGGGTCGTGGACACGACCTCGCCGGCCGCGGTGCTCGCCGCCAGCGTCGCGCTGGAGGGCCGGGTCGCCGGTGTGACGAGCAGCTCGGAGTACTCGATCGCGACCGCCGCCGAGGCCGCCCGGGCACTCGGCCTGCCCCACCCCGACCCGGACGCGGTCCGCGCCTGCCGGGACAAGCACGCCCAGCGGGTCCGGCTGCGCGAGGCCGGCGTGCCGGGGCCGGACTTCGCCGCCGGCCGCACGGCCGCGGAGGCGGTCGACGCCGCGGCCCGGATCGGCCTGCCGGTCGTGGTCAAGCCGGTGGCCGGCTCCGGGTCGATCGGCGCCCGGCGGTGCGCGGACCAGGCCGAGGTGCGCGCGGCGGCCGGGTTCGTGCTCGACACCGACCCGGCCGAGCTGGGGTTTCCGCGGCAGGATGCGGTGATGGTCGAGGAGTACCTGGGCGGCGGCGAGTACTCGGTCGAGACGCTCGACGAGTACGTCGTCGGCGTCACCGGCAAGCACCTCGGCCCCGAGCCGTACTTCGTCGAGATCGGCCACGACTTCCCGGCCCCGCTCGACGCCACCGAGCAGGCGGCGATCGGCAACATCGCGGTCGCGGCGCTGCGCGCGCTCGGCCTGGGTTGGGGCGGGGCGCACGTCGAGGTCCGCCGCACGGCCGCCGGCCCGCGCATCGTCGAGGTCAACCCACGCCTCGCCGGTGGCATGATCCCGCGGATGGTCCTGCACGCGTGCGGCATCGACATGATCGACCACGTGGTGGCTCGGGCCGGCGGCGTCGCGACGCAGCCGCGAGCCACCCGCGCCGGCGCGGCCTCGATTCGGTTCCTGGTCGCCGGGACGCCCGGGCGGCTGGTCGAGGTCGGCGGCGTGGCCGAGGCCAGGCGCGTACCCGGGGTGGTGGAGGTCGGCCTGACCTGCAAGCCTGGGCAGGACGTGGCGGTGCGGCACTCGTTCCAGGACCGGCTCGGCTACGTGATCGGGTCGGCAGCCGAGGGCGGCGCCGCCGCGCGCGCCGCCGAAGCGGGCGTGCAGGCGCTGGTGGCGCGGATCTCCCCCGCCTCGTACGTGACGGAAGGTTCCGTGGGTTGATGAGCATCGAACACTTCGGGCGCACGCATCGGCTCGACTGGGCCGACCCGTCCGTGCGCGCGTGGGACTGCACTGTCGTGTGGTCCGACCCGGCCGACCCGGAGGCCGGCATCGTGCTGGACCGGTCGGCGTTCTACCCGGGCGGCGGCGGGCAGCCGCCCGACCACGGCGTGCTGCTCTGGCAGGGCGTGCAGACCCGGATCGTCGACACCCGCAAGGGCGACGACCTCTACCTGCTGCCGGCGCCCGGCGATCCCGTGCCGCCGGCGGGCACCGCGGTCCGCGGCGCCATCGATGACGACCGGCGCACCAAGCTGATGCGGACCCACTCCGGGCTGCACGTGCTGTGCGGGGCGGTGTGGCGGGACTTCGGCGCCCAGGTCACCGGCGGCAACATGGAGCCCGGCGAGGCGCGGATGGACTTCAACCTCCCGGACATCCCGCCCGGCTTCAAGCAGTCGCTGGAGGACGCGGTCAACGCCGAGATCATGGCCGACCGCCGGATCGACGTCCGCTGGCTGCCCCGGGATGAGGCGCTCGCCATGGCCGACCTCGTCCGTACCATGGGGCGGCAGCCGCCGGACACCCCGAACATGCGGATCGTCGACATCGTCGGCCTCGACGTGCAGGCCGACGGCGGCACGCACGTGGCGTCGACCCGGCAGGTCGGCCGCATCGAGGTCGTCAAGGTGGACAACAAGGGTCGGCAGAACCGCCGGGTCCGCATCAGGCTGGCAGAGTGAGCGAGCGCGAGGGCCCGCAGCGCGAGCGGGGAGCGAGTCCGGCTGTCCGGCTGGCGGCCACGCCTGCCGGGCTGGCGGAGGAGCGGGCATCGTTGACGGTAGCGGTGGTGGGGCTGGGCTCGCGCGGGCTGAGCGCGCTCGAGCGCATTGTCACGCTGGCCTCGCGGGCCGGGCCGGCGGCCGGGCCGGTCCGGGTCGAGATCATCGACCCCACCTGCGCCGGGGCCGGCATCCACGAGACCGGGCAGCCCGACTACCTGCTGCTCAACACGACGTGCGGGCAGGTGTCGATGTTCCCCGATGTCCTGTCGGTCGGCACCGAGGTGGCCGAGCCCGGGCCGAGCCTGCACGAGTGGGTCACCGAGCGCGGGCTGCGCCTGGGCGAGGACGGCTTCACGGTCGGCGCGCAGGGCCGCCCGATCCGCCCGACCGACTTCCTCCCCCGGCGCGTACTCGGCGAGTACCTCGGCTGGTTCCTCAACGAGGTACGGCGGCGGGCGCCCGACCACGTCCGGCTCACCGTGCACCACGCGGCCGCGGTCGACATCGCCGCCGGCCCGGACGGCGAGCTGGAGGTGGGGCTGTCGGACGGGAGCCGGCTGCGGGTCGGGTACGCGTTCCTGACCACCGGCTACACCCCGAACGACGGCACCGTCCCGGCGCGCCTCGTCGCCGAGCCGTACCCGCTGCCGGACCGCGTGGCGGACATCGGTCCGGGCGAGTCGGTCGCGATCGGCGGCTTCGGACTGTCCGCAATGGACGTGATCTCGTGCCTGACCGTCGGCCGCGGCGGCCGGTTCGTCGCCGACCAGGGCGGGCTGCGTTACCTGCCGAGCGGCCGCGAGCCGACCCTTCTGCTGTACTCGCGTTCCGGCGTGCCCTGCCGGGCCCGGCCGCTGCGGGTCGAGTTCGGGCCCCGGTACCAGCCGCTGGTCTTCACGAAGGCCGGGATCGACGGCGTGCGCCTCGCCCGTGGCGGCCCGCTCGACTTCGACGCCGACGTGCTGCCGCTCATCCTCACCGAGATGCGGGTCGCCTACCGCCGCTGCCAGGCCAGGTGCGAGGGCGGCGAGGTCGAGGCGTCGATCACGGCTGCGCTGGCCGGAGTGAGTGGGCTGGCCGTGTCCACCGGCCGGGAGGCACTCGCCGCCGCGCTCGACGACCTGGACGCGCGGCTCGGCCCGTTCGACCCGCGGGCCGAGCTCGACGGCTCGGCCGGCATGCTCCTCGACGACCGCGCCGCGTACCAGGGCTGGCTGACCGAGGCCGTGCGGGCCGACCTCGCCGACGGCGTCCTCGGGTTCACCCGCAGCCCGGTCAAGGCCGCTCTCGACATCCTGCGCGACCTGCGCGACACGATCCGGTACGCGGTCGACTTCGGCGGCCTGACCGGGGACTCGCTGGACGACTTCATCGGGCGGGTCGTGCCGCTGATCAACCGCGCCGTGGTCGGTCCCCAGTACGAGCGGCACACCGAGCTGCTCGCCCTGTTCGAGGCCGGGGTCGCCGGCGCACCGTTCGGCCCGGCGCCCGCGGTCCGGTGGGACGGGCGGGCCGGCCGCTGGACGATCGGGTCGACCGGGCTCGCCGCTCAGTACCAGCGGGAGGTCGACTGGCTCGTCCACGCGCACGTTCCGGCGCCCGCGGTGGAGACGTCGGCCAGCCCGCTGATCTGCGCGCTGCACCGGAAGGGCTGGATCCGGCCGCACCGGCCCGGGAGCAGCCAGGTCCCGGGCATCGACGTCGACGCCGACCAGCACCCGCTGGACGCGCGCGGGCTGCCCCAGCGGCGGCTGTGGGTGCTCGGGCCGCTGTGCGAGGGAGCCACGTACTACAACAACCTCGTCCCGTCGCCGAACGTGTACTCGCGTCCCCTGCACGACGCCCACCGGTGCGTCGCCGCGATGTTCGCGGCCGCGGCAGCCGGCGACGACGCACCGTCCGCGGCCGCCCCGCTGGCACTAGCATCGAGCGGCGGGCACCCGGTCAGCGACGATCGCCCGGAGGTGTGGACGTGAGCGAGGGCGACGCCACAAGCCAGTCCGCCAGCCAGGCCACGACCCAGGCCGGGGTGCTCCGGACGCTCGCCGAGACGCCACCGGCCGCGCGGTTCCTGCTGCTCGGCGCGTTCATCAACCAGCTCGCGGCGTTCGTGCAGCTCTTCATGGTGCTGTACCTGACCGAGCGGGGCTTCTCCGAGCAGCAGGCCGGTCTCGCGCTCGGCGCCTACTCGGTCGGTGCGGTGCTGGGCGTGCTGTTCGGCGGGGCGTTCTCCGACCGGCTCGGTCCGGCCCGGACGATCACGTTCGGGATGGGCCTGGCCGCGGTGTTCACGCTCGCCGTGACCGCGCTCGACAACTTCCCGGCCATCGTCGTCGCGGTCGCCCTGTCCGGCGCCCTGACGCAGGCGGCGCGGCCCGCCGTCTCCGCGATGCTGCTCGGCCTGGTGCCCCAGGCGCGGCAGGTCATGGTGTTCGCGGTCTACACGACCGCGCTGAACCTCGGCGGGACGCTCGGGCCGCTGAGTGCGGTGTGGCTGAGCACGATCTCGTGGAACCTGGTGTTCTGGGCCGACGCCGCGACCGCGCTGCTGTACGCGCTGATCGCGCTGTTCCTGCTGCCGCAGCGCAAGCTCGGCGCCGCCGCCGACGCGAAGCCGGTCGATGAGGAGCAGCCCGCGCCGAAGGGCGTCTACCTGGCGGTGCTAAGGGACCACAGGTACCTGGCGTACCTGTCGCTGATGCTCGCGAACGGGCTCGTGCACGTGCAGTTCTTCGCCGTCCTGCCGCTGATGCTGAAGTCCGACGGCTACGACACGTGGGCGTACGGCGCGCTGACCGCGTTCGACGCGTTCCTGGCGATCAGCTGCCAGCTGCTGGTGACCCGGAGCACGCAGAGCTGGCCGTCGTGGGTGGCGATCATCGTCGGCTGGATCATGCTGGTGGTCGGCTTCGGCCTGTTCGGGCTGCCCGGCGGCCTCGCCGTGCTGTTCGTCGGGGTGCTGGTCGCGGTGCTCGGGCAGATCACCGGTGGGCCGGCGGCGTTCTCGTACCCCGCGAAGGCGGCCCCGCCCGGTGCGGTGGGCCAGTACATCGGCGCCGCCCATGCCCTGTTCGGGCTGGGCTACGCGGTCGGCCCGATCGTCGGCATCATGCTGTGGAACGGCCTGGGCCACGGCTTCTGGGCGCTCATCCCGGCGATCGGGGTCGTCATGATCTTCCCGGGCGTGTGGGGCCTGCGCCCCGTGCCCGGGCCTAAGCCGGGGCAACCGGAGGGCCCGGAGGCGGCGGAGACGCCGGGTGAGGGGCCGGCCGAGGCCGCGAGCGTCGAGGGGCCGGCCGGCGAGATCACCGAGAGCGAGGTCCGGGCCACCGACGCCTCGACCAGGTCCGGCACGACAAGGACGACGAGTTGACCGGGAGGCCACTGGTGCGCACGGACACCGACGATGCGGGTCGGGACGGCAGCGGCGGGCCGGTGGTCTGTGTCGGCTACTCGGCCGCGGTGCTCGGCGCGCTGTCACTGTTCCTGCCGGATCGGTCGCTGATCTTCATCGACGAGCCGGACGTCATCCGCAAGCGGGACGCCCGGGCCGCGACCGACGCGTCACCGACGATGCGCGAGCTGATCGAGTGGGAGTACCACCACGACGGCTCCGCCGACACCTTCTACCACCGGCATCGCGACCTGCGGCCCGGCGCGGTGGTGCCGATCTCGGAGTACGCGGTGCCGTTCGCGGCCCGGCTGTCCGAGCGGTACGGCGTCGTCGGCGCCGGGTACGGCGCGGCCCGGATCCTGCGTGACAAGCACCTGCTGCGCGAGGTGACGCGGGCGGCGGGCATCCCGAACCCGGAGTCGAGGCCGGTGGGCGGCCCGGCCGAGGTGGCCGCGTTCATGGCGGAGATCGGCGGGCCGGTCGTGCTCAAACCGGCCAACCGGCAGGCCGCGCTTGGCACCCGGATCCTGCACGACCCCGGCGACGTGGAGGCGGCCTGGGCCGAGTGCATCGACCAGGACGAGGGCGTGTTCGTGCCGGACCGCCCGATGCCGCTGCGGATGCTCGCCGAGCGGTTCGTGTGGGGCGAGGAGTTCAGCGTCGAGATGATGTTCAGCGGGGGGCGGCCGGTGTTCGGCGCGGCAACCCGCAAGTTCCTCTTCCCAGGCCCGCGCCCGGTCGAGCAGGGCCACCTGCATCCCGCCGACATCGACCCGGCGCTCAGCGACCGCCTCGTCGCCGACACCGCTCGCGTGCTTGAGGCTGTGGGCATGGACAGTGGCTTCGTGCACTGCGAGTGGATGGTGTCCGACGGCGTGCCGTACCTGGTCGAGTGCGCCGGGCGGATGGCCGGCGACGGCATCATCGAGCTGGTCCAGAACGCGTGGCAGTGGGACGTGGTCGGCCAGTTCTACGCGATGATGCAGGGCCAGCCGCTGACCGAGCCGCCACCGGCGGCCGCCCCCCGGGGCGCGGCCGTGTGGTTCTCGCACGCGCCGGTCGGCGAGGTGGAGAGCGTCGACGGCCTGGAGGAGGCGAAGGCGGTTCCCGGCGTGCACACGTGCCTGGTCAGCGTCGCGCCGGGCGGCGTCACGCACGAGCTGCGCAGCTCGTGGGACCGCGTTGGGATGGTGACGACGGAGGCGGCCACGGCCGCCGAGGCGCTGGCCAACGCGCAGCGGGCAATCGGGCTCATCACGGTCAAGATCCGGCCGGCCGTACCGGCCTGAGAAGGGAGAAAGACGTCGCCGTGGACGACACGAAGGTGTTGACCGAGCTCAACGAGCAGTTCGTCGACGCGTTCCGGAAGGGCTCGTGGGACCTGCTCAGACCGATCCTGTCGCCCGGCTTCTCCTACCTCGACGGGGCGACCGGCGATGTGTGGGACATGGACCGCTACATCGCCGTTCTGGAGGGCAATCCGCTGCCGACGATCGGCATCGACCAGGTCGTCGTCCACATCGACGGCGACACCGCGGTCGTGTCCGCGCGCAGCTTCACTCGGCCCGGGAAGTACAACCGGTACGTCGACACGTACGCCCGCCGCGATGGCGGCTGGCTCTGCGTCCACGCCTGCGTCTGGCCCCTCGCCTGACCCCGCAGGTTGACAATGCCGTCAGCTGGTCTCGCCGGCGAGGGTGAACGAGCGGAGCCGGTCGACGGCGAGCACCGTGCCGCCGACGGCGAACACCGCGCTCATCACGATCGCTACCGGCAGCGAGACCCGCCCGTCCAGCAGGTCGGACGAGGTGCTCTCGGCCGCGATGGTCAGCACGTACTGCTGAATCGACAGCAGCCGGGTGCCGGCGACCAGGTTGCCGAGCAGGCCCTCCCAGATGAGGACGTAGAGCAGGCCGATCAGCACCGGCCGCCGGGTGAGCAGGCTCAGCGCCAGGAACAGCGCGCTGTAGGCGACCGCGCCGACCGTGGTGGCGAGCGCCAGCCCAAGCCCGAACCGGACCGACTCCATGATCACGCCGGTCAGGAACATCGGAACCGCGGCGACCACGGTCGTGATCGCGGCGGCGACGGCGAGCTTGGTCAGCACGATGTCGCGGCGCGGCACGGGTGTGGCCAGGATGTGCACGATCGTGCCGTCGTCGATCTCGGCGCCGACCACGCCCGCGCCGATGATCAGCGCGATCATCGGCAGCACGACGGCGATGCCGAGCCCGGCGACGATAGGCCCACCCCAGTGGCTCGGGTCGGGTTCGAGCGCGTGGGCCAGCGCGGTCAGCCCGACCAGCAGCGCCGGCAGCGGGAGCAGCAGGGCGAAGCGGCGCCGGCCGAGCATGGCCCGCGCGGTGATCGCCGCGATGGTGCCGTTCACGAGCAGTCCCCCTTCACGACGCCACCAGGTAGGCGAAGACGCTGTCCAGCGACTCGTCGGACGGGGTGACCTGCCGGACCCGTACCCCGCTGCGCACCGCGATCCTCGGCAGCGCGCGGGCGAACGCGCCGTAGTCCCCGGCCCGGATCGTCAGGCCGGCGGGCCCGACGTCGACGCCGGCGACCGCCTGCTCGCTCATCAGCGCGACGGCGAGCCTGCGGTCGTCGGTCGACCGGATCGAGAACACGTGCGGCCGGTGGGTCATCAGCCGGCGGATGGTCCGGTAGTCGCCGGACGCGGCCAGCCGCCCCGCCACGATCACCTGGACCGTGCCGGAGACCTGCTCCACCTCCTCCAGGATGTGCGAGGAGAACAGCACGGTCACGCCGGCGTCGGCCATCTGGTGCAGCAGGTCCATCATGTGCATCCGCTGGCGCGGGTCCATCCCGTTGAACGGCTCGTCGAGCAGCAGCACGTCCGGCTCGTGCACGAGCGCCGCGGCGACCCTGGTGCGCTGCCGCATGCCCTTGGAGAACGTGCCGATCCGCCGATCCTGGGCGTCGGTCATCTCCAGCAGCGCGAGCGATCGGCGGGCCGCCTTCTCCGGCCGCGCCAGCCCGTGCATCCGCGCGCTGGCCAGGACGAACTGCCAGGCCGTGAGGAACCCGTGCACGGCCTCCCGGTCGGCGACCAGACCGAGCGTCCGGTACACATCCGGGTTGCGCCAGGCGGGCCGGCCGCCCACGGTCAGCTCGCCCCGCGACGGCGGCAGGAAGCCCGCCATCATGTGCAGCAGGGTCGTCTTGCCGGCGCCGTTCGGACCGAGCAGGCCGGTGACCCCGGGGCCGAGCGTCATGGTGATGTCGTTGACCGCCACCACGTTGCCGTACCAGCGGGACACGCCGCGGACCTCGACGAGGTTCATCAGGCAGCCACCTTCCGGTACCGGACGATCAGCAGGGCCACGCTCACGCCGACCAGAGCCAGCGCGGCCGCCGCGTACAGCGGCCCGAAGTCGCCGATCTGGACGCTGTCGGTGCCGAAGACCCAGGTCCCCAGGCCCTCGAGGATGCCGAACGGGTTGAGCAGCGGTGCGAGCTGCCGCACCGTCGGCCCGCCGAGCGCCTCGAGCACCGCGATCACCGGCGTGCTCACCGTGAAGCCGACCACGATGACGACGGCGGC
>JBKOXW010000038.1:0-8470 GCA_046744115.1 Actinomycetota bacterium | reverse complement strand
GCCCGGGCGTGCTCGGTCGCCGCGGCGGACCGCCGGGCGGCCTCGGCCTCCCGCGCCTCCCGGCGCCGCGCCCGCTCCCGGCTCATCCGATCCTCTCCAGCCAGTTGGCGAGCAGGTGGGCGCCGGCGTCGCCGGACTTCTCCGGGTGGAACTGGGTCGCGCTCACGCAGCCGAGCTCGACCGCGGCCACGAACGGCTCGCCGTGCTCCGCGATGCTCACCAGCCCGTCGGTCCCGGTCGCGGCGTACGAGTGCACGAAGTAGAACCGTGTCGCCGGGTCGATCCCGGCGAGCAGCGCGGACCCCGGCGCCGGGTGCACCGCGTTCCAGCCCACGTGCGGCAGGATCGGCGCGCGTAGCCGGCGTACCGTCCCCGGCAGGATGCCGAGTCCCTCGGTGACGATCCCGTGCTCGTCGCCGGAGTCGAAGAGCACCTGCATGCCGACGCAGATGCCGAGCACCGGCCGGGACGCCGCCACCCGCTTCGCCACCACCGCCGGACCGTCCACGGCGGACAGCCCGGCCATGCAGGCGGCGAACGCGCCGACGCCCGGCACCACCAGGCCATCGGCGTCGGCCGCCAGCGCCGGATCGGCGGACACCGTCACGTCCGCGCCGACCCGGGCCAGCGCGCGCTCGGCCGAGCGGAGGTTGCCCGACCCGTAGTCCAGCACCACCACCCGGGGCCGCATCACAGCACGCCCTTGGTGCTGGGCACGCCGGCGACCCTGGGGTCGACCCCGGTCGCCTCGCGCAGCGCCCGGGCCACCGCCTTGAACTGCGCCTCCACGATGTGGTGCGCGTCGCGTCCACTGTGGACCAGAACGTGCAGGGCGATCCGCGCGTTGTGCGCGAACGACTCCCAGACGTGGCGGGTCAGCGTCGTCGCGTACGCCGGGCCGATCGTCGGCGGCATGCCGTCCGGCTCGCGGTGCACCAGGTACGGTCGGCCGGACAGGTCGACGGCCGCCTGCACGAGCGCCTCGTCCAGCGGCACCAGCGCGTCGCCGAAGCGGCGGATGCCGGCCTTGTCGCCGAGCGCCGCGGCGAACGCCTGGCCGAGCGCGATCGCGGTGTCCTCGACCGTGTGGTGGGCGTCGACCTCCAGGTCGCCCTTGGTCCGCACGGTCAGGTCGAAGCCGCCGTGCCGCCCGAGCTGCGCGAGCATGTGGTCGTAGAACGGGATGCCGGTGTCGACCTCGACCCGCCCGGCGCCGTCCAGCTCGATCTCGACCAGCACGGAGCACTCGGCCGTCTCCCGCTCCACCCGACCCGTCCGGCTCATGTGGGGTCCACCTCCACGCTCGCGGCAACCTCGGCGAGGGCGGTCAGGAACGCCCCGACCTCGGCCGGGGTCCCCGCGGTGACCCGCAGCCAGCCCGGCAGCCCGACGTCGCGGACCAGCACGCCGCGGTCCAGCAGCGCCCGCCAGGCCTGCGCCTTGTCGGCGAACCGTCCGAACAGGACGAAGTTCGCGTCGCTCGGCACCGCGGTCAGGCCGAGCGGCGGCAGCGCGGCGATGATCCGGTCCCGCTCGGCCTTGACGGCCTCGACGGTCGCGAGCAGCGCGGGCGCGTGCGCCAGCGCGACCCGGGCGATCGCCTGGGTCAGCGCCGAGAGGTGGTACGGCAGCCGGACCAGCTGCACCGCGTCGACGACGGCCGGATCGGCGGCGAGGTACCCGGCCCGCAGCCCGGCCATGCCGAAGGCCTTCGACATCGTCCGGGTCACCACCAGCCGCGGGTTGCCGGGCAGCAGCGTCAGCGCCGACCGGGTGCCGGCCCGGGCGAACTCGGCGTACGCCTCGTCGACCACGACCATGCCCGGCGCCACGGCCAGCACCGCCCGCACCACGTCGAGCGGCAGCGCGGTGCCCGTCGGGTTGTTCGGCGAGGCGAGGAAGACGACGTCCGGGACGTGCTCGCGGACCTGGGCGACCGCGGCGGCCACCGGCACGGTGAAGTCGGCGGCGCGGTGCCCGTCGATCCACGCGGTACCGGTGCCGGCCGCGATGATCGGATGCATGGAGTACGACGGGGTGAAGCCGAGCGCGGTCCGCCCCGGCCCGCCGAACGCCTGCAGGAGCTGCTGGAGCACCTCGTTGGATCCGTTCGCCGCCCACACCGCCTCGGCCGTCAGGCCGTGGCCGAGGTAGCCGGCGAGGTCGGCGCGCAGGGCCCGGGCATCCCGGTCCGGGTACCGGTGCAGCGCGGGGGCCACGTCCCGGGCGGCGGCACCGATCGCGTCCAGCAGCTCGGGCGGGAGCGGGAACGAGTTCTCGTTCGTGTTCAGCCGGACCGGCACGTCGAGCTGCGGCGCCCCGTACGGGACCCGCCCGCGCAGGTCGGCACGCAGCGGCAGGTCGTCCAGCGTCACGGGCCGGTCGGCGGGCTGGGCGGTCACGGCCTGGCCCGACCAGTGCGCACGGTGTCATCGCTCCCGGGCCCGCTCCGCGGTCCCGTCCGCACGGTGACGGCCGCGGCGTGCGCCGGGAGGTCCTCCGCGTGCGCGAGCGCCACCACCCGGTCGGCGACCTCGGCCAGGGCGGGCGCGTCGTACTCGACCAGGTGGATGCCGCGCAGGAAGGTCTGCACCGACAGCCCGCCGATGTGCCGGGCTGTGCCGCCGGTGGGCAGCACGTGGTTCGATCCGGCGCAGTAGTCGCCGAGCGAGACCGGCGAGTACGCGCCGACGAACACGCAGCCGGCGTTGCGAACCCGCTCGGCCACCGCGCGCGCGTCCCGGGTGATGACCTCCAGGTGCTCGGCGGCGTACGCGTCGACGATCGCGAGCCCCTGGTCGACGTCGCGCACGAGCACCGCAGCGGACTGCTGGCCGGTCAGCGCGGCGGTGATCCGCTCGACGTGCTTGGTCGCGGCCACCTGGCCCGCCAGCGCGGCGTCGACCGCGGCGAGCAGCGCCTCGCTCGGCGTGACCAGCACCGCCGCGGCCGCGGTGTCGTGCTCCGCCTGGCTGATCAGGTCGGCGGCGACGTGCGCGGGGGCCGCCGTGTCGTCGGCGAGGATCGCGATCTCGGTCGGCCCCGCCTCGGCGTCGATGCCGACCACCCCGCGCACCAGCCGCTTCGCCGCGGCCACGTACACGTTGCCGGGGCCGGTGATGAGGTCGACCGGGTCGACCCCGTCCACCCCGTAGGCCAGCATCGCGATCGCCTGCGCGCCGCCGACCGCGTACACCTCGTCGACGCCGAGCAGGCCGCACGCGGCGAGGATGGTCGGGTGCGGCAGCCCGGCGTGCTCGCGCTGCGGCGGCGAGGCGACCGCGAGCGACCGGACGCCGGCGACCTGCGCGGGTACCACGTTCATCACGACGCTGGACGGGTAGACGGCGAGCCCGCCCGGCACGTACAGCCCCACCCGGTCGACTGGGATCCAGCGCTCGGTGACCGAGCCGCCCGGCACGACCGTGACGGTCGCCGAGTGGCGGCGCTGGGCGTCGTGCACCACGCGAGTCCGCCGGATCGACTCCTCCAGCGCGGTGCGCACCGCCGGGTCCAGCGCGGACAGCGCGGCCCACAGCGCCACGGCCGGCACGCGCACGGTGGCCTGCTCGACGCCGTCGAACCGCGCGGTCGCCTCTCGGACGGCCGCCAGCCCCTGGGTGCGAACAGCCTCGACCACCGGTCGGACCGCCTCGGTCGCCGACCGGACGTCGAGCGCCGCCCGCGGCAGCACGCCGGCCAGCCGGTGGCCGAGCCCGGCCGGCGGCAGGTCGGGCAGCGCGCGCAGGTCGGTCCGGGTCAGCACCCGGCCAGTATCCCGCAGCGGCCGCCGGCAGCGCCGCGCGGCCAACGTGCGGAAGGGCCGGGGGGCCAAGGGTCAGCGCGGGGTCAGTACGGCGGCAGGTCGCGGGGGGTGTCGCCGTCGCGAACGCCCAGCTCGTTGTCCGCGGCGAACCCGACGAACAGCAAGTAGAGCACGACCGCGGCGAACGGCTCGACGATCAGGGCCGAGGTCGCGCGCAGGTCGAGCGCGGCGTACACGGTCGACCCGACCTCGCGCAGGTCGGCCTCGGACGGTCCGGGCCCCAGCCACCCGCCGAACCGCCACGCGATGATCGCGCCGAGCACACCGCCGACGGCGAGCGCGAGCACGGCCAGCGGGCCGCGGGTCGACCGTCGCAGCCACACCGCGGCCGCGGCCAGCGTGCCGACACCGAACGTCAGGATCGCGAACCACGCGTCGGCCGCGACCAGGTCCTCGGACTCCGGCCGCAGCGCGACCGCGTGGCCGCCGGCGACGACCCGGAACGGCATCCGCGGCGCCAGCAGCTCCCAGGCCGCGCCGACCGCGAGCCCGGCCAGCGCCAGCCCGAGCACGACCGCGACACCGGCCACCACCTCGGTACGGGTCGGCCGCCAGCGGCGCCGGCGCCGGGTGGAGGGCAGCGGGCGCCAGCCCGCCGGGGGCACCGGCTGCTCGTGCAGGGCGGGCGTACCGACCAGCCCGCTGAGGCCGGGCTGCCGCGGCGCGTCCGTCGGCTCGTCGCGGGCCGGTCGCTGCATGTCACCGTCCAGGCTCGGGAGGAGCCCGCGCCGGGCCCCGCTCCCCAGTGTGTCAGGCAGCCAGTGTGTCGGGCTGCCCGTGTCAGGCCGGCCTGTGTCAGGCCGGCCCTGTGTCAGGCGGCCCGATGTGGCAGAGTGCCCGGAGTGCCCGGAGTGCGCCGCTCGGTGTAGGCCGAAGGAATCGAGTATGGATCGAGCCGTCGTCTGGTTCCTGGGTGCCAAGGCCTCATCCGACGTGGGGTTCGCGCTCGACTTCGTCTGCCTGGCGATCTTCGTCTGGGTCCGCACCGAGTCACCGCTGGCCAGCGGCGCGCTGGGGGTGTGCCTGTACGCCGGCGGGATCGTCGGCGGCCGGCTGGTGCACCGGTACGGCGAGCGCTGGGACCGACGCCGGACGATGGTCGTCGCCGACATGGTGCGGCTGGCGGCGCTGGCGCTGCTCGCCGTGCTGCCCGCCGACGTGCAGCTGTGGTGGCTGTTCCCCACGGTCGTCGTCATCGGGCTGGGCCGGTCGGTGTTCGAGGCGACGCTGGCCGCGGCGACACCGGCGCTGGCCGGCGGGCGGGTCCAGCGGCTCAACAGCCTGCTGACCGGCGTCAAGGGGCTCGCCCTGGTGCTCGGGATGGGGCTGGCGGCCGTCGCCGTGCCGGCGGTCGGGTTCCGCGGCGTGTTCGCTCTCGACGCGGCAAGCTACGGGCTGTCCGCGCTCGCGTTGCTGGTGCTGCCGCTCCGGCTGCGCGAGGCGCCCGTGCCGGTCGGTGCGGGCGGGCCGGGAGGACCGGGCGGCCCGGGGGTACTGACCTACGCGAGCGCGGGTCTGGTGCTGCTGATGGCGGTTCGCGGGCTCGACGCGCTGGGCAGCTCGTCGCATCACGTCGGCCTGCCGATCCTGGGCAGCATACTCGACCCGGGCAACCCGGCCGGGGTCGCGGGCGCGCTCTGGATGGCCTGGGCGGCGGGCACGCTGCTGGGCAGCTTCGGGGTGCGCCCGCTCGTGTCGTCGGCCATCGACCGCGCGCCGCGGCTCGTGTTCTGCCTGGCCACCGCCAGCATGTCAGCCGGCTTCATCGGCATCTTCTGGCTGGGTCCGTGGCCCGCTCGGCTGGCGGCGGCCGGGGTCGCGGGCGTCGGCGACGCGCTCAGCGAGATCACGTTCAGGCACTCGCTGCAGCAGCTGCCGGACGATCGGCGCGCCGCGGCCTTCGGGCTCTCCCAGGTCGTCGTGAACGCCGGGTTCGTCGCCGGGCTGCTCGTGACCGGCGTGGCGCTGGCTCCCGACCGGGTGGCCGGCTGGGTGCTGCTGCTGCACGGGATCCCGATGGTCGCCGCCCTCGCCAGCGCGCTCTGGCTGCGGCGCATCCCGGGCCGGACGGCCGGTGGCGTGCCGGCCGGAGGCGCGATCCGATGACGGTCCGCGCGTACCTCGACTACGCCGGCATCGGGCCGGTTCGGGAAGCCTCGCGCGAGCCGATGCGCGCCGCCCTGGAGCTGCTCGCGTACGGCGCCGCCGAGTTTGGCCAGCTGCTTCCGGTGCGGGACGCTGCGCGGACCACTGCGGCGCGGCTGCTGGACTGCGACCCGGACGAGATCGCCCTGGTCCCGAACACGAGCACCGGCGTGCACATGGTCGCGGACGGCATCGAGTGGCAGCCCGGCGACGAGGTGGTCGTCTTCGACCGCGACTTCCCCGCCAACGTGCAGCCCTGGCGACGGCTCGAGCGGCGGGGCGTGCGGCTGCGCTGGGTTCCGATGCGCGACGGCAGCCACGACCTCGCCGACGTGGAGGCCGTGCTCGGTCCGGCCAGCCGGCTGATCGCCGCCAGCCACGTCAACTTCCTCACCGGGTTCCGCCTCGACCTGGACGCGCTGTGCGCCCTGGCCGGCACGGTCGGCGCGCTGGTCAGCATCGATGCGGTGCAGAGCGTCGGCGTGCTGCCGCTGAACCTGGCCCGCACCCCCGTCGACTTCCTCGCCGCCGGCGCGCACAAGTGGCTCTGCGGGCCGCCCGGCACCGGGCTGTTCTTCTGCCGGCGCTCGCGCCTGGACCTGCTGCGCTGGGCGCCCGCCGGCTGGTACGGCTACGACCGCGCGCAGGACATGCTCATCCAGGGCGAGGGCCACTTCAGCTACGACCTGCCGCTGCGGCCGTCGGCGCGGCGCCTCGAGGGTGGCATGCCGGACCTCGTCGGCCTGGTCGGACTGGCCGCCGCGCTGGACGAGGTGGAGCGGGTCGGGGTGGAGGTCATCGCCGACCGCGTGGACCGCCTCACCGGTCGACTCCGAGAACGGCTGGCCGAGCACGGGTACCCGGTGCTGAGCCCGGCGCAGGACACGGCCCGCTCCGGCATCGTCACCTTCGCCGACCCGCGCGGCGACACCGGGCGCGTACACCGGGAGCTGACCGATCGCGGGTGCCACGTGTCCTTCCCGGACGGGAAGCTGCGGGTCTCCCCGCATTACTGGACGACCGATGCGGAGATGGACATTTTCCTCGGCGAGCTCGGATCGATCCAGGCTTGACAAGTAAGGGACATCGGGTTGAATCCGATGTGTACGCGGCCGAAGAGAAGGGAGACCCCATGGTTCGGTATGAGACGTGGGAGCACCTGGAGGATGAGGTCGAAGTGACCACCGGCCTCGCGGACTGCTGGACCTGCTTCCTCGACGGGTAGGCCAGCCTCAGTCGAGGAGAGCCCCGTGGGGAGATCTGCCTGCGGGGCTCTCTCCTTTCGTCGCAGGGTTGAGTCCCAAGCAGACAGTCCGAAGGATGGTGCTCGTGGATCGGTGGCGGCGTAGCCATGGCCGGATCGGCGTCAACGCGCCGAGCTGGCTGACCTTCGAGGTGCATCGTCCCTACTTCGACGGGGAGCAGTCGGAGCTCACCGCGATCCAGGCGCGCGGGCCCGTGCTCGCGGCCCGGCGGTTCGAGCAGCGGGCGCCGCTGGCGCCGCGGTTCGGCATGGTGATGCCGGCAAGCTTCCGCCAGCTTCTGGTTGAGGAGTCGAGGCTGACCGACTACCGGGTGGCCCGGCCGACGGACCTGCCGGCCAAGCTCGCCTCGCCGGACTGGGCGCGGCTGGCGGACGCGTTCCGCGACCGGGCCGCGCTGGACGATGTCGACCGGGCCGGGCTCGCGCTGTGGCTAGTGGCGGCCTGCCTGCCCGACGCGGTGCTGGACGTCGCCCCGGCCGACGCCGACACGGACGCATGCGCCGACCCGCTGCCGGCGCTGCTGCAGTACGCCCGCGCGACCGCGCTGTTCCAGCGGGAGGGGCTGTCCGCCCGCACCGAGGCGGCGTTCCGGCCGCTGGTCTCCGCGCCGGTGCCCACCATCGGGCACGTGCAGGCCATTGCCGCGTGGGCGTACCTGACCGCCCGGCACGCCGAGGACGACTCACCGGCGCTCGACCAGGCACGCCGGGCGGCCCGGCTGCTCGACGAGGTCGCGCCGACGCTGCCGCCGTTCGAGCAGGGGATCTGGCGCTCGCGGCTGCTGCTGCGGCAGTCGACATACGCCGAGCGGCACCGTGACCTCGACGCCGCGTGGCGGCTGCTGGAGGAGGCGTCCGACGCCTCCGCGCACGCACCGCCGGCCACGCCCGAGGACGAGGCGGTGGCGCTGGAGATGCGGCGCCGCATCCTGGACCGCCGGGTCGAGGTCGCGGTCCGGCGCGAGGACGGATCGGCGGAGGAGGCCGCGATCGCCGATGGGATCGCGATCGACCCGTCCTGCGTGAAGATCCGGATGCAGGCCGCGGAGTCCGCCGAGCGGCGCGGCGAGCTGGACGACGCGCTGGCCGGGTTCCTGCTGGCGGCCCGGCTGGGCCCGTACGGCACCGCGTTCGCGCTGCTCCGGGCGGCGACCTGCGCCCGCCGCGGCGGCCGCGACGAGGTGGCGCGGGTGCTGGAGGAGCGGGCCTTCCGCGCGGCGCCCCGGTCCGAGCGC
>JBKOXW010000175.1:0-6176 GCA_046744115.1 Actinomycetota bacterium | reverse complement strand
TCTTGTCGCGGAACTGCAGGCCGTTGATGAGCGTGCCGGTGATGCGGGCGCCGGTCATGCCGAACGGGTGGCCGACCGCGATCGCGCCGCCGTGCACGTTCAGCCGGTCGAGGTCGATGCCGAGGTCGCGGTACGACGGGATGACCTGGGCAGCGAACGCCTCGTTGATCTCCACCAGGTCGATGTCGTCGATCGTCATGCCCGCCCGAGCCAGCGCCTGGCGGGACGCCTCGACCGGGCCGAGTCCCATGATCTCCGGCGACAGCGCGGACAGGCCGGTGGACACGATGCGGGCCAGCGGGGTGATGCCGAGCGCGCGGGCCCTGTCCTCGGACATGACAATCACCGCGGCCGCGCCGTCGTTGAGCGGGCAGCAGTTGCCGGCGGTGACGCGGCCGTCCGGCCGGAACACCGGCTTGAGCGCGGCGACGCCCTCCATCGTCACGCCGGCGCGCGGGCCGTCGTCGGCGTCCACGATCCGGCCGCTCGGCGTGGCCACCGGCGTGATCTCCCGCGCCCAGAAGCCGTCCGCGATCGCCTTCTCGGCGAGGTTCTGCGACCGCACGCCGAACTCGTCCATCTCCTCGCGGGTGATGCCCTTCGCCTGGGCGAGGTTCTCCGCGGTCTGGCCCATCGCGATGTAGATGTCCGGCACCCGGCCGTCCTCGCGCGGGTCGTGCCACTCCACCCCGCCCTGCGCGGCCGTTTCCGTGCGCGCCCGCGCCTCGTCGAAGACCGGGTTCATGGTGTCCGGCCAGGAGTCGGAGCTGCCCTTGGCGAACCGGCTGACGCACTCGACGCCCGCGCTGATGAACGCCTCGCCCTCGCCCGCCTTGATCGCGTGGAACGCCATCCGGGTGGTCTGCAGCGACGACGAGCAGTATCGGGTGAGCGTGGTGCCGGGCAGGTGGTCGTAGCCGAGCATGATCGCGACCACCCGGGCCATGTTGAAGCCCTGCTCGCCGCCGGGTAGCCCGCAGCCGAGCATGAGGTCGTCCAGGTCGGCCGGGTCGAGCTGCGGCACCTTGTCCAGCGCGGCGCGCACGATCGTCGCGGTGAGGTCGTCCGGGCGAAGCTCGGTGAGCGTGCCCTTGACCGCGCGACCGATCGGCGAGCGGGCGGTGGCGACGATGACAGCCTCGGGCATCGGGATCTCCTCCGTCGGGGCTTCGGGGCCGGTGACCGGAGGGTACGCCGCCGCCGGTCGGTGGCCGTGCGGCCGTGAGCGTCGTCACGGCGGCCCGGTTTCGCTCAGGCGGGGGCGTAGAGGCCGTCGATGAGATCCCCGTACGTCGCCAGCACGCCGCGGCGCTTGAGCTTCATCGTGGCGGTGAGCTGCTCGGAGTCGGGCAGCCACTCCTCGCCCAGCACGGCGAACTTCCGGACCCGCTCGGCCTGCGAGAAGTGCGAGTTGGCCTCGGCCACGCCGCGCTCAAGCTCGGCCCGCACGGTCGGGTCGGCGGCCAGGTCGGGCAGCGCGGTGGCGGTCAGGCCGGCCGAGCGCGCCCACACCGGCGCGACCTCGGGGTCGAGCACGAGGAGGGCGACCAGGAACGGGCGGCCGTCACCGACCACGCACGCCTGGCCGACCAGCGGGAGCGACTTCAGCTGCGCCTCGATGTTGGCCGGGGAGACGTTCTTTCCGCCGGCGGTGATGATCAGCTCCTTCTTCCGGTCGACGATGGTCAGGTAGCCGTCGTCGTCCATCCGGCCGATGTCGCCGGTGTGCAGCCAGCCGTCCGCGTCGAAGGTCTCCGCCGTCCGCTCGGCGTCCTTGAGGTAGCCGCGGGAGACGATGCCGCCCCGGCAGACCACCTCGCCGTCGGGCAGCAGCCGGACTTCCGCGCCCGGATAAGCCCGCCCGACCGTGCCCGGGCGGACCCGGTGCACGTCCCACGTCATGCCGCCGGTGTTCTCCGACATGCCGTAGATCTCGGAGAACGGCAGCCCAATGGACCGGAAGAAGCGGAAGACCTCCAGCGGCAGCGGCGCCGCGCCGGAGAACGCGTAATGCAGCTGGTCCAGCCCGACCTTCGCGCGGAGCGGGGCGAACGCCGCCGCGTCGACCTGATCCCAGGCCGCCTGCAGCGGCGCGGGCAGCGGCTCCTCGCGCGCCCGCAGCTCGGCCACCTGACCGCCGACCTCCAGCGCCTTGGCGAAGCCGGCGGCCCGCTCGGGGCCGGCCGCGGCGACGGCGGCCTGGATGCCGGCGCGGAGCTTCTCCCACACCCGGGGCGGGCCGAACAGATTGTTCGGGTGGACCAGCGCGAGGTACGTGCCGAGCTGGGTCATGTCCGGGCACGTGGTGACCTGGGACCGCTGCCAGAGCCAGGCGTAGTGGGTAACCATCCGCTCGGCCACGTGCGCCATCGGCAGGTACGAGATCGACCGCAGGCCCGGCGGCGCGGAGCCGACCAGCTCCGAGTAGCCGACGCATTGCCAGGCCACGTTCGCATGGTCGATCATCACGCCCTTCGGCGCGCCGGTCGTCCCCGACGTGTAGATCACCGTGACCAGGTCCGCCTGGTCGGCCGTGGCCGCCGCCGCGGCGATGTCGGCCGGGTCGTCGCCGTACAGGTCCTCGAGGTGCACCACGTCCGCCGGCGCGAGCCCGTCCGGGTCGTCGACGATCACGATCGCGCGCAGGTCCGGGAGCTCGTCGCGCACCTTGAGCAGCCGCTCCAGGAACCCGATGTCGTCCACCACGGCGATGCGCGCCTCGCTGTGCGCGGCGAGGTAGCCGACCTGCTCGGGGGCGGAGGAGTTGTAGATCGACACCGGGGTGGCGCGGCGGAGCAGCGCACCGAGGTCGGCGAGGTGGAACTCGGGCCGGTTGCGCAGGAAGAGCAGCGCCCGGTCGCCGGCGCCGAGGCCGAGCCGGCCGAACGCGGTGGCGAGGCGAGCGGCCCGGTCCGCGACCTCGGTCCAGGTCAGCTCGGCCCAGCCGTCGCCGTCGCGGCGCCGCTCGTCCCGCCAACGAAGGGCGACCTCGCCCGGCGCGTTCTCGACGTTGCGCTGCAGCCAGCCGGTGACCCGCTGACCCTCCACCCGCTCGGCCAGTTCGTTGGTGTCCCACCCCATGGCCGCCTCCTCAGCGAGCGTCAGCGCGCGTCAGCGCGCGGCAAGGTAGCTGAGCACATCCTGCCGCGTGATCACGCCCCGCGGCTTGCCGTCGTCCAACACGACAACGGCGTCCGCCTTCTCCAGCGCGAGCATCGCCGCGTCGACCGGCTCGCCGGCGCCGACCACGGGCAGCGGCGGCGACATGTGCCGCTCCAGCGCGTCGGCGAGCTGCGCCCGGCCGGAGAAGAGCAGGTCGAGCAGGTCGCGCTCGACGATCGAGCCGATGATCTCGGCCGCCATGACCGGCGGCTCCTGCTTGACCACCGGCATCTGGGAGACCGAGTACTCGCGCAGGATGTCGATCGCCTCCCGCACGGTCTCGGTCGGGTGCACGTGGACCAGCTGCGGCATCCGGGCGCCCTTGCGGGCCAGGATGTCGCCCACCCGCACGTCGGCGCCGCCGGAGGTGATGAAACCGTAGTCGGCCATCCAGTCGTCATTGAAGATCTTCGACAGGTAGCCGCGACCGGAGTCGGGCAGCAGTACGACGAGCACGTCGTCGGGCCCGGCGCGCTGGGCCACCCGGACCGCGGCCGCTACCGCCATCCCGCACGAGCCGCCGACGAGCAGCCCCTCCTCGCGGGCCAGCCGGCGGGTCATGACGAACGAGTCCTTGTCGCTAACCGCGATGATCTCGTCGCAGATGTCCGGGTCGTACGTGGTCGGCCAGAAGTCCTCGCCGACGCCCTCGACCAGGTACGGCCGCCCGGTGCCGCCGGAGTAGACCGAGCCCTCGGGATCCGCGCCGATGATCCGCATCCGGCCGCCGCTCGCCTCCTTCAGGTACCGCCCGGTCCCGCTGATGGTGCCGCCGGTGCCGATGCCCGCCACGAAGTGGGTGACCCGGCCGTCGGTCTGCGCCCAGATCTCCGGTCCGGTCGTCTCGTAGTGCGACAGCGGGTTGTTCGGGTTCGCGTACTGGTTCGGCTTCCAGGCGTCGGGGATCTCGGCGGTGAGCCGGTCGGAGACGTTGTAGTACGAGTCCGGGTGCTCCGGGGCGACCGCGGTCGGGCAGACCACGACCTCGGCGCCGTACGCCCGTAGCACGCTGATCTTGTCGGTGGACACCTTGTCCGGGCAGACGAACACGCACCGGTAGCCGCGCTGCTGCGCCACGATGGCCAGGCCGACGCCGGTGTTGCCGCTCGTCGGTTCGACGATCGTGCCGCCGGGCCGGAGCTGCCCGGACCGCTCGGCGGCCTCGATCATGCGCAGCGCGATACGGTCCTTGACCGAGCCGCCGGGGTTGAAGTACTCCACCTTGGCCAGCACCAGCGCCGCCGCGCCGTCGGTGACCGACGACAGCCGCACCAGCGGGGTGTCGCCGACCAGGTCGACCAGGGACTCGGCGTACTTCATGGCCGTCAGGCTAGCCCTCGAGCGCGCCGGACCCGCCCCGAACGGGCACCGCGGCTCGTGCCCGCGTCGGCGGCATGCCCTAGCCTCACGGCGGGAGGTGTGATCGTGGGCCGAGACGCGGCGGTGCCCCTGGCTCCCGGGGTGTGGCGGATCCCGACCATGGCGCGCAGCATGATCAACACGTTCGCCTTCCGGGACGGCGACGGCAACGTGACCCTGGTCGATGCCGGCATGCGGTGGGCTCTCCGGCGGATCCTCGCCGGGCTCGCGGCGATCGGCGCGGCCCCCACCGAGGTGCGCCGCGTCGTGCTCACCCACGCGCACGTCGACCACGCGGGCGGCCTGCGCAGGCTGGTCAAGGCGACCGGTGCCGACATCGCCAGTCACGAGCGCGAGGCACCGTACCTGCGCGACGGGCGGGCGCCTCGCGCGAGACGCCGCGGCCACGGCCAGCGGATCGGCAAGGTCACCGTTGCCGAGGAGTTTATCGACGGCGCCCTGCTGCCGGTGGCCGGCGGGCTGCGGGTGATCCACACCCCCGGGCACACGCCCGGCCACGTCTCGCTCCTGCACGAGCCGACAGGGGTCCTGATCACCGGCGATGCGGTGCTCAACCTCCGCGCGATCCGGTATGCGCCGAGCTGGCTCTGCACCGACTCGGAGCTGAACCGGAAGGCGTGCGACCGGCTGGGCGAGCTCGACTACGAGGTGGTCGGGTTCACCCACGGCCCGGAGATCCGCGACGGCGCGCGGGAGGCGGTGCGGGCCTTCCTCCGCGGGCGAGAGCGGTGACGCGCGCGTCCCGGGCCCGGCGGGTCGCGTCCGTGGCCATGTACGGGGGCGGCGGGCTCGGCCTGCTCAGCGCGCTGCTCGCCGGGCTGCTGGCCGGCGAGGCGAGGCTGGCCCGGCGCACGGTCGGCGTGCCGGACGCGCTTCCGCCGAGCGCGGACGGCATCTGGGGCAGCGGCGACGGGGATCCGCTTCGGTTGGTCATGTTGGGCGACTCCAGCGCGGCCGGGCTGGGCGTGCACGAGGCGATCGAGACGCCGGGCGCGCTGCTGGCCGCCGGGCTGGCCGAGGTGGCCGAGCGGCCGGTCGAGCTCGTCAATGTGGCAGTGTCCGGGGCGAAATCGTTCGACCTACCCGAGCAGGTGGTCCGCGCGCTGGCGGAGCGGCCGGGCGTCGCGGTCGTCATGATCGGCGCTAACGACGTGACCGGCCGAATCCGGCCCTCGGAGTCGATCCGGTACCTGTCCCAAGCCGTGGCGGCACTGCGCGGCGCGGGCTGCGAGGTTGTCGTCGGCACCTGCCCCGACCTGGGCACCATCGAACCGATCGCGCAGCCGTTGCGGTACATCGCGCGGGTGTGGAGCCGCCAGCTCGCCGCGGCGCAGACGATCGCGGTCGTCGAGGCCGGCGGCCGCTCGGTGTCGCTCGGCGACATCCTCGGACCGGAGTTCGCCGCGCGGCCGGCCGAGCTGTTCAGCCCCGACCGGTTCCACCCGTCGGCCGAGGGGTACGCGGCGGCCGCGGCGGTGCTGCTCCCCTCCATCTGCGCCGCGCTCGGGCTGTGGCCGGAGGAGGAGCGCGCGCCGGCACCGTCCGCGCCGCCGACGCTCGGCCGGCCGGGCGTGGTCACCCCGGTCTCCACGGCCGCGGCCCAGGCCGCGGGCCACGCGGGCATGGAGGTCGCC
>JBKOXW010000008.1:0-34142 GCA_046744115.1 Actinomycetota bacterium | reverse complement strand
AGGCAGTGGGAAGCAGTAATCCGGCATCAGCCGGATCGCATCCCGCGGTGGGTTGAGACGAGGGAAGGTGTGTCTGAGGTAGAAGACTGCGAGACCTGCTGAAAGGGGAAGGTGAAGCTTCGGCTGACGGTACCTACGAGTCCTGCTCTTCGACTCTACGTTTTAGCTCGGCCGCCTTGAGTATCTCGCTGGTACGCTCGTACGCGCGTAGCAGAATCGGATCAGCAATGCTGCGGAACTTGCGACTTCCATTTGTGCGGTGCGGCTCCAACAACGCGATGATCTCCCTGGATGATCCCTTGCGCTCGAGTACCTGCGCTAGCGCTCCAACTGCGACGTCGTCGTTGGGCGTCTCTGCGACTGCTTCACGAAGCGCATCAGCAGCCTTATTGGTGGGGTCGGGCTCACCCGAATCACGAAGAAGGATTCCGTATTCACGGTAGATCAATGCCCGCTTGTCACCTGGCGAAGGTGCATTCGCCACAGCCTGGGTATAGAGCCGCAACGCACCTGTGCGGTCCTTGCGGGCGTGACGAAGAAACTCAGCGTACTGTCGTGCCGCCCGCCAGGATCCCGGCGTGCGCGACAGGGCCTGCTTGTATATCTTCTCAGCTGTCTCTAGTCTGCCGTCCCGCTCGGCGGCTGTTGCGAGATCCAGTAATGCGGAGTCGTCGGCGACCCCGCCCTGGCGAAGCTGCCTTACTACCAGTCGCTCATCCGTACTCTTGACGTCGTATGCCTCGAACCACTCGGTCAGCTGCTTCGTAATGCGTCGGCCAAGCGCAACCTGAGAACGCATGTCATGCCGTACGAACGCACGTGTGATCGGAAGCAGCGTATAGGAATAGTCATTGCGCAAGGTATCAAACTCGCGCATTACTAGGGAGTCAGTGACGAGGTCGTCGAGAGAGTCGATGACCTCGAGACTTCCTCCGCCGGTGCTCGCGGCAACGGCCTCGATTGGAATTGGCTGCTGAAGTATTGCGAGCACTTGAAGGATCTGTCGCTGCACAGGCTCAAGGCTTTCGAACACTCGGCGGAACGAAAACTCGAGGAGCTCCTCACCATGGGCCCCTACCGCGGTGGCGGCATCCGCGGCGGCGATAGCCTGAGCTGGCGACGAGCTTCGTGATAATGCCCACCGAATCGCAAGTGGTATCCCGTTCCACGCCGACCCGACGCGTGCTGCCTCGGCCGGCGTAATGCCCGCCACGTGGCGGAAGGCGGGCTGCTTTGCGAGCATAGTAACGAAAGCCGCTATCTCAGCGTCAGTCATCTGGGGAATGTCGACCGGCCGAACTGCGACACGCACTCTAGATCTGCGTGATGTAAGTATTGCTCTCGTACCAACCGGCAGATCATCGAGAAACTGGATAACTCTCGCGTCGTCCACGGTCTCTAAGTTGTCGACGTAGAGGAGCCCTCGGCCGCTGCCAATTAGCAGTCTTACTTGCTCCTCTTTCTCGTGTATAGGGAGTGGCTTCAAGTCGGCGAACTGTAGTACCTCCAGTATCTCGTCTAGCAGACGCTCATAGCTTGTTAGGTATTTCTCCAGTCCGATAATGCCGGTGCTGGTAAGCTCTCGATCCTTGGCGGTGAGACTGACGATGAACTCGAATAGCTCCGTATCGTACGCCCGGAGGGTGGCCCAAGTAGCCAGGGCAGTCTTCCCCATCCCGCCTAGTCCGACAAGGGATGTCACGGCTGTTCGAGGATCCCTCAGCGACATCTCGATGAGCCGTCCCAGATCCGGCCGCTCGATAAACTCCTCGTAGTCCGGTGAAAGGATCCGGTAGTGAGGTTTATCGACTGCGTGGGTATTGCCTACCACTGGCACACGGAGTGAACGGATCCAAGACTCGGCCTCATCCGGGCCAAGAATGTGTGAACTATCTCCCCTCCTGATGGCAGCGCCTGCCTTCTCGAACAGTCGCTTTCCGGCTACTAACGGAGCGCCAGTTCGGAAACGTGCGGGCACCGGGCCTCTGGGCGGAACGAGCAGTACGCCCAGGTAGGTTTGGTCGTCCTGGATGTACTCACGACTGTACTCGACATAGATATTATCAGGCAGATATCTACGAAGCTGATCGTTAACCATCTTGCTATCTAGTATCGTCGTGGCTCCGCGGAAGGCGAAGCTCCGATCGTCGAATCCAAAGAATATCAGGCCACCGCGATTGTTGTGGAAGGCTAGGACGTCGGCTGCTGTCGTAGCCCAGCCATTGGCATTCTCCGCTCCGCGCCTCGGACAATCGCGCTTGTAATCCCAGAGCTCGCTCTCCTGATGAAACCCCACCCTCGGCTGCGGAGGACGACCTTCGAGCATGAGCCGCATGGCACCGGCCATGTTCTTTTGCTTGATCGCCTGCGCTATGTCCTCACGCACGACTGCCCCCATGGTCTCCAATGGCGAGTATCGTCGTGAGTGTAGACGCCAGGGCCAGGGAGTGGGCTAGCTGCTGCCGGGGCGGCGCATGTTAGCCAGGCAGGCTAGGGAGGCAAGTCACGGAGAGTGCGCACCATCTCGCCGAGGTGGTCGATGTGCCGGGCGCCGATGCGCTCCTCGCCTGGTGAGTGGATGAACGCCCATGGACCACGGCGCATCCAAATCGCTGACAGGCCGACCTCGATTGCCGGCTGGATGTCGTTGTCGAGGCGATCGCCAACGTAGGTGATCTCGTGGGGCTGATGACCGGAGATCTCGACAAGCCTCTTGAAGAAGAGGGGCGACGGCTTGGCGGCTCCCCAGTCGTCGGAGGTGGCGATCACGTCGGCGGGGAGGTTCAGCTCGCGGAGGAAGTGTCCTGCGCGGGCGGTCTGGTTGCCGGCGATGCCTACGAAGTAGCCGGCGTCCTTGAGCGCTTCGAGGCAGGGGCGGGCGTCGGGGTAGAGGTCGTGGGCGTTGAGGTACTCGCCGAGGCCGGCGTCGAGGCGCTTCTGCCGTTCGGCCTCCAGGTCGAAGCCGGGGCGGAAGTGCTGGAAGACCTGGCGGTAGTCCTGGCCGCGGGCGATGACGGCGCCGAACACGGCGGAGAAGGTGTGGCGGGGGACGCCGAGCCAGTCGGCCCAGGCGCCGTACTCGCGGGTCTCGTCGATGAGGACCTCGCCCACGTCGAACCAGACCGCCCTGATCGGTCCGGTCGGCTCGGCCACGGTTACCCCTGTCGCGTCGTCGGTCAGCGCATTAGGGCGAGGCGCTCGTCGAGCACCTTCACGCCGGGGTGATCCTTCCACGGCTCGACGGAGCCGCGGAACTCGCGTAGCCGGTCGGCGCCGGTGGCGTATCCGGCGCTGATGAGCTGGTCGGCGGCCTGGCCGGCGAGGTCGCAGGCCTCGTTCAGCTCGTTACGACGGAGGGCGACGGTGGCGAGGTCGGCGAGGAACACCGCGCGCTGCTTGACCGCGGAGCCCGGCAGGGACGCGGCCGCGCCATGGAGCGTGGCGTGGGCCTGGTCGAGGTGGCCGAACCGAAGCAACGCGTAACCGGCGAAGCCGTCGAGCCTGGTGGAGTCGTAGTAGTCGAACCAGGGGAGTGGCTCGGTGAGGCCGTTCCGGGTCAGGGCGTCGCGGGCGCGGTCGATCGCGGAGAGCGCGCCGTGTTCGTTGCCGGCGCTCGTCTGCATCTCCGACTCGACGGCGGCCAACCAGGATGAGACGGGGCCGTGTGGCGACTTGGACACGTGGTGGGCGGCGCCGCGGATGTAGTCGAGGGAGGCGCTGTAGCTGGACTCGGCGGCGGGGATGAACGCGACGTGCCCGAGCGCCGCGGCGGCCTGCAGGTGATCGTCTGCCTCGCGCGCTGCCTCCAGCGCGAGGTTGTAGTACCCGCGGGCGGCCATCGGGTCGTGCAGGTCGAAGAAGGACAACCGGCCGGCGAGCGTGGCCACCCGCGCGCGGTTGCCGAAGAGCCGGCGGCGGTCGGCCGGCGAGCTGGTCTCGCGGATCACGTCGGACACCGTCTCCAGGTGCGCCAGCACGGGCGTCATGAGGCTGACCGGTGGGGCGGAGTGGTAGAGCCGCTGGTACCGGTCGGCGAGTCCGTCGAGGGCGTCGGCGGTGGACCGGTCCGCGGTCGGCCGTCGCGGTAGGCTGGCCGGCGCCAGTCCAGGGAACGCGCCCGCCGCGGACGTGAGTCCGACGAGCTTGAGCAGGGCGCGACGCTTCATCAGGTCTTCCTTCCAGTTCTCGTACATCTTCGGTTGCACGACGGCGCCGTCCGGGCCGAGCTGGTCGAGGATGTGGGTCGTGCCGAGGAGGGTCTCGAACAGCGCAGCTTCTACAGTGGACGGACCTACCTGCGGCTCGGCGACACGGACCACCGGCGTCTGCTTCGCGAAGCCGAGCTGCCCGGGCGACCGCCCGTAGAGCAGGCACAGCAGCTCGCGGTAGAGCTTGCTCGGCCGCTTCACGCCGCGCTCCCACTTCGACACCATGTCGGCGTTCACCCCGACGTGCTGCCGCTTGTGCAGCCAGGCGACCTTGGCGAGCTGCTCGGCGGCGTCGGCCTGGGTCAGCTCGCGCTCCTCGCGTGCCTGGGTCAGTAGGCGCGGGAACTGCTCCTCGCTCGTCACGGCGCCTCTCCTCCGGTGCGCGGTCGTCGCCCGAGAGTAGCCGGCCAGACCGACCATTCCGCCAGTCCAGACCACCAACCGGACTAGCGGCGGACTAGTCCGCGGACCGCCTCATCTGCGCGCTTTCCGGGTCTGATCGACGTGCCCGCCGAACGGCGCGGCACACCGAGAGGGGAGCGCAGCAATGCGGCTTCGTGTGGACACATCGCAGGTGCAGCAGTTCATCGTGTCGCGGGCGCCCGCACCGAAGGTCGAGCGGGAGTCCGGCAGGCAGCGCGCGGACCAGACCACCGGCGAGCTGCTCTACGTCGTGCAGCTCATGGCGATCGACGACTCCGGCGGTGAGGTGCTGTCGATCACCGTGCCCGGTCCGCCTCCGGTGGTGCCGGGTCAGCAGGTCCGGGTGGACGGGCTCGTGGCGATCCCGTGGGAGCAGAACGGGCGCAACGGGGTCGCCTTCCGCGCCGCCTCGGCCGTACCCGCCGATGCCCCGGCGCGGGCGTCCAGGCCGGCGGTCTCCGGGAGCGCGTCATGACGCAGCTGGTCGAGATGGCGCCGCCGGATGTGGCGCTGGACGCGTGGGAGCGGGCTGAGGCGGAGCGCCAGCGGGCCGCGGAGGCGGAGCGGTCGGCGTACGAGGCCTGGCAGGAGGCGTACGCGGCGTACGAGCTGCTGCGCGACGAGACCGACCAGGCGCATCGCAGGTACCGCGCCCTGGCAGCGAGCTGAGCACGGGTCCGGCCGGTTGTCACCGGCAATGGGCGGCCGGCCGGACCCCGATTGATCGAGCTGAGTGGAGGACTGGCCGTGAGCTATGTGAGCAGAGTGCGGGCGCGTGAGCTGGCGCAGATGCAGGCAGCGGGCTGGACCATCGTGCGAGAGACGCCACGTGACCGGCTGCGGGCGGCGCTGCGTCGGTCGGCCCCGGTGCCGGCCCGGACCGTTGTGACTGCTGCGCCGGTGCGGCGGGGGTGGTGGCGGTGAGCCGGTCGGAGTTTCGCGCGCTGGTGCGTGAGCTGAGGCCGGCACCGTACGAGCAGCGTTCGATGCTCGGCCGGCTGGGCGTGTTCGTCTGGCGGAACCTGCCCGAGATCATCACTGCCGCGCTGGTGTGGTGGACGTGGTCGCACACGTCCGCTGTCCTTGGTGCACCCGTAACCCTCGTCCTGGCCGTCGTGCTGGCGATTGCTGTCGTGGCCGTACCGCGCTCGCGGCTGGCGACCGTGGCGACTTTCGGGCTGTGGCTGACCCGGCGGCGGCTGTCCGCGGCGCTGCGCGAGGTCAGGCTCGCCACCCGAGCTGGCCGGCTGCCGATCACGTTGTGGTTGGCGCCGACGCCGGTCGGGGAGCGGGTGTGGCTGTGGTGCCGGGTCGGTATCTCGGCGGAGGACATTGCCGATGAGACTGACCGGCTCCGGGCCGCCTGTGTGGCGCGGGACGTGCGGGTGATCCGGAGCCCGCGGCTCGGTGCGCTGGTCACGGTCGAGGTGATCCGCCGCGATCCGCTGACCGCGACCCGGGTCGTCACATCGCCGCTGGCCGAGTTCGCCGTGCGCCGGGAGGTCGTCGATGTCTGACCTGTCGATCTGGCAGCCGGTCCACCTGGGCGTGGACGAGACCGGCCGGCCGGTGACCGTCGAGCTGGCCGAGCGGCATCTGCTGATCGGCGGCGAGCCCGGCGCGGGCAAGTCGGTGGCGTTGAACCTGATCGTCGCGCACGCGGCGCTGTCGGCCGACTGCCGGATCGTCCTGGTGGACGGAAAGCGGGTCGAGCTGGGCGCGTGGCGGGCCTGCGCGGAGCGGTTCGTTGGCCCGTCCATCGGGCAGGCGATTGACACCTTGCGGGCGCTGCTGGCCGAGATGGACGACCGGTACGAGCTGCTCCTGGACACCGGCCGGCGTAAGATCACCCGCGGCGACGGGCTGGCCCCGGTGCTGGTGGTCTTCGACGAGCTGGCCTACTTCTCGGCGACGGTCGGCGATCGCAAGCAGCAGGGCGAGTTCGTCACCCTGGTCCGCGATCTGGTCGCCCGCGGCCGGGCAGCCGGGATGATCGTGGTCGCCGCCACCCAGCGGCCGTCCGCGGACATCGTGCCGACCTCGCTGCGCGACCTGTTCGGCTTCCGCTGGGCGTTCCGCTGCTCGACCAGCAGCAGCTCGGACGTGATCCTTGGGCACGGCTGGGCCGGCGAGGGCTACACCGCCGCCGACATCGACCCGACCGCGCGCGGCGTGGGCTGGCTGATCGCCGAGGGTGGCGTCCCACGACGGATGAAGTCCGCGTACCTGTCCGACGATCAGGTGCTCGCGCTGGCCGAGCTGGCCGCTCAACTCCGCTGCGGCCAGGGCGGCAGGGCGGCGTGACCATCGGCACCGTCCACTCGGGACGGATCGTGCAGCTCACCTTCACGTTGCAGTGGGACGCCGACGCGCGCCGCGTGCGGATTGGCTGCCGGATGTGCTCCTGGCGCGGCCGTCGAGTCAGGCACGCCGCCTGGTCGGCGGCCTGTCCGCGCTGCGGTGGGTCGATCGTGCTTCGAGGGTGGCCGTGACCGCGCTGGTCATCGACGAGCGCACACGAGCCGAGATGCTGGCTCGCGCGGCGCGGGCAGACTTCGACCGGTGGGCGCAGCAGGTCGCGCGGTGCGGCCATTGTGCTCGCCCGGTGCGCCTGCGGGGTCGGGTGGTCCGGCATCGTCGAGGCCGTAGCGAGCCTGCCTACGACACGCGAGGCGAACCGGATCGGGTGCTGCTGGTCCGGTGCCGGAACCGGCGGGCGTCGGTCTGCGCGTCCTGCTCGTACGAGTACGCCGGCGACATGTGGCAGCTCCTCTACGCCGGCGCCGCTGGCGGGCGGAAGGGCGTCCCGGAGACGATCCGGGCGCACCCGCTCGTCTTCGCCTCGCTCACTGCGCCCGGCTTCGGCCCCGTCCACACGACTCGCGCGGACCGGCGTGGGCACAAGACGGGCGGCCGCTGCCGACCCTGGGCCGGTCGTCGGCTCTGCCCGCATGGCCGGCCAGCGTGGTGCATGGCAGTGCACAGCGAGACGGCCCCGGTGCTCGGCGAGCCGCTCTGCACCGACTGCTACGACTACGCCGGGCATGTGCTGTGCAATTGGCACGCGCCCGAACTCTGGCGCCGCTTCACCATCAGCCTTCGCCGGGTTCTCGCCAGGCGACTCGGCCTGCGTGCCGTCGAGCTGGCACGCCTCGTCCGCGTGTCGTTCGCCAAAGTCGCCGAGTACCAGCGCCGGGGAGCGGTCCACTTCCACGCGCTCATCCGCCTCGACGCGCCCGGTGACAGCTTCGCCCCGCCTCACATCCCGGTCACCGCTGACGAGCTGGCAGACGCCGTACGCGAGGCAGCCTCCCTCGTCCGCCTGGTCGTGGACGCACCCTGCGGCGGGCTGGTGCTGCGCTTCGGCGAGCAGAACGACGCTCAGCCCATCGGCGGCGGCCCGGCCGGCGAGCTGACCCCCGAGCACGTCGCGGCCTACCTCGCCAAGTACGCGACCAAGAGCGCCGAGGACTTCGGCGTCGGCGACCGCCGCATCAGCCCGGAGGCCATCCCGGTTCTCGGCGTCTCCGACCACGTCGCCCGCATCATTCGCGCCGCCTGGCAGCTCGGCGAGCGCGAGGACTACGCCGCAGTCCGGCGGTGGCTACACATGCTCGGCTTCCGCGGCCACTTCGCCACCAAGAGCCGCCGCTACTCGACCACCCTCGGCGCCATCCGGGCCGAGCGCCGCGACTACCGCCGACACACCGATCCGGCCGGCGCCCGCCTCCTCGGCGACGAGGACCAGGACGAGACAACGGTCGTCATCGGCCGCTGGAAGTTCGCCGGTCTCGGCTACCTCACCGGCGGTGACGCTGCGCTCGCGCTGTCCGCCGCTGCACGCGCCCGCGAGCGACGGCAGACGGCCCGCGAGGAAGCAGCATGAGGAGTCCACAACAGACAGACAGGGATGGTGCCATGGAACGACTGTTGTTCACCGCCGAGGAGGTCGCCGAGATCCTCCACATCGGCCGCTGCAAGGTGTTCGAGCTGATGCGGTCCGGCGAGCTGCGATCGGTCAAGCTCGGCGGCTCGCGTCGAGTGCCTCGCGAGGCGTTGACCGAGCTGGTCGGCCGCCTCGCCGAAGGGAGCCTGACATGAGCAAGCGGTCGAATGGTGAAGGGAGCATCTGGCAGCGCAAGGACGGCCGGTGGTGCGGTGCCTACTTCGTGCCCAAACCAGCGGGCCGAGTCCGCAAGTACGTGTACGGCCGGAGCCGGAAGGAGGTCTATGACCAGCTCACCAAGATCGCGTCGGACGTCAGCCAGGGTCTGCCCGTGCCGGTCGCCGGGTTGACGGTGGGGGACTACCTCGACGAGTGGGTCCGGACCGTGGCCGCACCACGGGTCAGGCCGAGCACGTTGCGGGCGTACGACGCGAACATCCGGCTGCATATCAAGCCGCGTATCGGCCGGAAGAAGCTCGGTCGGCTGACCGCGCGGGACGTGCGGCTGATGCTCGACGAGCTGCGCAAGGACGGCGGCGGGACGCGGGTGGTCCAGTACGTCCACGCGACGCTGCGCGTCGCGCTCGAACACGCGGTGCGCGAGGACCTGGTGCCGCGGAACGTGGCGAAGCTCGTTCAGGTTGCCCGACCCGAACGGCCGGACCGGGAGCCGCTCAGTGTCGAGGAGGCTCAGACGCTCCTGAAGGCTGCGGCCGACGATCGGCTGTCGGCGCTCTACGTCGTGACGCTCCTGCTCGGCGTGCGTCGCAGCGAGGCCTTGGCGCTGCGGTGGGCTGACCTGAACCTCGAGGACGGAGTGCTGACGGTCCGCGGCAGCCTCCACCGCGCGGGCGGTTCCCTGACGATCCTGCCGCCGAAGACCCGCGGCTCGCGTCGGACCGTGCCGCTTCCGCCGATGGTCGTCGCCGCGCTCACGGCGCATCAGGCTCGGCAGGTCGAGGAGCGGCAGGCGGCCAGGCGGGAGTGGCCGGACAACGGGTTCGTCTTCACGACTCCGCGGGGCACCCCGATCGAGCCGCGGAACTTCACTCGGATGTTCAAGGAGGTGTGCGAGGCGGCTGGCGTCCGGAGCGTGCGGCTTCACGACCTCCGACACACCTGCGTCTCGCTGCTCCTGGCGCTCGGTATCCACCCTCGCGTGGTCATGGAGATCGTCGGGCACAACACGCTGGAGATGACCATGAACGTCTACGGGCACGTATCGCTTGGCACCCAGCGTCAGGCGCTGGGGGAGCTCGACGCGCTGCTGAGCGGGCGCGACGGAACCTGTCAACCTGAGTGAGGCACTGTCGAGCGGCAATTACTGAGCGGCCTCCTCTGGCTGGTCGGGTGGGTTGATCCAGGAGATGGTGGGCAGTTGCGGCGGTTGGGGCGGCTTGCGGAGCCGTCGGAGCTGAACTGCCAGATCATCGCGCAGGCGGTGCTGGTCGGGCCGCAGACGGTCGGGGTGCGGGTGTACGGCCGGAACGAGGGCTGGGACCGGCCGTACATCAGCCTGCGGATGGGCCGGCTGCTGATCAACGTCGAGGACGCGCAGGCGCTGGCGGACCTGACCCACGTGGTACGTGAGGCGAACCTGAACGCCGACCGCGCGTTCGGCCCGGCGCAGTACAGGCCGGCGCAACGCCGGCGCGGCTAACGCTCATGCGGGCTGGCGCCGAACTTGCCCCCGGCGCCAGCCAGTTATCCACAGATCCGGGCCGACCGGGTGACACCATCGGTGGCCCCACGGAGTCTGGACCCATGGACGTGGACCTGCCGTGGCCGCCCGACCCTTACCTGACCCCGGAGCAGCAGCTGATGGTCGAACTCGGCTGGCTCGACCTGTGGCACGCCCTCCGCGAGGAGTCGGCCGGCCCGCCCGACGACACCGGGGGAGCTGCTACTCCGACTACGCCCAGCGCAACGCGAGCCAGCTGCTCGACCTGCTGAACAGCATCGACGCCGACTGATCTCTCCTCGCTCAGCCCGAACGCTTGAGCTTGCCGTTCCGGCGCACCGCACTTGCCAGCACCGTGTACCTGCGCAACCTGTTCAACCGGCTCGTCGGCATCCTGCACCACTGCCTACAGACCGGGCAGCCCTACCGCGAAAGCACCGCCTTCCCCACCCCCGAAGACACCGCCGCGAAGACCGCAGCTTGACAAGTTCAGCGCGTGGATGTCTTCATCGCATCAGAGCGCAACCTCGGCTCCGGCGCCGGACTCGTCGTGGCCGGGGCTTTGCTGGTCGACTACGTCATGACGGCGGCCGTCTCGGTCGCCGCCGGCGTGGACAACTGATCGTTTCAGCGACAGTCCGCTGTTGAGGGGTACACGGCGGAGGCGCGCAAGCCAGTGCGCCGAACACGGGTCGGGCGCCTGCGCCCAGACACGGAGGCCGCCAAGGACGAAACTGGCCGGAATCGCCCGTCGGTCGCGGCCGAGGCGATCAGCCCTTATGCATGTAACGATCCGGCGTGGCGCGCTACGTTAACCATGGTGGGTCAGCCAGCGGCGAGGCGCGATCACGGGCCGCCTCATTCGAGGGCAACTGGTGACCGAAGGGGCGAACATGACCGATCAGACACCGACCCGACTCCGGTTCAAGATCGGGCAACTCAGCCTTGCGGTGGCTGCCGCCCTGGCGGTTGTCGCCGGCTTAGCTTCTCCGGCCCAGGCGAACTTCCCACACTTCAAGAGTGCTTCCGTAAGCCTGGCAGACAGCTCGGCGACCGCTTCGGGTCTCGGCGCCACGTCGACCGCCAGTGCCGCCACGGAGCTACCTGACCTGTTGTTCGCCTGGACCGAAGTCGGCATCGGCGGCCCGGACGTTCTTTACCGCCTCGAGACGGAGGTGACCGCCACCTTCGGTTGCGTGAACGTCGCTGCCAACCGCCCGAAAGCCTCAAACAAGGTCACGATCACGGCGCCGCTCCAGACCACCGCCGAGCTTGCCGCAGACCAGAACGGACGGATCACCGGCAGTGTCGTCGTCGACACCGGTTCGGTGTTCCCGACTGGTTTCTCGTGCCCGACCGGACAGACGCTGGTCGCCCTCTCAGCGACCTTCACCAACAATACGATCACGGACACGACGAACGGTGTGACCGCCACGGATGACGACATCTCAGTCACCCTCTGGCCCTGACGCTCAGTCCGCGGCTGCGATCCGCTGTGACCGCTGCCACGAGCAGACGGCACGGCCAGCTCGCTTCTGCAGGCAATGCGGTGCTCCGTTCCCCCTCGCATCGGTCGTGGCTGGGGCTGCACCTCAGGAGGTGCGTAAGACCGTCACCTGCATGTTCTGCGATGTTGTCGAGTCAACCGCACTCGGGGAGCGGCTCGATCCGGAGACCGTACGCCGGGTGATGTCGCTGTACTTCGACGAGATGCGCCGAGCCGTGGAGCGGCACGGCGGGACGGTGGAGAAGTTCATCGGCGACGCGGTGATGGCGGTTTTCGGCGTACCGAAGCTGCACGAAGACGATGCGTTGCGGGCCGTCCGAGCGGCGCAGGAGATGTCCGCCGCCTTGCAGGACCTCAATGGGGAAGTCGGAGCGGCGTGGGGGGTGACCATCGCGGCGCGTATCGGCGTCAACACCGGCGAGGTCGTCACAAGCGAGGCCCGCGCCGATCAGCGGCTCGTGACCGGCGATGCGGTCAACGTGGCCGCCCGGCTGGAGCAGCACGCGGCCGCGGGTGAGATCTTGCTCGGCGAAGCCACTTACCGTCTGGTGCGGGACGCGGTTGTCGCCGATCCGGTCGTACCCATCGCCGTGAAGGGTAAGGCGGTCCCGCTGACCGCTTGGCGGTTGCGCCACGTCACTCCGGACGGTTCATGGCTCCAACGTCGTCTGGACGCACCGATCGTCGGCCGCGAGAACGAGCTGGCGATACTCGACGACCTGTTCCAGCAATGCTTGCCGGCCGCGTGCCGACTGGTATCGATCGTTGCACCCGCCGGGCTGGGAAAGTCGCGCCTCGTCCGTGAGTTCATTCAGCGCATTCGCGGGCGGGCAAGGGTGACCCGTGGCCGCTGCCTGCCGTATGGCGAAGGGGTGACTTACTGGCCGATTACGGAGTTGGTCCAGGATCTTGCCGGGTTTGCCTCGATCGACGACCTCGACCACGCGCGGTCCCGAATCCTGACCCTCGTGAAGGCCACAGGGGCCACTGGGAGTCACAGCCACGAGGCTGACGCCGGCCATGTCGCCGAGGTCGTCGCGGGGGCCGTCGGCCTTTCAACGGCCACGGCGGAGACCACCGAGATCGCGTGGGCGGTACGCCGCCTGCTCGAGACCACCGCCCTGACCCGCGGTCCACTCGTTGTGGTGATCGATGACATCCACTGGGCCGAGCCCGCTCTGCTCGAGTTGATCGAGCATGTCGCGACCCTGACGTCGGACGTGCCCTTGCTCATCGTGTGTACGGCGAGGCCGGAGCTCGACGAGGTCTCGCCCCGGTGGTCCGAAGCCGTCCCTGACGCCCTGCGGCAGACACTCGACCCGCTCGGGACGACCGAGGTCGACGCCCTGCTCAACCGTCTGCTCGACGGTATGCGCCTGCCTGAACCTCTCCGGACTCGAATTGTTACGGGCTCCGACGGGAACCCGCTCTTCGTCGAGGAACTCGTCCGCATGCTCGTCGACGACGGCATCCTCGTACGCACCGGCGACGGTTGGGTGACTACCGCCGAGCTGACCGGCCTGGTGATCCCGCCAAGCGTCACGGCGATCCTCTCCAGCCGGCTGGATCGGCTCGACCCCTCCGAGCATGCCTTGATCCAGCGGGCCGCCGTGATGGGTCGTGAGTTCTACCGGGAGGCACTCGAGCATCTGTCGGGCGGCGGCATCCTTCCACATCTGGCGGATGATCTGGGGTCGCTGGTCAGCAAGCAGCTGGTCCAGCGTGTGGGTCCGGGCTTCGGCGGATCGGACACTTACCGCTTCTTCCACCTGCTCACCCGTGATGCGGCGTACGCCAGCGTCCCCAAGGAGATCCGGGTCGACCTGCACGAACGCTTCGCGGACTGGCTCGAGGCGCGGGCCCGAGCACGATCGACCGAGTATGAGGAGATCATCGGTTACCACCTCGAGCAGGCGGTTCGGCACCTGCGCGAGCTGGGCAGGCTCGACGGCCGTGACAGTGTGCTCGGTGCCCGCGCCGGTCAGTGGCTGTCCGCCGCGGGTCGCCGGTCGCTTGCTCGCGACGACATGTCCGCTGCGGCGAACCTACTCGAACGCGCCGTCGCCATGCTGCCGCCCGTGGATCCGGAGCGTCCGGCACTCTTGCGGGACCTCGCGACGGCACTAGTCGCACGTGGCCGGCTCGATGACGCCGAACGGGCGTTGAATCAGGCGAACGAATCCGCGCGCCTAGCAAAGGATCACGTGCTGGCGGATCTTGTCGCACTGGACGGGCACTTCATCCGGTTGCAGACCCAGCCAGAGCGGGCATTCGAGGCGGTCAGGAAGGCAACCGATGATGCCTACCACGCTTTCAGCGAAGCTGCGAATGACATTGGCCTGGCCCGGGTCTGGCGGCTGCGTGCGGAGCTGGACTGGATGGCCTGCGCCTACGGACGGACGACCGAGGCACTGGATCGCGCTCTCCGCCACGCGCATCATGCGGGTGAGGTCAGGGAAGAGTCGGCTATCACGGTCTGGCTCGCCTCGTGCCTGGCGCTCGGACCCACACCGGCCGACGAAGCGGTGGCGCGCTGCCATGAGCTACTCGACCGGATGCGGGGCTCGCGGCGGGTGGAGGCGGCCGTCTGCACCGTCCTGGCCTACCTGTCCGCGATGGCAGGTGCCGAGGCAGACGCCCGTATGTACCTGGAGCGCAGCCGGGAAGGCCATGAGGAGCTCGGCCTGACCTTCAGTCGTGCCCATTGGACGGTGCTTTCCGGGATGGCGCTGTTCTATCTTCGCGACCTGCAGGCCGCGGAGGCGGAGCTGCGCTGGGGCTATCAGACCCTGCGCGAGATGGGTGAGCGCGCGGCACTGTCCACGGTGGCGGCCTATCTGGCCCGCGTTCTAGTTGCCGAAGGTCGCTACGCCGAGGCAGAGGGTCTCACGGTGGAGTCTGAGCAAACGGCAGCTGCCGGCGATTTGGCCTCGCAGATCGCCTGGCGCGGCACCCGGCTGCCGTGCCGACTCGCTGTCGGCGACACCACGGGTGCGGAGGAACTGGGGCGGGCGGCGTTGGCGCTGGCCGAGAACACCGACGATCTCGAGCTTCTGGGATATGCCCACGCGGGGCTCGCCGCTGTGCTGGCCGCGACCGGCAACTCGCGCGGCGCCGCGGCCGAGACGTCGGCGGCAGTATCCGCATACCGCGCCAAGGGTGACATCGTATCGGCGCCGATGCTCGACGTCGCCTCGGCAGCCGAGGTGCGGACCAGCCCGGAGACGCCGCTGAAGAGCGGATAGCCGAATGGCAGAAACCCAGCTCCGATGGCACGCCGGTCGCCGAGCGGCCTTCAGGGAGGCCCTTCGGTCGCCGGACGTTCGGCGGATCGAGCTGGGCTGGGGGCTCTCCGTCGTGGGCGAGTTCGCGAGCACGGTGGCGCTCGTGGTGTTCGCGTACGGAGAGGGCGGGGCCCCGCTCGTTGCGGTGTACGGGCTCTTGCGGATGCTCGCTGGTGGCAGTGTCGCGCTGGCTCTCGCAGGCATCGCCGATCGGGTACGTCGCGAGGTCTTGCTGCGGGGCTCGACCGCTCTCAAGGCCGTCCTGCTCGCGCTCGCGGCGCTCACTGCCGCTGTTGATGGACCTGCAATCGGCGTCGTCGTTCTGGCGGCGGGCAGCTCCGGGCTGGCCGGTGCCTACCGGCCGCTGCAGGCCGCGACATTGCCCTGGCTCGTCCGGACGCCGACCGAGCTCGCCGCCTCCAATGTCGTCGCCTCGATGATGGAGAGCACCGGCGCGCTCATCGGACCGGTGTTGGCTGGCGTGCTGCTGGTCCTGGCCGAGCCGCCGGCCTCGATCGCACTCGCGGCTGCCTTCTTTGGATTCGCCCTGCTGTCGCTGCGCCGGCTGACCATACAGAGCCACCGTCCCGGTCCCGGGTCCACCCGCGTGCTGCGCGATATGGCGGCTGGTGTCAAAGCGTTCGTCCGGCTCGCTCCGCCCGGCGGCGTCGCGATCCTGATGTTTGCGCAGCCGTTCGTCCGCGGCGCTCTGACCGTCCTGACCGCGGTCCTGGCGGTCGACGTGCTGGTCCTCGGCGAACCGGCCGTCGGCTGGCTCAACGCCGCGCTCGGCGTGGGCGGGCTGGCCGGTGGAGCCGTCGCCGCGACCGTCGTCCATGCGACCAGGTTGGGCCGGAGCTTCATCGCCGGCCTGTTGTTGTGGAGCATGCCCCTCGTCGTGCTGTCCGTCGCGATGCAACCAGCGGTCGCCTACCTGGCCTTCATCGTGATCGGGATCGGCAACGCCGTCGAGGACGTCGGCCTCTATACGCTGCTGGCCCGGCTGTTGAGCCCACGGGTGATGGCGAGGGTACTGGGGGTGAGCGAGCTTGCCGCGCTCGGCGGTGTCGGGGCGGGGTCGGTCGCCGCCCCGCCGCTGCTCGACGCATTCGGCATGCACGGCACTCTCGCGCTGCTCGGGCTCGGCTTGGGAGGGCTGGCGCTGGCGTATGCCTGGCGCTTCATCCTCATCGATCGCACGATGCCGCTGCCGGGCAAGGAGGTCGAACTGTTGCGAGGCCTCCCGATGTTCGCACCGCTTCCGCTGGCCGTCACCGAGCTGCTCACCACCGAGCTCCGCCCGCACCAGTTCGCTCCCGGCACTGTCGTCATGAGAGAGGGCGACCCGGGCGAGGAGTTCCACGTCATCGCGAGTGGATCAGCGTCGGTGACGGTACGAGGCACGCCGCGGCCGCCGCTCGGGCCGAGCGACTGCTTCGGTGAGATCGCGCTGCTTCGCGACGTTCCCCGTACCGCTACGATCACCGCCGCAGAGCAGCTGGACACGCTCGCCCTCGGCCGGGAGGAGTTCTTGAGCGCAGTAACCGGCAACACGACGAGCAGCCTGGCCGCCGCGTCACTGGTGACCCGGCGCCTGAGCCAGGACCCATCCGGCACTGCTTGATCAACGCGGCGCCCGGGTGACCGGCGTGTTTCGTCTTCCTCGAATAGCTGGCGCGCCCGGGCAGCCGCCGCCAGTTCATCCGATGTTCATCCTGCGCCTTGAGGAACAGCTGGGCGGCGAGGAAGCCCGTGCCGATCGCGACCACGGCGACGGCCAGCATCGGTACCGCGCTTTCTAGGCCGAGCTTGCGTAGATCATCTGGCGGTTCGGCCTGCTGAGCTGGGATTTCGTTCGGATAACGATCCCAGGTGTGGACACTAACTGAGCTGGTGGGGCAGCCGGCGCTGTGGTTGAATCATCCCGTGAGTCGCGCGACTGGTGCCATGCATGTGGACACGTCACGTAGGCACTACACTGCGGCGGACGGGTCGGTGCGGGAGTACCGGCGGCACCTGCTGCGCCGCTCGTACCGGGACGGGCGGGGCCGCTCGCAGAAGGAAACCCTGGCCAACCTGTCCGACCTGCCAGAGGCGGCGATCGAGGCGGTCCGCAAGGTGCTGGCCGGCAGGACGCTGGTCGAGGCCGACACCGCCTTCGCCATCGAACGGGCGCTGCCGCACGGCGACGTGGCCGCCGCGCACGCGATGGCCAGCAGGCTCGGGATCAAACAGCTGCTGGGACCAGACTGCCGGCAGCGGGACCTGGCCTACGCGCTGATCCTGTCCAGGGTGGTCCGGCCGGCCTCGAAACTGTCCACGCTGTCCTGGTGGGAGGACACCACCGTCGCGGTGGACCTGGCCGTCGCCGGGGCCAGCACCGACGAGGTGTACGCGGCGACGGACTGGCTGGCCGGCCGGCAGGACCGGATCGAGACGGCGCTGGCGGCACGCCACCTGCGCCCGGCCGGCACGGCGCTGTTCGACCTGTCCTCCTCCTGGCTGGAGGGCCGCTGCTGCGAGCTGGCCGCGTTCGGCTACTCCCGGGACGGCAAGCGCGGCAAACCGCAGATCGAGTACGGGCTGCTCACCGACTCCGAGGGCCGGCCGGTGGCGATCCGGGTGTTCGCCGGCAACACCTCAGACTCCGAGGCGTTCGCCGCCGCCGTCGCCACGGTGCGGGACACCTTCGGCGTCGACCGGCTGACCCTGGTCGGCGACCGCGGCTCGCTGACCACCACCCGGATCAGCCAACTGCGCGCCCTGCCCGGCATGGGCTGGGTGACCGCGCTGCGGGCTCCGGCCATCGCCGCGCTGGCCGCCGAGGACGGGCCGCTGCAGATGTCGCTGTTCGACACCCAGAACTTCGCCGAGATCACCCACCCGCACTACCCGGGCGAACGGCTGATCGCCTGCCGCAACCCCGCCCTGGCCGACGAACGCGCCCGCAAACGCGCCGACCTGCTGCGGGCCACCGAAGCCGACCTCGACAAGATCGCCGTCTCTGTCCACAGCGGACGGCTGACCGGGGCGGACCGGATCGGCGTCAAGGTCGGCAAAATCATCAACCGGCACAAGGTCGGCAAGCACATCATCCTCGAGATCACCGACACCAGCCTGCGCTGGCGCCGCGACCAACCGGCGATCGACGCCGAAGCCGCCCTGGACGGCATCTACGTCCTGCGCACCAGCCTGCCCTCCGACACCCTCGACACCCCCGGGGTCGTCACCACCTACAAGAACCTCGCCCACGTCGAACGGGACTTCCGGACCATCAAAACCGACGACCTGGACCTCCGCCCGGTCTTCCACTACCTGGCCGACCGCGTCCGCGCGCACGTGTTCCGGTGCATGCTCGCCGCCCACATCACCTGGCACCTACGCGACGCGCTGGCCCCGCTCACCTTCACCGACGAACACATCCCCGCCCGCGCCGACCCGGTCTCACCCGCCCAACGCTCAGCCCACGCCAAAACCAAAGACGCCAGCAAGCAAACCCCCGACGGCCTGACCGTCCGCAGCTACCAGAACCTCCTCACCCACCTACGCACACTCAACCGAGAAACCGTCAACCTCGCCGGCCAGCGCATCGAGAAGATCACCACCCCGACACCCACCCAACGCCGCGTCTTCGAACTGATCAACACCCCCATCCCCCTGACCCTGGCCGACCGGTAGACACCAACACGCACTCGACCAGCAGGAAAGCCCAGCTCAACGACCACCTACGCGGACAAGATCACGTAAGTTCGGTCTAGGACTACCACGCGACGGAGGATCCGGGCCGACGCACCACTGAGGCGGAGCAGGCTGAACGGGCGCTTGCGCTCGCTGAGGCCGCCGACCACGGTGACCGCGAGGGCGAGGACGAAGAGGAGGAGTGATGTTGCTGTCAGCGTGTGCTGTCATTCCTACAAGCAAGATCATCTGCGGCGGTGTTTGTGCAGGTCAGAGGGGGTGCGCCGCCAGGGACTCGAACCCCGAACCCGCTGATTAAGAGTCAGCTGCTCTGCCAGTTGAGCTAGCGGCGCGGAACGCGCATCGAGCGACGAGGGTACCAGCCGAGCGCCGGCGGCCGGTCGGCGGCTTTCGGCGGACCCGTTTGCGATGATGGTCCCGTTGACGTCGTGACGCCAGGAGAGAGGGCGGGCAGATGAGGGCAGCGCCGCGGCGCAGGTCCCACGGGGTGTGGTCGGCGTTGTTCGTGCTGGCGCTCGGCCTTGTCGTCTCCTGCTCGGGCGGCTCCGGGGACCGCGGATCGAACGGCGGACCGCCCGGTGGCGCGGCGGCCGGCAGCGATGCCGAGGTCGCATCGGCGGCGGTGGCGATCGCGCCGGCGGCCGGCGCGCGGAACGTGGCGCCGAGGACTCCGGTGGTCGTCACGGCCACCGGCGGCACGCTGAGCGATGTCCGGGTCGCCACGTCCGGAGGCACGGCGGTCGAGGGCCGGCTCGATGCGGCGAAGGCGAAGTGGACCTCGACCGGCCGGCTCGCGTTCGGCGCCGCGTACGAGGTCACCGCGACCGCGACCAACGCCGACGGCAAGGCGACGACCGCGACCAGCACGTTCCGGACGGTCAGGCCGCGGGCGGAGGCGTTCCCGTCCGTGGCGCCGCTGCGCGGCGTGGTGGTCGGCGTCGGCCTCCCGATCCGGGTCTACTTCGACACCCCGATCGCCGACCGCAAGGCGGCGGTGGACGCGATGACCGTGACGACCTCGGTGCCGACCGAGGGGGCGTGGCGCTGGTTCTCCGACAGCGAGGTGCACTGGCGCCCGCGGGAGTATTGGGAGCCCGGCACGAAAGTGGCGCTCGACACGAAGCTCTACGGGGTGGACCTCGGCGGCGGCGTATACGGAGGCGCCGAGTCCGACCGGCACATCGAGTTCTCGATCGGCGACTCGCACGTCAGCGTCGCCGACGCGCGAACCCACCAGATGAAGGTCTACACGAACGGCAGGCTGGTGAAGACGTTCCCGGTCAGCATGGGCCGCGCGGAGTTCCCCACGACCAACGGCCCGCACGTCGTCATCGACAAGAACCGCATCAAGGTCATGGACTCGACGACGTACGGGCTGGCGCTGGACGCCGGCGGCTACCGGACGAAGGTCGAGTACGCCACCCGGATCTCCAACAGCGGGGAGTTCGTGCATTCGGCGCCGTGGTCGGTCGCCGACCAGGGCCGGCGGAACGTCTCGCACGGCTGCATCAACCTCTCGCCCGCGCGGGCGGCGTGGTTCTTCAACTACTCGCAGATCGGCGACGTCGTCGAGGTCGTCGGCACGAACAAGAAGCTCGGCCCGAAGACCGGCGACATCTGGGACTGGGGGATCTCGTGGGACGACTGGGTCAGCGGAAGCTGAGCCCGGTCAGCTGAGCTCCGGCGACTACGCCGGGTTCAGTGCAGCAGGGCGTGCATCGCGACGGCGACCACGCCGAGCAGACCCGCGCCGGCGGTCTCGACCGCCAGCGCCCAGCCGGTCGCACCCGCGCGGTGACCGGCCAGGTAGCCGACACCGGCGAGGAAGCCGACGGTCGCCCAGAGCGCGAAGTACGCCGCGCCCGACGCCGACGCGCCGAGCACGGATGCCAGCGTGAACGCCACCAGGCCGGGTACGCCGCCGGCGAGGATGGCCGCCTCGTGCCGTAGTGCCTCCAGGCCGCGCTGCCGGCGTGGCGCGCTGGACATGGCGAGCCGGTCGACGAGAAGCCGCACGTACATGTGTGCGAGCCAGTACACAGTCAGCACGACGCCGACCGCCACGGCCACCTCGCTGGCGGACGCCGCGTGCCCGCTGGACACCGCCAGGGCGGACCCGGACACCACGGCCCCGAACAGCAGGCCGGAGGTGTTCGCCCTCGCCAGGCGCGCGGCGATGGCCGCTCGGCGGGTGGGCGGCGGGCTGGCGTCCGCGGCGGGCTCGCGGGAAGGGCCGGTCGAGGCCATGACCGAACCGTAGCGGGAACGCGGAAGGCCGGCCCGACAGCGGACCGGCCCTCGCATCTCGGGGTGAGTGATGGGACTTGAACCCACGACACCCGGGACCACAACCCGGTGCTCTGCCAACTGAGCTACACCCACCATGACCGCACCGGCGACCAGCAGCATCGACGGAGCAGCGCGGTCGATGATATCGAATGACCCGGCCAGCCGCCGCCGCGTTCAGGCCTCGTGCGGCAGTGAGGGGGTCGGTGAGGACGCCGGCGCTGGCGGGGACGTCGCCGCGCCGGCCGTCTCGGCGGCGAGCACCTCTCCGGCGGCGACCTGCGCCTGCTCGCTGGACGGGCCGGGCGGGGCGACGAAGACCGTGCGCCGGTAGTAGCGCAGCTCGCGGATGCTCTCCCGGATGTCGGCGAGCGCCCGGTGCGCCAGCCCCTTCTGCGGCTGGGCGAAGTACACACGGGGATACCAGCGCCGGCACAGCTCCTTGATCGAGGACACGTCGACCATCCGGTAGTGCAGGAACTTGTCCAGCTCCGGCATGTCCCGGGCGATGAACGCGCGATCGGTGGCGATCGAGTTCCCGCACAGCGGAACGCTGCCCGCGTCGGTCACGTGCGCCCGGATGTAGTCGAGGACCATCTGCTCGGCCTCGCCCACCGACACCGTCGAGGCGCGCACCAGGTCGGTCAGCCCCGACGCGGCATGCATGTCCGCGACCACCGGGGCCATGCCGGTCAGCGTCTCCTCCGGCGCGCTCAGCACCACGTCTACGCCCTCGCCGAGGACGTTCAGCTCCGAGTCGGTGACGAGAACGGCGATCTCGATCAGCGCGTCCCGCTGCAGGTCGAGCCCCGTCATCTCGCAGTCGACCCAGACCAGCCGATCGGATGCCTTCTCGCTCACAGTCACCGACCATAGCGGCGACGGAGTGCCGGGATCGGTCGGCTCGCCTGCCGACGCGGCGGGAGGCGGAGGCTTCGGGTCAGCCGACCTGAACGCGGATCGTGAACGTCTCGTCCGCGGACCGCTGGTCGGGGTCGATCGGCGGCGGCCGCTCGATGCACGGCCGCTCGTACCGGGGATCGCAGCCGAACCGCGCGAAGATGACCGGTCCGCCGCCTCGGGCCGCCGCCACGAACCGGAACAGGCCGAACGTCGACGCGCCGATATCGGCGCGGAGCACGGTCCGCGGGTACGACTGCAGTACCCAGCGCGGGCCGAGGCGCGCCCCCGGCAGCACGACGTCCAGCCGGTCGCCGACCTTCAGCGACACCGTCCGGCCGGCGTCCTCCGGACCGACCGTGTGGAACGCACCACCCGTTGGCAGCGGCGGCATGGGCAGCTTCGTCCCCGGCGGGGCGGGCAGCAGCGATGCCGAGGGATTGCCGGCGCCGGACGGTCGTGGCGACGCTGTCGGCGGCGTCGAGGTGTCCGTACGAGGCGACGGTACGGCTGAGGACGATGCGGGGTCCCGACGCAGCTCGGCCGCCGACGAGCCGGCGGAGTCGCAGCCGGACGCCGCGAGCGCCAGGACGGCGACCGCGGCCAGGACCGGCCGGGCGGCGGATGCGCCCCGGACATGCCATGTGGCGAACACGCGCCGACCTCCGTCCTCGACCTCGACGTGTCCGGTTGGACGGTGCCGGGCCCGAGCGGGTTCCACCAACCGTTCGCTGGCGGCGGAATACCCGCCCGGGAACGCTGCACGTCGGTCGGACATTGAACACTGTGCAACGGTGTAAGAACACCAGGGCGCAAGGTGGTGCGACGTACGTGACGGCTGAGGTTCCCGGATTGTCGGCGCCGACCGGCGAGGAGGCGCTGGACGCGTACTCCCGGGTGGTGAGCTCGGTGGCGGCGGCGGTGACGCCGCACGTGGCAAGCCTGCAGGTGCGCGCGGTCGGGCGCGGGGGAGCGGTGCAGGCCGGCACCGGCTCCGGGGTCGTGTTCACCGACGACGGGTTCCTGCTGACGAACGCGCACGTCGTCGGCCGGGCCGGCGGCGGCACGGCGGGCTTCGCGGACGGCTCCGAGACGTCGTTCGACCTGGTCGGCGCGGATCCGCTGTCCGACCTGGCGGTGGTGCGGGCGCGCGGGTCCACCCCGCCGGCCGCCGTGCTCGGAGACGCGGACGCGCTCGTGGTGGGCCAGCTCGTCGTCGCCGTGGGCAGCCCGCTCGGCCTGGCCGGATCGGTCACCGCCGGGGTCGTGAGCGCGCTGGGCCGGTCGCTGCCGACCCGCATCGGCCGCGCCGGCCGGGTGATCGAGGACGTGATCCAGACCGACGCCGCGCTGAACCCGGGCAACTCCGGCGGCGCCCTCGCCGACGCCAGCGGCCGCGTCGTCGGCATCAACACCGCCGTGGCCGGAATCGGCCTCGGCCTCGCCGTACCGGTGAACGCGACCACCCGCCGGATCGTGTCGTCGCTGCTGGCCGAGGGCCGGGTCCGCCGGGCCTACCTCGGCGTCGTCAGCGTTCCGGCGCCGCTGCCGGCGCAGGTCGCCGAGCGCACCGGGCAGCGGCGCGGGCTGCGGCTGGTCGAGGTGGTCGCCGGCAGCCCGGCGGCCCGGGCCGGCCTGAAGGGCGGCGACCTGGTGCTGTCCGTCGGCCGGTCGCCGGTCTCGGACGCGCAGGGCATCCAGCGGTTGCTGTTCGCCGACGCGATCGGGGTGCCGCTGCCGATCACCGTGCTGCGCAACGGCGCGATGGTCGACGTGATGGCGGTGCCGGTCGAGCTGACCGACGGCTGAGCAGCGGTCGGCTCAGTCCCAGGTCAGCTCGAGCGCACCGCCGAGGTAGAAGGCGAGGCGCTCGGCCTCCTGTGCGGCCGCCCGGCGCACCCGGGCCGGCACGGTGCCGAACGGCTCGATCCGCACCGACACCCGCGCGCCCTTGACCTCGTGCCGCCAGACGCCGTCCATCCGCCCGTCCACCAGCAGCACCGGCGAGATCCAGCCCTGCGCCCGGTAGATCCGCTCGGCGTACGGCCCCGGCGTGAGGTACTCGACCTGCTTCGTCGCGGTGATCACGTACTGGTCGAACGCGGGCAGCAGCCGCACCGTCCGGGCCGGCGGCGCGGCACGGATGGCGGCGACGTCGTCGGCGAGCGCCCAGGCCACCACCCCATCCACCTCGACCGAGACCACGTCGTCGCCGAGCGCCCGCAGCATCCGCCCGCCGTCGGCCGGCTGCACGCCCCACCAGCGGGCGAGTTCCTCCCGGGTCACCGGGCCGGCCGAGCTGAGGAACCGGCGGGTGGCCCAGGCGAGCGCGGTCGGCGGGTCCTCGGCCTGCCACCCGCCGAGCCACCGGTCCGGGCGGGTGAAGCGGACGAGCTGGCCGTCGCCGGGGCCGAAGCAGAGCAGCCCGAGCGACGCCGCCGGCTTGAGGAAGGCGCCCCAGCTGCCCCGCACGCGCTCACCCTGCTCGGCCGATCCGGTGATCCGGGCGACCGCGTCGGCCAGCTCCTCCCGGGTCAGCGGCGGACCGTCGAGCGCCCGCCCGACCGCCGCGAGCAGCGTCTCGAGCTCGGCCGCGGTGATCCCGAAGCCGCGCAGCCAGACCGGCTTCTCGTACGCGCGCCGGGTGCTCAGCGCCGCCTGCCAAAGCGGGTACTCCGCGGCCGGCAGCAGGTGCAGCGTGCCGCGCATCGCCCAGGTCTTGACGAGCGTCCGGTCCTGCCAGAGAGCGCGCTGCACCGCGTCGGCCGGCATGCCGTCCAGCCGGGCCCTCAGGGTCAGCTCGGCCGAGGACATCACCTGCGCGTGCAGGCCGGCGATGTCGGAGGAAACGGCGAGCAGGTCCGCCGCCGGCCGCCGCTCGTCCAGGTGGTGCCGGCGGACCCGCCAGGCGCGCACCTCGGCCCAGCTCAGCCGCGCCGCGGACGGCTGCCGAGCGCGAGCGCGCGCCGGCCTACCTGCGGCCACCGTCGCGCTCCGTCCCGCCGAACGGCATCGTCACCCGCCGTACCGGGGTCGGCCTGACGACGGCCGGCCCGCCACCGAGGGCTGGTCGTCGGGGTCGGGCACGCCGGCGAGGTCGAGCGCGTCGCGGATTCGCGCGGCCGCCTGCTCGGCCTCGGCCGCCGAGCCGTACGGGTGCCGCGGCCCGAGCCAGAACCGCAGACCGTCCTTGAACCGCCGCGGGATGACGTGCAGGTGCAAGTGCGGCACCGACTGGCTGACCCGGTTGTTGATCAGGATTATCGAACCGTCCGAGCCCATCGCCTCCTCGACCGCCGCCTCCAGCCGCTGCGCCACCCGGAAGAAGTGGTCCACCTGCGACGGTGGCAGCTCGGCGAGCGTGCTGACGTGCAGCCGCGGCACCAGCAGCACGTGGCCCGGAAACACCGGCCGGTGGTCGAGGAACGCCACCGTGGTCCCGTCCGAGTGCACGGTGTCCGCCGGCAGCTCACCGGCGACGACCCGGCAGAACGTGCAGGGCCGCCCGGCAGACGCCCGGCCATCAGGGGCCCCGGCCCGCCCGCGCGGCGGCGACATCGCGACCCGCACCTCCCGAACGACGACGTAGCGTTGCTCGACTGGTCGCCATCATGCCCGAGGCCACCGACAGATCCAGCCGCTGCATAGGCTCGGCGCATGGCCACCGCGACGCTGGGTCCCTCCGGTTACACCGCCGCGCTGCGTGCCGGAGGGCACGAGCTCACCGCCGACGAGCCGGAGTCGAAGGGAGGCGCGGACGCCGGTCCCACGCCGCTCGGGATGCTGCTGGCCTCCCTCGCCGCGTGCACCGCGATCACGCTCCGGATGTACGCAGAGCGGAAGGGCTGGGCGTTGACCGGCATCCGGGTGGACACCCGGTTCGCTGCCGACGATCCCGCGCCGGACGGCCGGATCGAGCGTTTCCTGCACCTGGACGGCGACCTCGACGACGACCAGCGCGCGCGGCTCGCCGAGGTCGCCGAGCGCACCCCGGTCAGCCGCATCGTCGCCGAGGGCCGCACGATCCACACGACGCTGCGCTGAGTGGGCCCTTCCCGCAGCGAGTGGGCAGTTCGACGTTCAGTGAGGAGTTATAGCCGCCCACTCGCGGGTCGAACTGCCCACTCGCGGGGCAGGTGGGGAACTCAGGCGCCGATGCGCTTGGAGCCCTCGGCGATCCGCCAGATCGAGACCACCGATGGCCGCGGTACGGCGCTCGCCTTCAGCAGCCCGCGGCGGGAGACCTGGGCGGCGACGATGTCACCGAAGTACTCGTTGTCGCTGTCGTTCGGCACCGGGTGCGCGCAGGCGCTGCCGCACTTGTACTGGCAGGTCATCGCGCTGCGGCCGGTGTGCGGGCCGGAGTGAGGCACGGCGAGCGGGAGCTGCCGCCGCTGCGCGGGTTCGAGGGTCTCGGTCACCGCTTCTCCTGCGCATCAGGGGGTGAAGACGGCGCCGACCGTAGCCAGGGCAGCGCCCCGATCAGGCAACGCGCAGGTGAACGGACGTTGACGAGATAGCGGCATCGGGCACGATCGGGCTCATGCCCGCGCGCCCCGGCCCGGCCCGGCCGCGCCAGCTCGACGCCCTGGTGTCCCGGGTGCACCGGCTCTGTCGGCCTGGGCAGCGGCGGATCCTCGGCATCACCGGAGCCCCCGGCGCGGGCAAGTCCACGGTGGCCGGACGCGTGGCGGCAGCGCTGGCGCCCGACGCGGTGATCGTCCCGATGGACGGCTTCCACCTGGCGAATGCCGAGCTGGAGCGGCTCGGCCGCGCCGACCGCAAGGGCGCGCCGGACACCTTCGATGCGGCCGGCTACCTGGTGCTGCTGCGCCGGCTGCGCGACCGGGTCGATGACGTGGTCTACGCGCCGGCGTTCCGGCGGGAGATCGAGGAGCCGGTCGCGGGGGCGATCCCGGTGCCGCGGGACGTGCCGCTGGTCGTCACCGAGGGCAACTACCTGCTCGTTCCGGAGCCGCCGTGGGCGGGCGTGCGGCCGCTGCTGGACGAGGCGTGGTACGTCGACGCGCCGGACGCCGAGCGGATCGCCCGGCTGATCCGTCGGCACGTGACGTACGGCCGGACCGAGGCGGCGGCCACCGCCTGGGCGCTGGGCACCGACGAGCGCAACGCCGCGCTCATCCGGTCCACCCGCGACCGCGCCGATGTCGTCGTCACGGTCGATCTAGGGAACGGCGTCAACTTGGGTTGACACAACGCGCTCGTCAACCTATGTTGACACCCATGAGTACGACAGCGACGCAGCTGGCCGGGTCCGCGTCCAGCAACGACCCGAGGGTCGGCCTGGCTGCCGTGGCATCGCTGCGGCTGCTGCTGGAGTCGCTCGAGGAGCTGCAGGTCGGCAACGCCCGGCGGCATGGGTGGTCCTGGCAGGAGATCGCGGCGGCGCTGGGCGTCAGCCGGCAGGCGGTGCACAAGAAGTACGGCCGGCGGCTGCGGGCCGGGAGGGACGACGATGTTTGAGCGGTTCACCACCGAGGCGCGGGAGGTCGTGCTCGGCGCGGTCGAGGCGGCAGAGGGGCTTGGCGCCGCTCGGGTCGGCACCGAGCACCTGCTGCTCGCGCTGCTGGCCGACCCCGGACCGGCGCGGCGCGCGCTGAGCGCGTCCGGCCTGACCGCGAACGGCGTCCGCGAGGCGATCGCCGCCGACCCATCCGCCGGGGCGACGGACGACGGCGGCCCGGATCCCGCCGCGCTGGCCGCGATCGGCATCGACTTCGACGAGGTACGCCGGGCGGTCGAGCGTACGTTCGGCCCGGGCGCGCTGGATCGGGCGCTCGGCCTTGACCGGAGCCGCGGCCGGCGGCGGCGCGGTCCCAGCGGGCACCGACCGTTCTCCAAGCCGGCGAAGCGGACGCTCGAGCTCGCGTTGCGGGAGGCACTGGCCCGCGGCGACCGTCACATCGGCGCTGAGCACATCCTGCTCGGGCTGACCAGGACGTCCGGCACCGGCGCGAGCCGGGTGCTGGACCGGCTCGGGGTGGACGTCACGTCGCTGCGTCAGGCGGTGCTCGACGAGCTGCCGCGCAAGGCCGGCTGAGCCGTCCGCTACCCCGTCCGTTACCCCGCCCGGGACTGGACCGCCCGGTGCTCGGCGGGCGATACGACCTCGGCACCGGCCCGCTCGGCGATCCGGCGGACCCGCTCGGCCAGCGCCTGCTGCTCCTCCTTAGGCAGGTACGACCGCTGGTACCGCCGGTCGTAGTCCGCGGCCAGCCCGGCGTCGTGACCGGCCAGCCAGCCGAGGAAGTGCTCCCGCACGCCGGGGCGCAGGTGCAGGTAGATCGTGGACACCGACGCCGCGCCGGCCTCGACGCACGCGGTGACCACCTCCTCGAGCTGGTCGTCGCGGTCGGACAGGCCGGGCAGCACCGGCGCGACGAGCACCCCGGACCGGATCCCCGCCTCGGCGAGCCGGCGCACCGCGTCGACCCGGCGCCGCGGATGCGGCGTGCCCGGCTCGGTGGCCCGCCAGACCCGCTCGTCGAGCGTGCCGACCGAGAAGCTGACGCTGACCGACGTGCGCGCGGCGGCGGCGCGGAGCAGGTCGAGGTCGCGCAGCACGAGCGGCGACTTGGTGAGGATGGAGAACGGGTTGCCCGCCTCGCCGAGCGCCTGCACGAGCCCGCGGGTGAGCCGGTACTTCCCCTCGCACCGCTGGTACGGGTCGGTGTTCGTGCCCATCGCGATGTGCTCGCCACCCCACCGCGGCGACCGCAGCTCGGCGCGCAGCCGCTCCACCGCGTTGATCTTCACGACCAGCCGCCGGTCGAAGTCCTCGCCGATGTCCAGCCCGAGGTACTCGTGCGTGGGGCGGGCGAAGCAGTACGTGCAGGCGTGCGAGCAGCCGCGGTAGGCGTTGATCGTGAAGCGGAACGGCATCCGGGACGCCGCCGGCACCTCGTTGATGATCCGGCGCGCGTGCACGTGCAGGAACTCCAGCCCGGACAGCCGGCCGGTGCCGCGCTCGCGGGCGAGCAGCTCGTCCGCGGAGAACAGCGAACCCTGGGCGCCGTCGTCGTCGGCCAGCCGCCAGCGCAGCGGGTTGTCGCTCATCGGAAGTCCCGCGAGGCCGGCCGTACCGACATGGCCAGCCGCTCGATCCGGTCGGCCACCACGTTCGTCACCCCGTCCACGCGTTCCAGTCTGCCCCGGACGACCAGCGCCGCCGACTCCCGGGCCACCCGCCGGTGCCGGGCCCAGACCCCCTTCGAGCAGATCACGTTCACCAGGCCGGTCTCGTCCTCCAGGTTGAGGAACGTGATCCCGCTCGCGGTCGCCGGCCGCTGCCGGTGCGTCACCACGCCGCCGACCAGCACCCGCGATCCGTCCTCCACTGTGGACAGCTTCGCGGCCGGCAGCACGCCGAGCCCGTCGAGCCGGTCGCGCACGAACTGGGTGGGGTAGCTGCTCGGGGACACGCCCGTCGCCCACACGTCGGCCATCGCCTCCTCCACGTCGGACATTCCCGGCAGCATCGGCGCGTCCGCGCCGACCACGAGCCCGCCGAGCCGGTCCGGCCGGTCCTGGGCGACCGCGCCGGCCGCCCACAGCGCCTCCCGGCGGGACAGCCCGAAGCAGTCGAACGCGCCGGCCGTGGCCAGCGCCTCCAGCTGCCGGGTGCTCAGGTCGGCGCGGCGGACCAGGTCGGACATGCTCCGGTACGGCCGGCCGGCCGCGATCCGCGTGGCCACCTCCTCGCTGATCGTGCGGACGGTGGACAACCCCATCCGCACCGCCACCCCGCCCGTGCTGTCCGGGTCCGGGGCCAGCGTCGCGGTGTCGGCCGAGGCGTTGAGGTCCGGGCCGTGCACCACGACACCGTGCCGGCGGGCATCGGCGACGAGGGTCTGCGGCGAGTAGAACCCCATCGGCTGGGCGTTGAGCAGGGCCGCGCAGAACGCCGCCGGGTAGTAGCGCTTGAGGTAGGCGCTGGCGTAGACGAGGTAGGCGAAGCTGATCGAGTGGCTCTCCGCGAACCCGAAGTTCGCGAACGCGGCGAGCTTCTCGTAGATCTCGTCGGCCACCTCGCCGGTGATGCCGTTGCGCGCCATCCCCGCGTACAGCCGGTCGCGCAGGGCGGCCATCTTCTCCGTCGAGCGCTTCGACCCCATCGCCCGGCGCAGCAGGTCGGCCTCGTCGGCGCTGCAGCCGGCCGCGTCCATCGCCATCTGCATGAGCTGCTCCTGGAACAGCGGCACACCGAGCGTCTTCGCCAGCGACCGCTCCAGCAGCGGGTGGGCGTAGCTGACCGGCTCCAGGCCTTGCTTGCGGCGGATGTACGGGTGCACGGAGCCGCCCTGGATCGGGCCGGGGCGGATCAGCGCCACCTCGATGACCAGGTCGTAGAACCGGCGCGGCTTGAGCCGGGGCAGCGTCGCCATCTGGGCCCGGCTCTCCACCTGGAACACCCCGATCGAGTCGGCCTCGCAGAGCATGTCGTAGATCTCGTGGTCGTCCGGGGGCAGCGTGGCCAGGTCGATCCGCGTCCCGTGGTGGGACTCGATGAGGTCGAGCGCGTAGTGCAGGGCCGAGAGCATGCCGAGGCCGAGCAGGTCGAACTTCACCAGTCCGACGACCGCGCAGTCGTCCTTGTCCCACTGCAGCACGGTGCGGTCGGCCATCCGGGCCCACTCCACCGGGCACACCTCGACCACGGGGCGGTCGCAGATCACCATGCCGCCGGAGTGGATGCCGAGGTGGCGCGGGAAGTGCTGCAGCTCGCCGGCCAGCGCCACCACGTCCGGGGGGATGTCGTGGTCGACGGTGTCGGTGATCGGTCCCCACGCCTCGACCTGCTTCGACCACGCGTCCTGCTGGCCGGTGGCGTACCCGAGCGCCTTGGCCACGTCCCGGATCGCCGAGCGCGGCCGGTACGTGATGACGTTGGCGACCTGGGCGGCCCGCTCCCGCCCGTACTGGTCGTAGACGTGCTGGATCACCTCCTCCCGCCGGCCGGACTCGATGTCGATGTCGATGTCCGGCGGCCCGTCCCGCTCCGGCGCCAGGAACCGCTCGAACAGCAGCTGGAATTGCACCGCGTCGACGTTGGTGATGCCCAGCGCGTAGCAGACCGCCGAGTTGGCCGCCGACCCGCGGCCCTGGCAGAGGATGCCCTTGCCCCGGCAGAACCGGACGATCTCGTACACGATCAGGAAGTAGCCGGGGAAGCCGAGCCGCTCGATCATGTCCAACTCGTGGGCGAGCTGGTCGTACGCGCCGGGCACCCGCTCCGCCTCCGGGGGCCCGTACCGGTCGCGGGCACCGTCCAGGGTGAGCGCGCGCAGCCAGCTCATCTCGGTGTGTCCATCTGGGACACCCCAGTCCGGCAGCTCCGGCGCGACCAGGGTGAGGTCGAACGCGCACGCGGCGCCGAGCTCGGCGGCCCTGGCGACGGCGGTCGGGTAGCGGGCGAACCGGGCTGCCATCTCGGCGCCGGAACGCAGGTGCGCGGTGCCGGCCGCGGGCAGCCAGCCGTCCAACTCGTCCAGGCTGCGCCGGGCCCGGACGGCGGCCAGCGCGGTGGCCAGCGGCCGGCGGGCGGGGGAGGCGAAGTGGGCGTTGGTGGTGGCGACCAGATCCAGCCCGCGCCGGGCGGCCAGGTCGGCCAGCGCGTCGTTGCGTGCGTCGTCGAGCGGGTCGCCGTGCTGCCACAGCTCGACCACCACGTTGCCGGGGCCGAACCGGTCGACCAGCTCGTCCAGCGCGCGGGCCGCGGCGTCCGGCCCGCCGGCCCGCAGCGCCGCCGGCACCGTCCCCTTGCGACAGCCGGTGAGCACCAGCCAGTGGCCACCGTGCGCGGAGGCGAGCGCGTCGAGGTCGTAGACCGGCCGGCCCTTCTCCTTCCCGGCCAGCTGGGCCGTGCCGATCTGGCGGCACAGCCGGGCGTACCCCTCCGGGTCGCGGGCCAGCACCAGCAGGTGCGCGCCCTCCGGGTCGGCCATCCCGTTCTGCGGGGCGCGCAGGCCGAGGCTGAGCTCCGCGCCGAAGATGGTCCTGACCCCGTACACCTTGGCCGCCTCGGCGAACCGCACCACCCCGTACACCCCGTCGTGGTCGGTGAGCGCCAGCGCGTCCAGGCCGAGCCGGGCGGCCTCCTCGGCCAGCTCCTCGGGGTGGCTGGCCCCGTCCAGGAAGCTGAAGTTGGAGTGGCAGTGCAGCTCCGCGTACGGCACCCGCGGGCCGTCCGGCGCCGGCAGCGGCCCGTCAGGTGGCTGGTACGCCGGGCGCTTGCGGGACCAGGCCGGGCTGTCGCCGCCGTCGCCGGGCGGGGGTGGCCCGTCCGGACGCCGGCCGGACAGCGCGCGCTCCAGCTCCGACCACGGGATCGGTGGGTTGTTCCAGCCCATCAGCGGGCCCTGCTCATCAGCCAGCCCTGCCCGTCGTCGGCCGGTCTCTAGTCATAGGCGGCCTCGACCCACCAGCGGTCGCCCTCCAGGGCGACCAGCCAGGCCGTCCCGTCGGCGGCCAGCAGCTGGAACCGGGACCGCCGCCGGGCCGCCTCCCGGTCCCACCACCGCTCGTCGGCCGGCCACGGCCCGGCCCAGGCCACCAGCGGGGTGGGCGGTCGCCCGGCCGCCGAGAGCCGGGCCGGCGCCGCGGTCACCGCGAACCGGTCGGTGACCCCGACCGCGGCGCCGGTGGCGTCGACCACCTCGGCGGGCACCGGCTCCGGCAACACGGTGGCCGGCGCGGGCTCGGGCACCCGACCCGGCCAGGGTGGCTCGGCCGGCCCGCCCGGCGCCCGCTCGTCCCCCCAAGGCACCAGCCGCACCCGCTCGGCCGGATCGCGGCCACCGCCGAGCACGGCGGTCAGCACCGCGTCCGGGCCGAGCAGCCCCTGCACCCGGGCCAGCGCCCGGCTCGCCCGCTCGCCCTCGTCGCCCAGCCCGCCCCACAGGCCCAGCTGCAACCCGCCATGCCGGATCACCTCGTCGGGCGCCAGCCGGAGCAGCGTGATCCCCGCCGTCGGCCGCTCGCCCCCCGCTCCCGTCGCGCCGCCGGTCAGCCAGCCGTCGAGCTGCCAGCGGGCCCGGTCGGCGATGGCCGCGGGGGTGAGCGCCGACTCGTGCCGCCACAGCCTGGTCAGCTGCTCGCCGTGCTCGGTATGCGCCTCGATGGCCAGCCGGGTGCAGGCCAGCGCGCGCCGGGCGAGCAGCTCGTGCAGCTGCTCGGCGAGCGCCTTCGCGGCGAAGGCGGCGGTGTCCACCCGCTCCACCGGCGGGTCGAACTCGGTGTGCACGGCGATCTCCGGCACCGGGATCCGGGCCGCCAGCGGCCGCTCGTCCAGCCCGCGGGCGAGCCGGTGGGCGCGGGCCCCGTCCGGACCGAACCGGGCGAGCACGTCCCGGGCGGGCAGCGCGGCGAACGCACCGAGCGTGCGCAGCCCGAGCCGGCGGAGCAGGTCGGTCAGCTCCGGCTGCGCCAGGGTCTGCACGCTGAACCCGGCCAGGAACGCCGGTGACCCGCCGGGCGGGACGATCTCCCCGCGCCGGGCCGCCAGCTCGGCGGCGAACCGCCCGTCCGCGACCCCGACCCGGCAGGTCACCCGGGCGGAGGCCAGGACGTGCCCTAGGTGCTCGGTGAGGCGGGCGACCACCGCCCGGTCGCCGCCGAAATACCGCGCCGGGCCGCGCGCCGCCACCGCGCACACCCCCGGCCGGCTCACCTCCACCCCGGGTGCCAGCTCCTCGACCGCGGCGACCACCGGCTCGAACGCGCGCGCGTCCCGGGCCGGGTCGTGTGGCAGCACGACCAGGTCGGGGCAGCGGCCCTGGGCCTCCCGCCGGCGCAGCTCGCGGCGCACCCCCTCGGCCCGGGCCGCCGCGGAGCAGGCCACCACCCGGTTGGCAAAGACGACCGCCACCGGCGCCTCCGGCGACACCCCGGCCGCCGCGGCCGCGCTCACCACCGGCCAGTCCGGGCACCAGACCACGATCGTCCGCACGGCGGCCACCGCTCAGCCCGCCGCCACCATCGGGACCACCGGCGCCAGCGGCGCGGACGCCCGCACCGCCGGGAGGAGCGGGGAGACCGGGTCGGGGGCGATGCCGCCGCCGGGAGCGGGCAGCCACAGCCGCACCCGGCGTGGCCGGGCCGCCGCACCGCGGCCCTCGCTGCGCACCACGACGCGACGCGCCCGCAGGTGGCCATGGCCCTCGCCGAGGCCCTCCCAGCCGCCCGCCTC
>JBKOXW010000192.1:0-13145 GCA_046744115.1 Actinomycetota bacterium | reverse complement strand
CGGGCCATCGACCGCCCTGCGCTACGAGCGCGAGGGTACGGTGCAAGCGTGCCGACGTTCGACGATGTCGACCGGCTGGCGCGGTCGCTGCCGGGCGTCGACGTCGAGGAGGGTGACCGGCCGGCGTACCGCGTGGGCGGCAAGCTCTTCCTCGTGCACCGCGGGCCGCGCAAGGACGCCGTCGACCCGGACACCGGCGAGCGTTACGACGACGTCCTGGCGATCTGGGTTGCCGATCTGGGCGTGAAGGAGGCGCTGCTCGCCGACCTGTCCGGCGCGTTCTTCACGACCGACCACTTCAACGGCTACCCGGCCGTGCTCCTCCGGCTGCGCCATCTCGACCGCCTGACCATGGCGGAGCTGACCGAGGTCATCACCGAGGCCTGGCTCAGCCGCGCGCCGAAACGCCTGGCGAAGGCATATCTCGCTGAGCGCACAGCGGCGGAGGATTGACCGCTCACCCGGGCGGGGTGACGACGACCCAGCGGCCCGCACGGTAGGACCTGACCATGGTCCGGGTGACGGATCTGCCGGAACGGCTGGCGCAGGGCGTGGCCGAACGCGTCGTTGCGCTTGTCGTGTCCGCGCTCGACATCAACGCGCTGCTGGCCCGGGTCGACGTCAACGCGCTCATCGATCGGGTCGACGTTGCCCGCGTGGTGAACCGCATCGACGTCGACGCCCTGCTCGCCAGGATGGACCTCGACGCCCTGGTGAGAAGGCTGGACGTCGATGCGCTGGCCGCCGGGCTTGACCTCGATGCGCTCCTTGCCAGGATCGACCTCGATGCCCTATTCGCCAGGGTCGACATCGAGGCCCTGGTCGGCCGGATCGACCTCGATGCCCTGCTCGCGGGAGTCGACGTTGACGCCCTGGTCGGCCGGATCGACCTTGATGCGCTGGCCGGCAGGGTCGACATCGACGCCCTGGTCCGCAGGATCGACATCGACGCCCTGCTCGCCAGGGTCGACCTCGACGCCGTCCTCGGCCGCGTCGATGTCGAGGGAATCGTCGCCAGGGTGGATCTGTCGTCGACGGTGACAAGCACCGCAACGGGCGTCGCCGGGGACGCGCTCGACGCGCTCCGCATCACCGCCGCGCGGGGCGACGCGCTCACCGCGCGCTGGGCGGACCGGCTGATCGGTCGCCGATGACGGCGAACCTGCCCGCTGGTGCGTACGCCGGCGCCGTGAGCCGCCTCGTCGCGTACATCGTCGATCTCGTGGCGGTGTCCGCCCTCCTCGCGGGCGGCAGCGCGGTGGCCGCGTTCCTCGTGACGGTGATCACCGGCAACGAACTCGACCTGCAGAGCGATCGTGACCTCGCGGCGGCGGCGTCGCTGGCCTGGTGGTTCGTCTACTTCGCGGGATCCTGGGCGCTCACCGGCCGAACGCTCGGCATGGCCCTGCTCGGGCTCAAGGTGACGCGCACCGACGGGACACCAGCGTCCCCGCTCGCGGCCGTGCTCCGGACCCTGGCGTTTCCGCTGAGCGTGGCCCTGCTCGGCCTTGGCTTCTTGGGCATCCTCTTCCACGCCCAACGCCGAGCCCTGCACGACCTGATCGCCGGCACGGCCGTCATCTACTCACCGAACCTGCTCGCGCCGACCCTGCCGGAGTGAAGCGTTATTGCTGCATGTAGATGAGCTCCCAGACGTGGCCGTCCGGATCCTGGAAGCTGCCGCCGTACATGGGACCGTCCTCCATGGTCGGCCGCCACTGCCGACCGCCGGCCGCGACGGCCTTGGCGATCGTCTCGTCGACCTGCTCCCGGCTGTCGGCGGAGAGGGCGGTGAGTACCTCCGTCATCGTGGCGGTGTCGGCGATGTCCCCGTTGACGAAGTCCCGGAAGCGGTCCTCCACCAGCAGCATGACGAAAATGTTCTGGTCGACGACCATGCACGCGGCCTTGTCGTCGGAGAACTCCGGGTTGAACCGGAACCCCAGCTCGGTGAAGAACTCCATGGACTTCGTCAGGTCCTTCACCGGCAGGTTCACGATTATCATGCGCATCGCGGCTCGTCTTCCTCCTCGTCGTCAGTCGACAGTGGACGGTGGCCGAGCTGTACGGGCAGCGCTACGAGCTCGGGCACGGGCTGTGTGTCGGCCGCTTCGTCCACGTCATCGGCATCGGCCGCGCCGCGTTCCGGCCGCAGCACGGCCAGTGCGATGGCCACGGCGACGGCGACCAGCGCGGCCGCGACCCAGAACCCGAGGTGGTAGCCCTCGGTCAGGGCGACGGCGGGCGCCTCGCCCCCGCCGAGCAGGTCCTGGGTGCGCGTCGCGGACAGGGTCGCCAGCACCGCCAGGCCCACCGCGGCGCCGACCTCGGCGCTCGTGTTGACCAGGCCGGAGGCGAGACCCGCGTCCTCGTGGGTGGCGCCGGACATCGCCAGCGTCATCAGCGCCGGGAAGCAGGCGCCCACGCCGGCCCCGACCAGGAGCATCGAGGGGAGCACGTCGACCCAGTAGTTGCCCTCGACCGGCACCCGGGCGAAGAGGACCAGCCCGACCGCGACCGTGGCCAGCCCCGGCACCAGGGTCCGCCGGGCGCCGAACCGGACGATGAGCTTGTCCGCGTACTTCACCGACAGCGTCGCCATCACCACGGTCGTCGGCAGGTACGCCAGCCCGGTGTCGAGCGCGTCGTACCCCTTGACCTGCTGCAGGTAGAGCACGCCGAGGAAGAACACGCCGAACAGGCCCGCGATGGTCAGCGCCTGGACCACGTTCGCGGCGGAGACGTTGATGGAACGGAAGATCCGCAGCGGGATCAGCGGGTTGCGGGTGGTCGCCTCACGCGCGACGAACGCCACGAGCAGGACGAGGGCGAGCGCACCGAGCGACAGAGTCTGCCCCGCGCCCCAGCCGTGCTGGGAGGCAGGCTCGACGATCGTGTAGATGCCGACCACCAGCGCGGCGGTGATCAGCACCGCGCCGAGCACGTCGGCGCCCTCGCCGAAGCCGATGCCGCGGTCCTTCGCGAGCAGGCGCTGCGCGAGCAGGCCGGTGATCAGGCCGATCGGGATGTTGATGAAGAAGATCCAGTGCCAGTTGATGGCCTGGGTCAGCACGCCGCCGGCGAGCAGCCCGACCGAGCCGCCCGCGGACGCGACGAATGCGTACAGGCCGATCGCCTTCGCCTGGTTCGCCGGCTCGGGGAACAGCGTGACGATCATGCCGAGGATGACCGCCGAGGTCATGGCGCCCCCGACGCCCTGCACGAAGCGGGCGAGGATGAGCAGCTCCTGGCTCTGCGCCAGCCCGCACAGCAGCGAGGCGACGGTGAACACGGCGAGGCCGGTGAGGAAGACGCCGCGGCGGGAGACCAGGTCCCCGATCCGCCCGGCGAGCAGCAGCAGGCCGCCGAACGCGATCAGGTACGCGTTCACGACCCAGGCGAGCCCGGACTGGGAGAAGCCCAGGTCGCTCTGGATGGCCGGCAGTGCCACGTTCACCACGGTGGCGTCGAGAACGATCATCAGCATGCCGGCACAGAGCACCAGGAGAGCCGCCCATCGGGAACGGTCGCCGCCGACCGCGGCCTGCGAGGTCTGCTCGGCCGATTCAAGGGTGTGCACGGGAGGGGGTCCTTCCGCTCGGATTCACGCGCAGTCGCCCGTACCGACCGATACCGGCACCCGAACTCATCGGCCCGGCCGCGATGAGTTTTCGCGGCCCGAGCGGTCTGTTTGTGCAGGCGAGCTCTACCTGCGGCGCCGGGTGACAGTCGGAGGAACGTCTACGGTTGACGCAGGGGCGAGCAGAGGGGTTGTAGATGGCCGACCAGCGCACGGACCAGCGCACCGACCAGGACTTCCTGCAGGCGACCGACCGGTACCGGCGGGAGCTGCTGGCGCACTGCTACCGGATGCTCGGCTCGGTGCACGAGGCCGAGGATCTGGTCCAGGAGACGTACCTGCGGGCCTGGCGGTCGTTCCGCGGGTTCGAGGGCCGGTCCTCGCTGCGCACATGGCTCTACAGCATCGCGACGAACGCCTGCCTGAACGCGCTGGAGAGCCGCAGCCGGCGGCCGCTGCCGACCGGCCTGGGCAACCCGAGCTCCGCCCCGGGCGACCCGCTGGTCGAGCAGGTCGAGGTGCCGTGGCTGGAGCCGGTGCCGGACGCGATGATCGGTCTCGGCGCGAACGACCCAGCGACGATCGTCGCGTCCCGGCAGAGCGTGCGACTGGCGCTGGTCGCGGCCTTGCAGCACCTGCCGCCGCGGCAGCGGGCCGTCCTGGTTCTGCGCGAGGTCCTCAAGCTGCGGGCGGCCGAGGTCGCCCAGATGCTCGACACGTCGACCGCCGCGGTGAACAGCATGCTGCAGCGGGCCCGCGCCCAGCTCGACGAGGCCGGCCTGACCGAGGAGGACATCGTCGAGCCCACCGACGCCGCGCAGCGGGAGCTGCTCGACCGGTATGCGCGTGCGCTCGAGGACAAGAACATCCCGGAGATCGTCAAGCTGTTCACCACCGAGGCGGTGTGGGAGATGCCGCCGTTCCTCAGCTGGTACGTGGGCCCGGAGGACATCGGCCGGCTCATCGACACCCAGTGCCCGGCCGGCCCCGGCGGGCTGCGGACCGTGCCGACCGAGGCGAACGGCCAGCCGGCGTTCGCGGTGTACATCCTCGGCGACGACGGCGCGTGGCGGCCGTTCCAGCTGCAGGTGCTCACGCTCGGCGATACCGGCATCTCGCACATGACCGCGTTCTTCGACCTCAGCCTGTTCCCGACGTTCGGTCTGCCCGCCGCCCTGCCGGCGGACGCGCACGCACCGCTCAGGTCCGGCATGTCATGACCGCGGGGAGCACGGCCAGCGCGCTGACGGGAGGCGTCGCGCTGCTGGAACGTGCCATGGCGTACACCCTCGGCAGCCTGCGGCTGGTCACGCCGGAGGCGATGGACAACCCGACCCCGTGCGCCGACTGGAACCTGCGCGCGCTGCTGGTGCACATGAACGACTCCCTGCGCGCGCTGCAGGAGGCGATCGCGGACGGGTACGTCGAGGTCGACCCGGCCGTGGACACGGGCGATGCGGGCAGCGGCGGCGATGCCGAGGGCGGCGGCGACCCGGCGGACCTCGTTGCCGCCCTGCGCAACCGTGCCTGTGACATGGTCGGCGCGTGGGCTAACGCCCGCGAGCCCGGCGAGGTCGCGATCGCGGACCGGACCCTGACACCGAGCGTCGTGGCGGCGACCGGTGCCCTGGAGATCGCCGTGCACGGGTGGGACGTGGCGCGGGCGTGCGGGTACTGCCGGCCGATCCCGCCGGCGCTGGCCGAGGAGCTGCTCGAGCTCAGCCCGCTGCTCGTCCGCGCGATGGATCGGGCAACCCGCTTCGCCGACTCGATCGAGCCGGGGCCAACGGCCGAGCCGAGTGATCGCCTGGTGGCGTTCCTCGGGCGCCGTCCCTGCTGAACCACACCCGGTGTGTCTCATTGGCTGGGCTTGGTTCGTCGTATCTGTGAAGGGTCGATGAGTTTCTCGGCGGCCGCCGGTCAATACAGGCGATCGGTTGTAGTCCAGCGGCAGCACCCAGGAGGTGCGAAATGTGTCCACACCGGCCTCAGTGCCCCTCGGCGGACAGCACCGACCGTGCCGCCGCCCACACCGTGGCCAGCCACCCCGAGCAGGGGTGGAGCCTGCTCTGCAACGGCGTCGTGGTCTTCGACGACGGCGGCGGGTTGCTGCCCAACGGTTCGATCGTTCCGCAGCACGAGGCGACCCCGATCCGGCTGCCCGTCGCGGCCTGACGAGGGGGCGTTCGAGATGCGTCAGATTCGGATCCGCAAGCCCGCCAAGCGGACGTCCACCGCCGACCTCGACCTCCGGTCCCCCTCCGGCCGAGTCCTCCCGTTCTGATCCGCACCGCTGACCGCGACCAGCGACAGGGCCCCGGCGAACCGCCGGGGCCCGACGAGTCACCGGAGGCGATGTAGCGAAGACTGTCGGGCGGGCGTATGACGGCAGCGAGGAGACCCGGTGTCCACCCGGCACGAGGAGAACGGCCACGCGGACCGTCACGAGCACGATCATGATCATGGCTCCGGCGACGATCCGCATTCGCATGAGCCCCACCGGCGCGGTCTGCTCGACCGGCTGAGGCACGCGCTCGTCCCGCACTCGCACCGCAGCGCCGACAAGGTGGACCGCGCGCTGGAGACCAGCCGCGAGGGCCTGCGCTGCCTGGCGATCAGCTTCGCCGCGCTCGTGCTCACCGCGGCGCTGCAGGCGGTGGTCGTCGTGGCGTCCGGCTCGGTGGCGCTGCTCGGCGACACGCTGCATAACGCCGCCGACGCGCTGACCGCGGTGCCGCTGGCGATCGCGTTCACGCTCGGCCGTCGCCCGCCGAACCGCAGCTACACGTACGGCTACGGCCGGGCCGAGGACATCGCCGGCATCATCGTCGTGCTGCTGATCGCTGCCTCCGCGTTCGCGGCCGGGTACGAGGCGATCGAGCGGCTGCTGCACCCGCACTCGGTCGACCACCTGCCGTGGGTCGCCGCCGCCGGCGTGATCGGGTTCGCCGGCAACGAGCTGGTCGCGCAGTATCGGATCAGCGTCGGGCGCCGGATCGGCTCGGCCGCGCTGGTCGCGGACGGGCTGCACGCGCGCACCGACGGCATCACCAGCCTCGGCGTGCTGCTGGGCGCGGGCGGCGTCGCGCTCGGCCTGCCGGCCGCGGACCCGATCGTCGGCCTGCTCATCGCGATCGCGATCGTCGCGGTGCTGCGGGATGCGGCGCGGGAGGTGTACCGGCGGCTGATGGACGCGGTCGACCCGCACATCGTGGCCGACGCCGAGGCCGCGCTGCGCGCGACGCCGGGCGTCTCGGGCGTGAGCGAGCTGCGCGTCCGCTGGATCGGCCACACCATCCGGGCCGAGGTGGCAGTCACCGTGCCGCCCGAGCAGTCGGTGCAGGACGCACACCGGATCGCGCACGACGCCGAGCACCGCCTGCTGCATGCGGTGCCGCGGCTGTCCGCCGCGCACGTGCATGCCGAACCGGCGACTGGCACGGCCGAGGCGCACGACCTGCTTGACCACCACCGCTGACATATTGACAAGCATCGATGTTCCCGGCCACACTCGCGGCGTAGAAATCGACAGACATCGATATGGAGCCAGGATGACGACGACCGAGCAGGGCCGCGCGGACGAGACGCTGCGCGAGCGCGTGCGGGAGCGCTACGCCCAGGCGGCGCTCGCCGCGAGCACGCCGGGGGCGACCGGCTCCGGATGCGCCGACGGTGGCTGTTGCGGGCCCGTCGCGGCGGGCGAGCAAGCCAGCGCCGCGGCCGCGTCCTGCGGTGCGGGTTTCGGCTCCGGGCTGTACGAGGCCGACGAGCAGGCCGAGCTGCCCGGCGCGGCGGTCGCCGCCAGCCTGGGCTGCGGCAACCCGCTCGCGGTCGCCGAGTTGCGGGCCGGCGAGACCGTGCTCGACCTCGGCTCGGGCGGCGGCATCGACGTGCTGCTGTCCGCGAAGCGGGTCGGCCCGACCGGACGCGCGTACGGCCTGGACATGACCGACGAGATGCTCGACCTGGCCCGGCACAACGCCCGGGAGGCCGGTGCGACGAACGTCGAGTTCCTCAAGGGCGACATCGAGGAGGTCCCGCTGCCGGACGGCAGCGTCGACGTGATCATTTCGAACTGCGTGATCAACCTGTCCGAGGACAAGCCGCGCGTGCTGCGGGAGGTGTTCCGGGTGCTGCGCCCGGGCGGTCGGGTCGGCGTCTCGGACGTGGTCGCCGAGGATCGCCTGACGGTGGCCGACCGGGCCGAGCGGGGCAGCTACGTCGGCTGCATCGCCGGGGCGCTGTCCGCCCGGGAGTACGTCGCCGGGCTCGCCGCCGCGGGCTTCGCCGACGCGAGCGTGACGTTCACCCACCAGGTCGCCGACGGAATGCACGGTGCGATCGTCCGCGCGGTCAAGCCGCTGGGCTGACGCCGGCGGCCAGCACGTGGAGGGAGGCCCGACCATGTCCGACGACGTCATCTGTGACGAGACCTGCTGTGACCAGGGGTGCTGCTAAGGATCGTCTCCCCCCGAGGTCACGACAGAATTGAGCGAGAGAGACTCAAGTCTCTTGCCCGTGTATAGCGCATCGTCGGATACTCCACGGCGTGCGCGGACCGCGGCGGGCGACCGAACGGCTCGGCGGGCGCTTCTGGCGGCTCTGGAGCGCGAGCGTCGTCTCCAATCTTGGCGATGGCATCTCGATCATCGCCTATCCGTGGCTCGCCGCCACGCTGACCCGCGACCCGGTGCTCATCGCCGGTCTTGCCGTCGCCAGCCGGCTGCCGTGGCTGCTGTTCGCCCTGCCCGCCGGCGTGCTCGCCGACCGGGTGGATCGCCGCCGGCTGATGGTGGTCGCCAACCTGCTCCGGTTCGGCGTCACGACGCTGGTCGCCCTCGGCGTGCTCACCGGCACGATGCGGCTCCCGCTGCTCTACCTCGCCGCGCTGCTCCTCGGCGCGGGCGAGGTCGCCTACGACAACGCCGCGCAGAGCATCCTGCCCGCCGTCGTCCCGCCCGAGCGGCTCGAACGCGCCAACGGGACACTGTGGACGGCCGAGGTGGTGGTGAACCGGTTCGTCGGCCCGCCCGTGGGCGGCGTCCTGATCGGGGTTGGGCTCGCCCTGCCGTTCCTGATCGACGCGGCCAGCTTCCTCGCCTCGGCCGCGCTCCTGCTCCTCGTGGCTGGCACGTTCCGGCCGCGGGACGCGAGCGCTGCCCGGTCCTCCGCCGCGGCCCGCTCGATCCGGGCCGAGATCGCCGAGGGCTTCGGCTGGCTGTGGCGGCATGGTCTGCTGCGCACGCTCGCCCTGCTCGGCTGCGCGCAGAACCTGCTCTTCGGCATGGTGGCCGCGACCGGCGTGCTGTACGCGCAGGAGATCCTCCACCTGGACGCGCGCGGGTACGGGTTGCTGTCCACGGCGACCGCGTTCGGCGCCATCCTCGGCAGCCAGCTCGCCCCGGCGCTGTCGGGCCGGATCGGGTCCGGCCCGGCGCTGCAGCTGCTGATGATCGGCGTCGTGCCGCTGCTCGCGGTCAGCGGGCTCACCTCGAGCGCGCTGGTGGTGGCGGCGGCGTACGTGCCGTGGGCGTTCCTGATCATGGTGTGGAACGTGATCGCCGTGTCGACCCGGCAGGCGATCATCCCGACCGAGCTGCTCGGCCGGGTGAACAGCGTGTACCGGCTGCTCGGCGACGGTCTCGCGCCCGTGAGCTACCTGGCCGGCGGCGCGCTGGTCGGCGCGCTGACCGCGGTGACCGGGCGCGAGCTCGCGTTGCGCGCGCCGTACCTGCTCGGCGCCGTCGCGTTCGGCGTGCTCGCCGCGGTGGCGGCGCCTCGGCTGACGACGGCGCGGATCGACGGTGCGAAGGCCGCGGCGCATGCGGCCCGGGTACCACCGGCCGGGACCGGTGGGTGAGACTGGACCCGTCTGAGCGACGTGCACCGGTCCGAGATGACCCGCGCGGGGAGGAGCCGGCGATGACCGAGTCGAAACGGGAGCCGAACGCGGCCTGGGACGAGGTGTCGCGCGGGTTCCAGGACCTGGGTCGGGCGCTACGCCCGCACTTCGCCGGGCGGCCGGCCGAGGCGGGCGATGCGGGCGAGGGGGCCAGCCCGGACGATCCGTCCACATCGGACGATCGGGCCAAGGTCGAGGACGCGCTGCGCAAGCTCGGTCAGGCCGTGCAGCGGCTCGGTGACCAGGCCAGCAGCGCGGTCCGCGACCCGGCCGTGCGGGAGTCGGCGGAGCGGGTGAGCCGGTCGTTCGGGGACGCGCTCGCGGCGACGTTCAGCGAGTTCGGCGACGAGGTGCGTGGCCGCGTCGGCGGCCGGCGCGGGTCGAGCGAGTGGCCGTCGGACCCGCCCGGCGGCCCGCCGCCGAGGACGGCGCCGCCGCCGATCGAGGGCCACCAGTCCGACGAGCCCGACGGCGAGTCCCGGCCCGGCTGAGCGCGGCGTTCACCCCGGGGTATCCGCAACCCGAAGCCTGTCGACCGGCGGCGCGGCGCGCACCACCGGGGTGAGGGTCGCGGCCAGCGCCACCACCGCCGTCGCACCGGCGACCAGCAGGAACGTCGCGGTCACGCCGACCGCCTCCAGCACCAGCCCGGCGGCCAGCGAGCCGAGCGGGATCGTCCCCCACGCCACCAGGCGCGCAGCGCTCTGCGTGCGCGCCTGCAGGTGGTCGGGTGCCAGCGCATACCGGTACGCGCCGACGACCACATTGAACGGCGGACCGACCAGCCACGCGATGCCGGCGACGAGGCCGAGCGTGAGGGCGGTCGGCATCAGCACGAGCACCGCGATCAGCGCGGCCCAGACCCAGAGCGAGCCCAGGATGACCAGCCGCGCCGGGATGCGCCGGTGGACGGCCGGCGCGACCAGCGCCCCGACGATCGCGCCGGCACCGAACAGGGACAGCATGAGTCCGATCACGGCCGGCGAGGCGCCGAGGTCGGTGGCGCGCACGATCAGCGCCAGTGGCAGGGCCGCGAAGACCAGGTTCGTCGCGCCGATCAGCACGACGAGCGCACGCAGCAACGGCTGCCGCCACAGCCAGCGGATGCCCTCCGCGATCTCGGCGCGCAGCCGCGTCACCCGGCGCTCGCGCGCTCCCTGCAGGTCCGGCCGAATGAGCAGCAGCGTGCCGAACGACACCAGGTACGTGATCGCGTCGACGAGGAACGGCAGCAGGTGGCTGATCCCGAACAGGAGCCCGCCCAGCGGTTGCCCCGCCAGCTCGGCACCCTGCTCCCGGGCCTGGTTCTGGGAGAGCGCGGTGGGCAGCTGCGACCGCGGCACGACGTGGGGCAGCGCGGCCGACTCCGACAGCTGAAAGAACACGAACAGGCTGCCCTCGACGAACGCGACCACGAGGAGCTGGACCAGCGTCAGCCGGTCGAGCGCGAGTGCCAGCGCGACGCTGCCCAGCGCGACCGCCCGGCCGGCGTCTGCGACGAGCATGGTCCGCTTCCGGTGCCAGCGGTCGACGAGGGCGCCGGCGGGCAAATAGAGCAGCAGGTAGGGCAGGCTCTGGGCGAAGCCGACCAGCCCCGCCTGGGCCGGCGAGTTGGTCGCGGCGAGCACCAGCAGCGGGTACGCCAGCGCGCTGATCCGCATCCCGATCGTGGACACGACCTGGCCGGACCACAGCAGCAGGAAGTCGCGATTGCGACGCAGCGGCACCGGCGTCTGGGTAGTCACCGCGCCCGACGCTATCGCCTCCGCTCGCTCGCGCCGCGCCGCGGCCGGTGAACGGGATCGTTATGGTGCCGTTGACGACTGACCGCCTCGTACCTCGGTAGGAGTGCCCGTGGCGGAGCTGCCGAGCGACATCCGGGAGCACAACCGCGTGCTCATCGAGCAATTCCGGGCCGCCGGCGGCGCGCTCGGCGAGCGACCGTTGCTGCTACTGAACACGACCGGAGCGCGGACTGGTCTGCCCCGTACGACGCCGATGATGTACGTCCGGGACGGCGACCGGCTGCTCGTCTTCGCCTCCAACGCGGGCGCCCCGAAGCACCCGAACTGGTACCACAACGTCGTTGCCCACCCGGAGGTACGCGTCGAGGTCGCGGGCGAGGTGTACGACGCGACCGCCGTGGTGCTCACGGGCGAGGAACGCGAACGCCTGTGGGCCCGGACCGTCGAGCACTACCCGTTCTTCGCCGATCACCAGGCAAAGATCACCCGCACGATCCCCGTGATCGCGCTGGTCCGCCACACCAGCTGACCAGCCTGCCGCTCAACCGCCGCTCGGTCCCTCACCTTTGGTCGCGCTCGAAGAGGTCTTGGATCAGCAGCCGCGCTCGATCGGTCACCCGAAGCCCCGGGTGGTCGAAGACGCGGGGCGCACCGGGGTCGCCGCCGGCAGCGACGTATGCGCTGGCCTGCTCGTTCAGCCACCACTGAAGAGGCGGTGCGAGGACGGGCGTTTTGTCGGAGCTGCGGGTTAGGTTGGACGGCACTTGCCGACGTGGGAGGACCTGACGATGGTCGAGGCCACCGACAACCTGGAGTTCGCGGATCTGGACCTGGAGGAGCCGCTCACCGAGCCGATGGCGGAGGTGTACGTCGGCCGCACCTGCTTCAAGACCGGTCCGCCTCGTCGGGTCGGCGTCGAGCTCGAGTGGATCGTTCGCGACGCCGACGCACCCCAGGCACCCGTTCCCGCCGAGCGCACCAGGGCCGCGCTCGGCGGGTTGTTCGATCCGGCCCCACCCGATCCGTCCGCGCCGCCCGGCGACGGCACCCTGCATGGCCGGCTCAGCACCGAGCCCGGCGGGCAGCTGGAGCTCAGCTCGCCGCCCGCCCCGCTGGCCGAGTGCCTGCTCGACACCGCCGCCGACGTCACCCGGCTTCGCTCGCTGCTCGCAGCGGACGGGCTGACCCTGCTCGGCGTCGGCCTCGATCCGGACCGGCCGCCGGTGCGCTGGACCGACGAGGCGCGGTATGTCGCGATGGAGCGGCACTTCGACCGCGGCGGCCCGGCCGGCCGGGTGATGATGTGCTCGACCGCCGCCGTGCAGGTGTGCGTCGATGCCGGCGCCGACGATGCCGACGTCCGCGACCGGTGGGACACGCTGCACGAGCTCGGAGCGCTGCTGGTCGCGCTGTTCGCGAACTCTCCGCTGCAGGGAGGCCGCCCTACCGGCTGGCGATGTACCCGGCAGGCGGTCTGGTCCCGCATCGACCCGTCGAGGACCAGGCCACCTGCCGATCGTGATCCGCCACCGACACGACCTGCCGCCCATCGAGCCGGCAGCGGCGATCCCCGGGAGACCTACGCCCGGTACGCGCTCGACGCGCAGCTGCTCGCGGTCCGCCAGCCCGCGGGCGAGCGCTGGGACGCGCCAGCCGGCCTGACCTTCCGCGGCTGGCTGCGCGGCGACGCCGGTGACCGGCTGCCAGCGCCCAGGCTCGCCGACCTCGACTACCACCTGACCACGCTCTTCCCGCCGGTGCGTGCCCGCGGGCACCTGGAGCTGCGGGTCATCGACGCGCAGCCGGCAGACCGGTGGCAGCTCGTCACCGCAGTGGTGGCCGCGCTGCTCGACGACCCGGTGGCCAGGGCGCGGGCGCGCGCGGCCGCGGCACCGGTCGCCGGCGCCTGGGCCCGGGC
>JBKOXW010000325.1:0-17551 GCA_046744115.1 Actinomycetota bacterium | reverse complement strand
GCCACCGCCAGCGCTGCCGCCAACGTCGCCGCGGCGAGGTCGGCCAGCTCGGCCGCGACCTGCTCGACGTCGACCTCGCCGGCCAGGTCCCTGGCCGCGATCGGGAGCAGCCGGCGCCGGTAGGCGACCCGGAGCGCGGCCACGATGTCGGCGTCGCCGTTTCGGGCTGCCGCTCCGCCGGTGCCGGTCGGCGGGTGGCCCGGGTCGGCGCCCACCGCGGCGAGCAACGCTGCCCGGTGTTCCCCAGGGTCGGCGGTCGCGGGGTCGGGCGGCACGGCCGTGCGGTCGCGGCTCTCTGCCGGCCCCTCGGCAGGCGCCACGGCCACGCGGCCCGGGTCCTCGGTCGGCCCCTCGGCGGGCGTCACAGCGACGCGCCCCCGGTCCTCGGTCGGCCCCTCGGCAGGCGGCGCGGCCACGTGGCTCCCGGCTTCGATGTGCCCGTCGTCGGAGTCCAGCAGGCGCCAGTCCTCGGGATGTGCCACGAGGTGGTCGCCGAGAGCTGAGCTCGCGCCGAGCACTCCGATGAGTCGGGCGCGCACGTGGCTGTCGGCGCGCAGCCGATCGAGCAAGGGCCCGGCGTCGTCGCCGGCGGCCTCGACCAAGCGGGCCAGCGCGAGCACGGCGAGGTCCGGGTCGGCGGCGCGGCCGAGGGAGGACACGACCGACGCCGCTCCCGCATCGGTGGGCGCGTTCGCGGCGGCGTCCCACAAACGCAGGCCGGTCGCACCGAGCAGCGCCCATGCCCGGTCGGCGTCGGCGAAGCCGAGCCGGGCCAGCCGGGCTCGCCGACGGCCACCCACGCCGCTCCGGCTAGCACGTTCGGCCGCGTGGTCCGCCGCATGGTCCGCCGGCGCCGGCGGTCGGCTCACCGCGACCGCCCCCGTCTCACGATGCGTGGCGCTGGTAGTCGGCCTCGCGGACGAGCTCGGCGAACCGGCGGGCGACCGGCCGCCAGACCCGCTCGAGGTCCGCGTGCACCTCGTCGAGGTCGCGGCGGGCCAGCACCGCATCGACGTCCACGCCCACGCCGGCCAGCGCGGCCGCGTCGTTCGCGGCCCAGCGGCGCACCATGTCCGGCGTTGTCTCGACATGGAACTGCAGGCCCCACGCGGCCTCGCCGACCCGGAACGCCTGGTGCGGGTAGCGGGTGGAGCTGGCCAGCAAGGTGGCCCCGGCCGGCAGCGTGCTGATCTGGTCCCAGTGCCAGTGCACCACGTCCGGCGTGAACGGCACCGTCGCGAGCAGCCGGTCGTTCGCGGCCACGTCGCGCTTGGCCACCAGCCCCGGGCCGACCTCGGGTCCGGCCTCGCCCGGCTCGACCCGCCCGCCGAGCGCCGCGGCGAGCAGTTGCGCGCCCAGGCAGATGCCCAGCGCCGGCGTGCCGGTCCGCACCGCGGACCGCAGCAGCGCCCGGGTCGCCGGCAGCCACGGCGCGACCTCGTCGTCGGTGGCCGACATGGGACCGCCCATGACGATCACCGCGGCGTACCCGTCCGGCTCCTCGGGCAGCGCGCCGCCGTCGAACGGCGCGACCGGGTCCAGCAGCACCCCGGCCTCGCCGAGCCAGTCGCCGAGACGGCCGGCCGGCTCGGCCGGTGTGTGCTGCACGAGCAGGGCGGTGGGCAGGCGCACAGCCTCACGCTAACCCACCGCCCGAGCCCGCCCGGGCGGTCGGCGCGACGCTCAGCCGATGGTCGGGATGAACGTCGGCGGCCGCCGCGCCTGGGTGCCCTGCTCGAACGCGTGCGCGAGCTTGATCAGCTCGGCCTCGCCGAACCGCGGGCCGATGAACGAGACCCCGATCGGCAGCGGCCCGACGAATCCGGCCGGCACCGTGATGTTCGGGTACCCGGCCACCGCCGCTGGCGAGGACGAGCCGACGAAGTGGGTGAAGTCGTCGCCACCGTTGAGGTTCGTCTTCCACGCCACGCCGTTCGTCGGCGCGATGATCGCGTCGAGGTCGAACCGAGCGAGCGTGTCGTCGATGCCTCGCTGCGCGGTTGTGGTCGCGAACCGTCGCTGCTCGACGTACGTCGGGTCGGTCAGGTCGCCGCTGGTGGCCTCCGCCAGCTCGAAGATCTCCTGACCGAAGAACTGCAGCTCCCGGTTGGCGTTCGCGTTGTTGAACGCGATGAGCTCGGCGAGCGTGCGCGGGTGCTGGCCCGGACGCGCGGCCAGGTAGGCGTTGATGTCGTGCTTGAACTCCAGCAGCAACGCCGCGAACTCGGCGTTGAAGAACTCGTTCGTGAGACCCGGGATGTCCGTGCCGTCGACGACGGTCGCGCCGAGCCTGCGCAGCGCCGCCGCGGTGGCCGTCATCACGGCGGCGACGTCCGGCTCGTTCTCCGCGCCGGTGCCGGCGATCCACACCCCGATCCGCTTGCCCTGCAGCGCGCCTGGGTCAAGCCCCTGTAGGAAGTCGACGTTCTGGAACGGCGCGCTGTCCGCGGTCGCCGGGTCTGCCGGGTCGACGCCGCGGATCGCGGCCAGGGTGAGCGCGGCGTCGACGACGTTGCGGGTGATCGGTCCGGCGGTGTCCTGCTGCGCCGAGATCGGCACCACGCCGGTGCGGCTGACCAGGCCGAGCGTGGGCTTGATGCCGACCGCGCCCTGCGCTCCGGACGGGCAGACGATCGAGCCGTCGGTCTCGGTGCCGATGGTGACCGTGGCGAGGTGCGCCGAGGCGCCGGTGCCGGACCCGGACGACGAGCCGCACGGGTTGCGGTCCAGCACGTACGGGTTGTTGTTCTGGCCGCCCACCGCGCTCCACCCGCTGCTGGACGAGGTCGAGCGGAAGTTGGCCCACTCCGACAGGTTGGCCTTGCCGATGATCACGGCACCCGCCGCGCGCAGCCGCTGGACCAGGAACGCGTTCGGGGCCGGGGCACCGACGAGCGCGAGCGACCCTGCCGTAGCTGGCTGCACCACCGTGTCGACGTTGTCCTTGAGCAGCACCGGGATGCCCTCGAGCGGGCTGCGCGCGCCGTGCTTGCGCCGGTGCACGTCGCTGGCGGCCGCCTCGAACAGCGCCTTCCGGTTGATCTCGGTCATCGCGTGCAGCCGCGGCTCCAGCGCCCGGATGCGACGCAGGTAGAACGCGGTCAGTACGACCGAGGAGAGCTGGTGCGACTGGAACGCCTGCTGCAGGTCCGGGATGGTGGCCCGCTCCAGGTTGATGCCCTTCAGCACCGGGACGGGGGCGTCGACCGGGCTGGACTTGGCCGCCGGGCGAGCGGACGCGGGCGCGGCGGTGGCGGGGGTAACCGTCGCGGCGCCGGTCGCGGCGACCGCGGCGAGGACGAGGACGGTGCGGAGCCGGAAGAGGCGCATGAGTCCTCCTGCGTCGACGATGACGACCGAACGAACGCAACTCCGACCCGGGGGCGATGTCAAGACCTTGATCGCGCAACGACCCGACCGTGTCGGCGGCGGCGCCGGCGCGATCGCCACCGACGGGTGGCTGGCCCGCGGCGCGCGCACGGTCCGCCGCGCGCTGCTCGGCACCGCCATCGCGCTCTCCGCGGCCGTCTCGGCCGCCGTGGGACTGTCCGTGCTGCCCGCGTCGACGCTCGCCGACTCGCCGATCCTCGAGGTCAACCCGGACGCCGGCGAGCTGGTGGGCTGGCCGTCTCTTGTGGACACCGTCGCCCGGGTATGGGACGGCCTGCGGTCGCCGACCGGGCCGACGCGGTGATCTTCACCGCGAACTACGGCGAGGCCGGCGCGATCGCCCTGTACGGCGAGGAGCGTGGGCTACCGGAGCCGTGCGCCGGTCGTCCTGGTCGGCGCCATGCGCCCGGCGTTCGTCGACCGGCACTTCGGCGGCTGCATCGTGGTGGCCACAGTGGACAACGGCCTCGGCGTCGACAACGAGGAGCAGGGTGCGCCGGTCCGGGTCTGCCAGCAGGTCCGCCACCCGTGGACGCAGATGTGGCCCGAGCTGCGCCACCTCGGCTGAGCGCCGGCAGCTACAGCACCTGCAGGTAGCGCCTCAGCTCGTACGGGGTGATCTTGGCCCGGTAGTCGGCCCACTCGGCCCGCTTGTTGCGCAGGAAGAAGTCGAAGACATGCTCGCCGAGGGTCTCCGCAACCAGCTCCGAGGACTCCATCGCGCGCAGCGCGTCGGACAGGTTGTGCGGCAGGTCGACGTACCCCATCGCGCGCCGCTCGTTCTCGGTCAGCGCCCACACGTCGTCCTCCGCGCCGGGCGGGAGCTCGTAGTTCTGCTCGATGCCCTTCAGGCCGGCGGCGAGCATCACCGCGAAGGCCAGGTACGGGTTGCACGCCGGGTCCGGCGAGCGCACCTCGATCCGGGTCGAGTTGGCCTTGCCCGGCTTGTACATCGGCACCCGGACCAGCGCCGACCGGTTGGCGTGCCCCCAGCACACATATGCCGGCGCCTCGGTGACCTGGTCCGGCAGCGGCTCGCCGAACAGCCGCTTGTACGAGTTCACCCACTGGTTCGTCACCGCGGTGATCTCGCGGGCGTGGTGGAGCAGGCCGGCGATGAACGCGCGGGCCGTCTTCGACAGGTTCAGCGCGTCGGACGCGTCGTGGAAGGCGTTCCGGTCGCCCTCGAACAGGGACAGGTGGGTGTGCATGCCCGACCCCTGCTGATCGGTGAACGGCTTGGGCATGAACGTCGCGTACACGCCCTGCGCCAGCGCCACCTCCTTGACCACGTACCGGAACGTCATCACGTTGTCCGCGGTGGCCAGCGCGTCGGCGTAGCGCAGGTCGATCTCCTGCTGCCCGGGCGCGCACTCGTGGTGGCTGAACTCGACCGAGATGCCGAGGCCCTCCAGCGCGGCCACCGCCATCCGGCGGAAGTCGTGCGCCACGTCGTGCGAGGTGAGGTCGAAGTAGCCGCCGAGGTCGACCGGCCGGGGCGGGCGCCCGTCCTCCGGGTGGTCCTTGAGCAGGAAGAACTCGATCTCCGGGTGGGTGTAGAAGGTGAAGCCCCGCTCCGCGGCCTTGGCCAGCGCCCGGCGTAGCACGAACCGCGGGTCGGCCCAGGACGGTGAGCCGTCGGGCATGAGGATGTCGCAGAACATCCGGGCCGCGTCGGACGGCTTGCCGTCCTGCCACGGCAGGATCTGGAAGGTCGCCGGATCGGGCCGGGCGATCATGTCGCTCTCCGACGCCCGGGCGAATCCCTCGATCGCCGAACCGTCGAAGCCGATGCCCTCCTCGAACGCGCCCTCCAGCTCGGCCGGCGCGACCGCGACCGACTTGAGGAAGCCGAGCACATCGGTGAACCACAGCCGGACGAACCGGATCTCCCGCTCCTCCAGGGTGCGGATGACGAACTCCTGCTGCCTGTCCACGTCCCTCTCCCGCCGGGCCGGGCCGGACGACCACCGCGCCATCGCGCCAGTCTCCGTCCGCGCTGTTGCCCCGACGTTACGCCCCGGTCAGGACCCCGGTCAGGACAGGGCGCTGCCCGCCTTCCACTTTCCCCAGGACATGCCCCACTCGTCGTAGTGCGGCTGGTGCGGGGCCGGCCGGTTGGTATGGCGGATGTCCACCACGTCGCCCCAGCTGAACGTGTTGTAGAACCAGATCGCGTGTGACGGCGCGATGTTCACGCAGCCGTGCGAGACATTGCGCGAGCCCTGCGCGCCGACCGACCACGGCGCGGAGTGGACGAACTCGCCGGACGGCGAGATGCGCACCGCGTACTCCACGTCGGTCGAGTAGCCGGCCGGGTCGTCCTCGGGCAGCCCGAACGACTCCGAGCTCATCACCTTGCGCCGGTGCCGCTCCTGCACGAGGTGCACGCCGCTCTGCGTCTCGAAGTCGATGAACCGGCCGTTCACCGTCACGCCCGAGTCGCGGCCCATGCTCACCGGCACCGTGCGGGCGAGCTTGCCGTCGAGGTAGACCTTCATCACGTGGGTACGGTCGTCCACCACCGCGACCTTCGACCGGCCGATGCGGAACGACGTGCTCACGTCCTCCTGGCCGTAGACGCCGTCGCCGACGTGCACGCCGTAGACGTTCGCCCGGACGGTGACCCTGGTGCCCGGCCGCCAGTACGACGTCGGACGCCAGCGCACGGTCTGGTCGCCGAACCAGTGCCAGGCCCCGCCGACCTTCGGGCTGGTCTCGACGACGAGCGCCCGCTCGGCCGCGGCCCGGTCCGTGACCGGCTCGTCGAAGTGGACACCGATGATCGTGCCCACGCCGGAGCTGTCCAGGCCGACCGGGCTCAGGTACGGCAGCGTCAGCGTGCGGGGCTCGACCGTGCTGAACCGGGTGCGGCTGCCGCTGCGTCGACCCTCGGCGTTGACCGCCACCGCGGCGACGGAGTAGGTCTTGCTGTAGCCGAGCGGCTCCGCCGAGGTCCAGCGCCGCCGGTCGGCCGACATCCTGCCCTTGACCTGCTCGCCGGCCGGGTTGCGGACCACGACCGACTGCAGCGTGCCGCCCTCGGCCCTGACCCGGATCGGGCTGAGCGGGGAGACGCCCTCGGTCCGGTTGCCGGGGCGGATGAACACCTGGGCCCGCGGCGCGGGCGGCGGCGTCGGCGAGGCGGTGGCGTCGGCCGGTCCCGTCGCGACGGCACCGTCGCGGGAGCCGCCTGACGCGGTCGAGCCGGAGCACCCGGCGACCAGCGCGAGCAACGTCAGCGCGGCAACGGCCGCCCCCCAACGCCGAGCTAGCCCGCCCGTCCTCATCAACCGGTCCTCTCCACGCCGTCGCGAGGCGTCGCCGCCCCCTCATCGAGCAGGACGCGCGAAGCCGCTCGATTGTTGCCTACAACAGCGGGTTTCCTCGATAACGTTCCGGCAACCGTGTCCCGAACGCCAGTCGGGCACCGGAAGGGGCTCACTCGATGACCCGACGCGAGCACTTCGACGTGCCGGCGCCCGCGATCGGCGGGAGCGGCGTGGTGATCGCGCACGGGCACTTCGGGCGCCCGTTCCTCGTCTTCCCGTCCGAGATGGGACGGGCGTGGGACTTCGAGAACAACGGCATGGTCGACGTGGTCCGGCCGCTGCTCGACGACGGCCGGGCCAAGCTCTACTGCGTCGACTCGCACGACCGCGCGTCCTGGGCCAATCGGTCGGCGCCGCTGGAGGAGCGGGCGCGCCGACACGCGGAGTACGAGGCATGGATCGTGGACTCGGTGCTGCCGCTGGTCTACGCCGACAGCGGCGGCCGGCTGGAGGTCGCCACGCTCGGCTGCAGCATGGGCGCGTACCACGCGCTGCTGTTCGCGCTGCGCCGGGCCGACCTGTTCCCCCTCGCGCTCGGCTTCTCCGGCAACTACGACCCGTCGGCCTGGCACGGCTGGGGCGAGCGCAGCGACGCGGCGTACTTCACCAACCCGATCGACTTCGTGCCGCGGCTGCACGGCGAGCACCTCGACTGGCTGTGCGCCCGGCTGTCGGTGCTGCTCGTGGTCGGGCAGGGCCAGTGGGAGGACACCACCGGCGCGCTGCCCTCCACCCGCACCCTCGCGGCCCTGTTGCAGGAGAAGGGGATCCGGTGCGAGCTGGATCTGTGGGGGTACGACGTTCCGCATGATTGGCCGTCCTGGCGGCGGCAGCTGGCCCACCATCTGCCCCGCTTCTGCTGACCGGGAGGTGTCGCGGTGGCTCCGCGTCGCAACAGCACCGAGCGCCTGATCGGCCTGCTGCTCGGCACCGAGGAGGACTGGCCGCGGGCGTTCGAGGAGCTGGTCCGTCGCGTCGGGACGGTGCGCGACCCGGCGGGCGCCGAGCACCGGCTGCGGACCGAGCGGATCACGATCGAGCCGTTCGACCTGCGCTACACACCGCGCTACGACCTGGTCATCGACCGGCTCGCCTACTGGTACTACCACCCGCGCGAGTGGCTGAAGAAGATCGCGCTGATGGACGACGTGTACGTGCTCAACAGCCCGTTCACGTTCCAGGCGATGGAGAAGCACGCGGCCTACTGCGCGATGCTGCGGCTCGGGCTGAAGGTGCCCGAAACCTGGTTGGTGCCGTACAAGAACCCGGTCGACAACACCCGCTGGGCGTACACGGCCGCGAAGTACAACCGGCCGTTCGACCTGGAGGCGGTCGCCGAGAAGATCGGCTATCCGCTGTTCATGAAGCCCTATGACGGCGGGGCGTGGGTGGGCGTCTCGCGGATCACCGGGCCGGAGGAGCTGCACCGCGCCTACGACGAGTCCGGCGAGCGGCTGATGCACCTGCAGGCATCCGTCGAGGGCTACGACGTGTTCGCCCGGTCGCTGTCCATCGGCGCGGAGACGATGGTCATGAAGTTCCGGCCGGAGCTGCCGATGCACGACCGGTACGCGGTGGCGCACGACTTCCTCGCCCCGCGGGTGGGCGCCGAGGTGCTGACCATCTCACGCCTGATCAACGCGTTCTTCCGGTGGGAGTTCAACTCGTGCGAGTCGCTCGTGCGCGGCGAGGACGTGCATCCGATCGACTACGCCAACGCCTGCCCGGACATCGCGATCACCTCGCTGCACTACTACTTCCCGTGGGCGATCCGCACGCTGCTGAAGTGGTCGGCGTTCTGCACGGTGACGGGTCGCCGGCCGCGGCTGGACCTCGACACCCGGCGCTACTTCGAGGTGGCCGACCGGGACGACATGTCCTATGACGAGAAGCTCGCCGCGTACGCCGGGCTCGCCGACCAGTACTTCGAGGTGAGCCGCTACCTCGACTTCTGCGCGGCCTCGCTGCCGGACCTGGACGAGATGGTGGTGGACTGGGTCGCCTCGCCGGAGTTCGACGCGCTGCTCGTCGACACCGTGCGCGCTACCTACCCGCCCGCCGAGCACGACCGCTTCGTCGCCCACTTCCGCGGCCTGCTCGCGCTCTGGCTCCGCGACAACTCCTAACCCCTACGACTTGATCGCGTCGGCGAGAGTGGTGGGGTGCTGCTGCCGAACGGGCCGCTCAGCGACGGCGAGGTGACGCTTCGCGCGTGGCAGCCGGAGGATGCCGACTGGTACGTCTCCGCCTGCGCGGACCCGGACATCCAGCGCTGGACCTCCGAGCCGCGCGACCTCACGGCCGACGATGTCCGGCGCGCGATCGCCGAGATGCACAGCACGCGTGCGCATGCCGGCATGGCCGTTACCGATGCGAGGACCGGGCAGTTGCTCGGCAATGCCGGGCTCGCGCGCTCGGCGGCGGATCCATCCGTCGGCGAGGTCTCGTACTGGCTCGCGCTGTCCGGCAGAGGCCGCGGCGCCGCCACCCGCGCCGTGCGGCTTCTCGTCGGCTGGGCGTGGCGGTGCGGGTTGCGACGCGTCGAGCTCGTCACGCACGTCGACAACGTCGGCTCGCAGCGCGTCGCCGAGCGCGCCGGGTTCCACCGCGACGGCGTGCTCGCCCGCCATCGCGTCATCCACGGCGTCGCATGGGATGTCGTGCTCTACAGCGTGACGCCGCCGGAAGCCCGCGGGGTTTGAGCGCAGCGCGCGAGCGGAACACAGCGGAAGACAACGAACGCGCATGGTGGCACCCTGATCGATACGGGTGCGCGCGTGCCGCGGGAGGAGGCCGAGATGCCAGAGCGATGGTGGTGGTGCCTCAAGCACGAGCGGGTCGAGCCGGACCTCGGCTGCGCGAACACGAAGCGGATCGGTCCATTCGCGACGGTCGAGGAGGCGTCGCACGCGCTGGAGACAGTGCACGAGCGAAACGCCCGCTACGACGCGGAGGATGAGGCGTGGGAGCACGGCCGGCAGTAGCGTCGCGGACACGATGCTGTTGCCGGTATACGGCGTGGCGCGTTGACCCATGGGACGTCGCACCGTTCAGTGACGTCAGTCAGTGCCGTCAAGGAGGCAGACATGCCCGCTAGAACCGCGAAGGCCGCAGCGACGAAGTCGGCCGCGGCCACGAAGCGCACGGCGAAGAAGGTGGCGACGAAGACCGCGGGCGCGGTCAAGTCCACGACGCGGAAGGCTGCGGCGAAGGCGCCGGCCAAGAAGACCGCGGCGAAGAAGACCACCGTGAAGAAGGCCCCGGCGAAGAAGGCGACGACCAAGAAGACGACCGCGGCCAAGAAGACCACCGCGAAGTCGACGAAGGCGACCGCCGCCAAGAAGACCACCACGGCGAAGAAGACGGCCGCCAAGAAGGCGCCGGCGAAGAAGACCACCGCGAAGAAGACCAGCACGAGGTGAGGGCGGCGGCGTCGGACCCGTCCCAATAGGCCTACCGAGCCCGATCGGACACCCGACGCCGGCGCCACCGGCACCCGCGGGTCCATCCCGTGTCACGTACGGTTCTCTCGTCCGCGACGACCGATCCGGGGGTGCCCGCATGGCAGACAAGCCCGATGTCCGGCACCGCGTCATCGGCATCCTCGGTGGCACCGCCGGTCTGGGCCAGGCGCTCGCGTTCCGCTTCGCCGCTGCCGGTATGCACGTGCTGATCGGCTCGCGGGCACCGCAGCGCGCGACCGCGAAGGCGGACGAGCTGCGACGCATGCTAGGCGCTGCGGGCCCGGTCCACGCCGGCCAGCCTGTCGCCGGCCGCATCGGCGGCGCGGGCAATGCGGAGGCCGCATCGGCGGCGGACCTCGCCATCGTCGCGGTGCCGTACGACGGTCATGCCGCGCTGCTGACCGGCTTGCGCGGCGAGCTCGCCGGCAAGATCGTCGTCGACTGCGTGAACCCGCTGGCGTTCGACGCCAAGGGCCCCTACGCGCTGCCGATCCCCGACGGCAGTGCCGCCCAGCAGGCCGCCGCGCTGCTGCCCGACAGCCGGGTGGTGGCCGCGTTCCACCACGTCAGCGCACCGCTGCTGATAGACCCGACGAGGTCCCAGGTTGACACGGACGTGCTGGTGCTCGGCGACGACCGGGACGCGACCGACACCGTGCGGGCGCTCGCCGCCGTGATCCCCGGCATGCGCGGCATCTACGGCGGCCGGCTGCGCAACGCCGGCCAGGTCGAAGCGCTGACCGCGAACCTCATCGCGATCAACCGGCGGTACAAGGCACACGCCGGCATCCGCGTCACCGATGTCTGAACCGATCTCTGCGCCGGCCGACGACCTCGGCACGCCCGTCCCGGTGCCACACCCGGCGCGGCGGGTCGTCTCGCTGGTGCCGTCGCTGACCGAGGCCGTCGCGGAAACCGGGCCCGGGCTGCTCGTCGGCGCGACCGACTTCTGCGTCCACCCGGCCGACCTGGACGTCGGCCGGGTCGGTGGCTCGAAGTATCCCGACCTCGAACGCGTGCGGGCCCTGTCGCCGGACCTCGTGCTGGCCAACGCCGAGGAGAACCGGCCCGAGGATGTCGCCGCGCTGCGCGCGGGCGGCGTGCCGGTGTGGGTGACCGCCCCGGCCACGCTCGCCGGCGCGTTCGCGAGCCTGCGCCGGATGCTGGCCGCGTGCGGGCTGGACCCGGCGCCGGCATGGCTCGACGCGGCCCGGCGCACGTGGTCGTCCACGTACGACGGTTCGCCGCCGCGACGAACCGCGGCCGTGCCGATCTGGCGCCGGCCCTGGATGGTGCTCGGCCGGGACACGTTCGCCGGCGATGTCTTGCGCCGCCTCGGTGTCGCCAACGTCTACGCGGACGCCGCCGATCGCTACCCGAAGGTGCCGGTGGACCGGATCCGGGCCAGCGGCGCCGACCTGGTGGTGCTGCCGGACGAGCCGTACGCGTTCGGCCCGGCGGACGGACCGGCGGAGTTCGCCGACCTCGACGTGGCGCTGGTCAGCGGCCGGCACCTGACCTGGTACGGACCGTCCCTGGTGGAGGCACGCGACCTGCTCGAGCGCCAGCTCGCCGCGGCCCGCCACGGCACGGACTGGGGGCCGTAGCCGCGTCAGTTGTACGTGTGCTCGGCGCCGGGGAAGGTCCCGTCCCGCACCTCGGCGGCGAAGGCGTCCACCGCGCCGCGCAGCACGCCGCGCAGGTCCGCGTACCGCTTGACGAACCTCGGCATCGGCCCGCCGCGCAGGCCGGCCATGTCCTGCCACACCAGCACCTGCGCGTCGCAGTCGACGCCGGCGCCGACACCGATGGTCGGGATCGCGACCTCGGCGGTGATCCGCTTGGCGACCTCCGCCGGCACCATCTCCAGCACGACCGCGAACGCACCGGCGTCGGCCAGCGCGACCGCGTCCCGCAGCAGCTCGTCGCCGGCCTCACCGCGGCCCTGCACCCGGTAGCCGCCGAGGCCGTGCTCGCTCTGCGGGGTGAAGCCGATGTGCGCCATGACCGGGATGCCGGCCCCGACCAGGGCGGCGACCTGCGGCACCACGCGGCGCCCGCCCTCAAGCTTGACCGCGTGCGCCCCGCCCTCCTTCATGAACCGCACCGCGCTAGCCAGCGCCTGCTCGGGCGAGGCCTGATAGGACCCGAACGGCAGGTCGGCGACGACCAGCGCCCGCGAGGTCGCCCGCACGACCGCGCGGACCAGCGGCACCAGCTCGTCCATGGTGACCCGCAGCGTCGACTCGTAGCCGTACACGTTGTTGGCGGCCGAGTCGCCGACGAGCAGCACCGGGACGCCGGCCTCGTCGAAGATCTGCGCGGCGTACTGCTCGTACGCGGTGAGCATGGGCCACCGCTCGCCGCGGTCCTTCGCCGCCTGCAGGTGGTGGATGCGCACCCGGCGGCCGGGCGGGCCGCCGTACAGGGTGGGCTCAGCGATCATGGCACACCTTCTTCCGTCCTCGGGGCCCACGCCGTCGCGGGTCCCCGGGCTGTCGTGTCGATGCTCGCACGGCCCGCTTGCCCGCGCGGCGGAGAGATGCGTCACACCCGCGCCGCCGGAGAGCGCCGGCGCTACGACTCCGACCAGCGTGAGGAGATCGGCAGCCGGCGGTCCCGGCCGAACGCCTTCAGCGAGATCTTCGGCCCGGGCGGGTACTGCCGCCGCTTGTACTCGGCCCGGTCCACCAGCCGGATCGCCCGCTCGACCAGGTCAGGATCGTGGGCGGCGCGCAGCTCGCGCGAGCCGAGGTCACGGTCGACGTAGTCGGCGAGCAATGCGTCCAGCACCTCGTACGACGGCAGCGAGTCGGTGTCCAGCTGCCCGGGCCGCAGCTCCGCCGACGGCGGCTTGGTGAGGCTGCTCTCCGGGATCGGCGGCGTCTGACCGCGCTTGTCCGCCACCGCGTTGCGCCACCGGGCGAGCCGCCAGACCAGCGTCTTCGGCACGTCCTTCAGCGGGGCGAAGCCGCCGGCCGTGTCGCCGTAGAGGGTGGAGTAGCCGACCGACAGCTCGCTCTTGTTGCCTGTGGCCAGCACCAGGTGACCGTCCGCATTGGACAGTGCCATGAGCGTCGTGCCGCGGACGCGCGCCTGCAGGTTCTCGGCGGCCAGCCCGGTCAGCGGCAGCGTCCGCTGGTACGCGTCGACGACGTCGGCGATCGGCACGACCCGGTAGTGGCAACCCAGCCGGCGGGCGAGCTCGGCCGCGTCGTCGAGCGAGTGCTGCGAGGAGTAGGCACTCGGCATCGACACGCCGTGCACCTGCCCGGCGCCGATCGCGTCGGCGGCGACCACCGCGGTCACCGCCGAGTCGATGCCCCCGGACAGTCCCAGCGCGACGGAGCGGAAGCCGTTCTTCCGCACGTAGTCGCGGGTGCCGGTGACGAGCGCCTGCCAGACCTCCTCCTCGTCGGCGAGCGGTTCGGCGACCAGCGCCGGCTCCGGCCGGTACGCCGGCACCGGCTCGTCGCCGACCAGATGGCGCTCGACCGCCATGCCGAGCACGTCGCCGGTCACCTCGCCGCGCCGGCCGGGCAGGTCCAGGTCGACGACGAGCAGCGTCTCCTCGTACTGCGGGGCGCGCGCGAGCAGCCCGCCACCGGAGTCGAGGACGAACGAGTCGCCGTCGAAGACGAGCTCGTCCTGGGCGCCGACCATGTTCACATACGCCAGCGCCGCGCCGGCCTCGCGGGCGCGCCGCCGGCCCAGAGGCAGCCGTACCTCGTCCTTGTTGCGCTCGTACGGGGAGCCGTTGATGTTCAGCACCAGCGCGATCTCGGCCTGCCCGGCCACCGCGAACGGTCCGCCGTCCTGCCACATGTCCTCGCAGATGGTCAGCGCAATGTCGATCCCGTGCAGCCGTACGACGACGAACCGGTCGCCGCGCACGAAGTACCGGTCCTCGTCGAACACCCCGTAGTTGGGCAGGTGGTGCTTGAAGTAGGTGGCCACGACGCGGCCGGAGCGCAGCAGCGCGGCCGCGTTGCGCGGGCCGCCGTCGCGGTCGAGGTACCCGGCCACGACCGCGATCTCGCCCAGCCCCGCGCCGGCCAGGTCGGCGGCGAGCCGGTGCACCGCCGCCACGCTCGCGGCCCGGAACGATTCGCGGAAGACCAGGTCCTCCGGCGGGTATCCGGTCAGGGTCATCTCCGGGAACGCGACCAGGTGCGCGCCGGCGTCGGCGGCCCGCCGGGTCCACTGCAGCACGGCCGCTGCGTTACCGGCCAGGTCGCCGACCGTCGTGTCGATCTGGGCGAGGGCGATCCGCAGCTGCGCCATGCCTTCATTCTCCCTCCTGCCCGCCGATGTCCTACTCGGGCGCACGCGGGATCTGGACCGCCAGCGAAAGAAACACGACGCGCCGCGTCCGTGCGAGCGCAGTGGTCGGTGCGTGCCTTGTCACTGGCGGTCACCCTGACCTCACAGCTGCCGGGCCTTTCGACGACGGACCCGGGTCAAGGCCGCCGGGGCTGCCAACGGGCGGGTGCGCTGGGTCTCGGCCTTGACGTGTGGCGGGCGGCGGCAAGGAGGATCGGCAGATGGGAGGCTGGCCCGGGAGGTGGGGGAGGCCGTCTACCGGCGCCGGCTTGGAGGCGAGGTATCGGCCCGTCACGCACGTACCGTCTTGCCCATGAAGCGTCTCCTGCTCCGGCTAGCGGGCGTCTACCTGCTGTTCGCGGTCATCGGGCGGTTCGTCGAAGGCATGGGCGCGGTGGAGTGCGGCTGCGCGGCGGACTGCTGGTGCAAGCGGCCGGGTCTGAGCCTGTTCCGCTGGGTGTTCCCGTACGGCCATCGCGGCCGCTGAGCCGTTCGCCGCCGAGTGACTCGCGGTCGAGAGCCGGCTGCGTCGCCGTTGGACGCGCATGACCGGGCTGCCAGGCCCGCACCGGATGATGGGGACTTCCCTGTCTGGTGCGGGCCTTCTGCTGCGCGGCCGCCGCGCCGTCCAGCGCGAAGGGCGCCTGCGCCCGGAGCGCGCTGCCGCGGCTAGTGCGCGTGCTGGTCGGTCTCCGTCCGGTCCGTGTCGCTGGTGGTGGCGTCCCAGCTGGCGAGCAGCGTGAGCGCGTCCTCGGAGGGGGAGCCTGGTTCGGCGGTGTAGGCGGTGAGGGTGAGGCCGGGTTCGGCGGGGTGGTCCATGGCGTCGAAGGCGAGGGCCCGGGTCAGCACCGCCAACCGACCCACGGCCACCCGCAGCCGCCCCACCGCCGCATCCTCAGCCCAGACAACCATCGACCCATGACCGGACCAGCCCGCTCGACGCTCGACCCGGTTGCCGCAGAGTCGCGCGTCCCGCGCGCAGCGCGGCATGAGCGTGCGTTCCAAAAGCTGGCGATAACCGGCATTAGCGAGCACTCGGCGGCTCGCCCATGCTGATGGCAGGCCGCGTCCACCGCGTTGGCCGAGCGGTGGCCGCAGTGGGTTTGTTTTGCCTAACTAGTGAACTCCACAAGGTCCGCGCAGAAGTCGCGACCCTTGGTGTCGTTGCGCCCGGTGGAGTCGCGCACGATCTGGAAGGAGTCGGGGATCTCGACGTCGTCGTCCGGGTTGGAGGGCGTGCCGTTGTAGTCGACGTCGAAGGAGAAGCGAATTTGGCCCGGATCGTTGAGCACGAGGTTGCCGTCGGTGTCGTAATAGCGCGAGCCGCCGGTGGCGATCACCAGGATGGTGATGGTGCCGTCACCGTTGTCGGTAATCACGTGGTCCTTCGAGTTGAACGAGAAAACGTTGGTGTACGTGCCGCCGGTGTTCAGGTTGGTGACGACACTCGTGCCCTGTACGCTCTCGCGGTAGTAGGGGAAGGGTGACGATCCGCGCAGGTTGAAGGTGAAATTCACCCAGACGTCCACGTCGTCCTGGGCCGGAGTGCCGTCACAGTCGAAGGAGTCTGTGAAGACGTCGTGGAAGCGTCCCTTATCCAGTGGTTGGGCCCCGGCCGGTGTGCTAGCGACCACGGTGCCCGCGATGGCCAGCCCAGTGATGAGTAGTACGGAACGTCCCCTCATGACCCCTCCCCGTGTCGAGAATCGACAGCCGGGATCAATGTGCCACAGCCACGTCTGCGACGCGGCGATTAACTCGATATTGGGGATTGACTTTTTGCGACCGACGCAGGACGTGCCGTCAACGCGGATCGCAAGCAGATGTCGGTCAGCAGCGATGCAACGGTCCGTTCGTACGTGGTAGTTGCCGTTACCGGTCCCTCGGTCGGCGGCAGAAGCCGATGGTGCATCGAGTGCAGTCCACCGCGCGGTGTGCCGTCTGGCTGCGGCCCACTGGTGGTCGAGATAGCCCGCGGGACGAACGTCGCAGCCCGGCTTAGCGCCGTGGGAAGTACCGCAGTGCGCCGCGGTCGGTGACGATCGCGGTCAGCCGCTCCAGAGTGCGGGCCATCCGGGCGAGGGCGCCTTCCCCAGGCGAGGCGCCGGTGTAGGTGAGGCTGAGGCCGACCGCCCGGCCGTCCGGGAAGAACCGGGCGACCTCGCGGACCGCCTGCCTGCCGCCGCGGACGGAGATCTGGTAGAAATCGCGCCGGACGACCAGCGACCCGTCGGCCAGCGTCGAGCGGTGGCAGACCAGGTGCTCGACCCACTGGCTGTCCCTGACAGGGCTTCCCGGCCGTGTCGGACAGCCGCTCCCAGCGGGCGGCGGTAGCGGTGAGGATCTGCGCGTTCGGAAGAGCGGTCTCGCCTGGGGTCGGCTGCTCCGGGAGGGCGAACTCGGCCAAGTTGTGGGTGCGCGTCGAGTCCACCCATTGAGGAGCCCTCGGCACCACCGGAAGGACGAGCCGGAGAACCACCGCGTCAGTTCCCCGCCACCACCCGGAAGCAGGCGGCGTCAACTGAGGCCGGCGAGCGCGCGCTTCGCGAGCAGCCGGGCCGTTGATTCCAGCAGCCCCGATGACCCAGCATGACGCACTCTTCTCGGCATGACAGCGCGCGGGACGCGGCACGTGTACACGTCGGTCGCGCGTGAGGCGACAGAGACCGGTGCGGGTAACTGCGCTGTGAGCGCACTGCCACGCCTCGAAACCCAGCCACCGTCTGGTCTGCACAGAGCTGTGGGTGATCGCGGCTTCGTCACTCACGGGAATCCAAGATCCGCTCCTTGGGCGGCTCGGTGTCGACGGTCCCGCCTTGCTACGTTGCGGCCGTGACCAGGTGGGCCGCGGGGCGGGCGTGAAGGCGGTCGTCTACGACCGGTACGGGTCCCCCGATGTGCTGCGGGTCGAGGAGGTCCCGGTACCCTCGCCCGCCGCCGGCCAGGTGCGGGTGAAGATCGCCGCGACCTCAGTCAACCTCAGCGACTGGGAGTGCCTGCGCGGATCGCCCGCGTACGCGCGGATCGGCGGGCTGCGTTTCC
>JBKOXW010000339.1:0-6607 GCA_046744115.1 Actinomycetota bacterium | reverse complement strand
GCCCCGGCCGGCTGCCACACCTCGGCATCGTTGGGACTTAGCCGGAACAGGTACCCGTGGTCGTCGGCGCGGCCGGCCGCCACCGCCCACAGCCGCAACCGCGGGCCGTCCAGCGCGAACCGGTCCGGTACGCACTTGATCGCACCGCGCACCCACCGTTCGGCAATCGGGTCCAGGTGCCGGCTGAACGGCGTGCGCACCGCGGTCTGCCCCTCGACCGTTGGCGCCTGCTCCCCGCGCAGGCCGCGCTCGTCGTACGCGGCCAGCACCGCCGCGACCCGCCACCGGTCCTCCACGACCACCGACAGCCGCGCCGTGCCGCCGAGCCTGACCACCTGAGCGACGCCGAGCAGCAGGCCCTCGAGGTCGGTGACCGCGGGCGGCAGGGTGCCGGCGGCGAAGAGCGACAGCTGGCCGGGCACACCGGCAGCGTAAAGGCTGTCGGACGATCCGCCGCTCGTGCTGTTGCAGCGCGTTCAGGCGGTGTCGCGGCAGGCCCGCTCCTCGGTGAACGCCTCCTCGAGTGCCTTCGCCGAGTGGCTGCGGCTGCGGTCGAGCGACTGGCCGAGGCCGAGCAGGACCGCGCCGAGGTCGTCGCGGATCCGCTCGGCGCCCCGGGCGTAGGCGGCCAGGCTGTCGCTGCGCAGGCCGGCGAACCGCCGCTGCGCCGCGGCGAGGGCGCGCTGCGCCCCGGTCAGCGTGCCCTCGAGCTCCTCGGCGAAGTCGACCCCGTCGTCCACCTTGGGTGCGCCGGCCTCGGTGACGGTGGTGAGCAGCGCGTTCGTGCGACGGACCGCGCTGGCGAAGAAGTCGGTGTACCGCGCCTTCACCGTGGTCAGGTCGGCGCCGCGGGCCTGCAGCGCCTTCGACAGCCGCTGGCTGTCGCTCGTGACCCCGCGCTGCCACGTGGCGAGTGCCGAGCAGACATCCCTCGCGTACGTGACCGGCTCGGCCTTGCCCGCGTTGTCCGGACCGCAGCCCAGGATCAGGGTGAGAACCGCGACGAGCGGGACGATCCGGCGGATCACAGGGCGCATCATATCGGAACGACCCAGATCTCCCCGGGCTAGGTGTGCGGGTCCGATCGGCCCTGGTCAGGCGGCGGTCCTAGCCGGCTCGGCGCCGACCGCGACCCGCCGCCGCTTGGAGAAGATCACCGCGCCCACCACGATCGCCACCGCCGCCGCCGACAGCGCGAGCCGCAGCCCGGTGTTCTCGTCCTCGCCGATGCTCAGCTGGACGACGGCCGGCGCGATGAGCAGCGAGACCAGGTTCATCACCTTCATCAGCGGGTTCAGGGCGGGGCCGGCGGTGTCCTTGAACGGGTCGCCGACGGTGTCCCCGATGACTGTCGCCGCGTGTGGCTCGCTCCCCTTCCCGCCGTACGCGCCGTCCTCGATCATCTTCTTCGCGTTGTCCCAGGCCCCGCCCGAGTTGGCCAGCAACACGGCCATCAGCACGGCCGTGCCGATCGCGCCGGCGAGGTAGCTGCCGAGGGCTCCGGCGCCCAGGGCGAAGCCGACGGCCATTGGCGCCAGCACCGCGAGCAGGCCGGGCGTGGCCAGCTCGCGCAGCGAGTCCTTGGTGCAGATGTCGACGACACGCCCGTAATCGGGGCGCTCGGAGTAGTCCATGATCCCCGGCTTGGTCCGGAACTGCTCGCGCACCTCGAATACCACTCGCCCGGCCGCGCGGGAGACCGCGTTGATGGCCAGGCCGGAGAACAGGAAGACCACCGACGCCCCGATGATCAGGCCGACCAGGTTCTCCGGGTCGCCCACGTTGAGCACGCCCGTGTACTGCAGCACGTCGAACGCGTTCAGGCCCTCCAACGCCGACTCGCCGCCTGCCTTGACCACCGCACCCCGGATCGCGTCGGTGAACGAGCCGAACAGCGCGGTCGCGGCCAGCACCGCCGTCGCGATCGCGATGCCCTTCGTGATGGCCTTCGTGGTGTTGCCGACCGCGTCCAGGTCGTGCAGCACCTGCGCGCCACGCTCGTCGATGTCGCCGGACATCTCCGCGATGCCCTGCGCGTTGTCGCTCACCGGCCCGAACGTGTCCATCGACACGATCACCCCGACGGTGGTCAGCAGCCCGGTGCCGGCCAGCGCCACCGCGAACAGCGAGACCACGATCGAACCGCCGCCGAGCAGGAAGGCGCCGTAGACCGCGGCGGCGATGAGCAGCGCCGAGTACACCGCCGACTCCAGGCCGACGGCGAAGCCGGCGAGGATGACCGTGGCCGGCCCGGTCAGTGAGGCGCGGCCGATGTCCTGCACCGGCCTGCGGTTGATCTCGGTGAAGTAGCCGGTCAGCAACTGGATCGCCGCGGCGAGGATCAGGCCGATGAGCACTGCCCCGATCGCGATCAGCCGTGGGTCACGGTTGCCGACCGCGTCAACCACGTCCTGCGGCACCGCTTCGAGGTCGCGGATGTTGGCGGGCAGGAAGATGAACGCGGCGAGGATGACCAGCACCGCAGAGATTCCGGCGGAGGCGAAGAATCCCCGGTTGATCGTGACGAGGCCGCTGCGGTCGGAGGCGCGCGGGTCGGTCAGGAAGATTCCGATGACCGCGGTCAGCACCCCGATCGCCGGCACGACCAGCGGGAACACCAGGCCCTCCGAGCCGAACGCCGCCATGCCCAGGATCAGCGCGGCGACCAGCATCACCGCGAACGACTCGAACAGGTCGGCAGCCATGCCGGCGCAGTCCCCGACGTTGTCGCCGACGTTGTCGGCGATCGTCGCCGCATTGCGTGGGTCGTCCTCGGGGATCGACTTCTCGACCTTGCCGACCAGGTCGGCGCCGACGTCCGCGGCCTTGGTGAAGATGCCGCCGCCGACACGCATGAACATGGCCAGCAGCGCGCCGCCGAAGCCAAAGCCCTCCAGCACCGTCGGCGCGTTGGTGTTGTAGATCAGCAGCACCAGAGCGGCGCCGAACAGGCCCAGTCCGACGGTGATCATGCCGCAGACGCCGCCGGTGCGGAACGCGATGCGCATGGCCTGCTTGCCGCCCGATTCCCGGGCCGCCGCGGCCACCCGGACGTTGGCCCGGGTGGCGAGCGTCATTCCGATGTAGCCGACAAGCGCCGAGAAGGTCGCGCCGATGATGAAGAAGGCCGAGCGGCCGATCCGCACTCCGGCCCCGCCCTCGGTCACGGGCAGCAGCAGGAGGAGGAAGACCACCACCGCGACGAACACGCCCAGCGTCCTGAACTGCCTGTTCAGGTACGCCGCGGCGCCCTCCTGCACGGCCTTGGCGATCTCCTGCATTCGCGCCGTGCCCTGCCCGGCCGCCATGACCTCGCGTGCGAGGTAGTACGCGAATACGAGCGCACCGGCCGCGATCGCGAGAATGACGACCACGGTGGCGTAGTCGCCGAATCCGGCGATCTTCGGCGCCTCCTCAAGGGAAAGCCGAGGCATGCGTCCTCCTGTACGACGGCGATGGCGAACAGCCACAGGACGCCACGGTGGCGGGTGGAGCTGGTCGCGTTCGTGCGCGGAGGGCGGTCGACCCGCGGGTCCGCACAGATCGCGCGGAGTTTACGGGAGCATCAGACGTTGCCCAACTCCGGGTCCGCCGGCTGCGACTGCCGTCACAGCCAGCGCTCGGCTGGTAGCCAGTCAGGTCTCGACCGGCCAGGACATTACGACCTGGCCGCCCGACCCATCGTCGGCCGACGACACGACCAGCTCCGGCACGACCGCGGCGAGCAGCGCCAGGCCCAGCGCCTCGAAGCTCGGCTCGGGCGAGGCATCGTCGCCATCGAGCTCGCCGGCGTCCACCATCTCTGCCAGCGCCCGATCGAGCACCGACACCCGGAACCGCTCGCCATCGACGAACTCGACCGTCACCGGCTCGGTCAGGCCGTGCCGCGCGTGCAGTCGCATCGCGCGTGCGCACGCCTCCCCCACCGCCAGCCGGATCTCGTCCAGCGCCCCGGCGTCCACGCCGCTGCGCCGCGCCATCGCCGCGGCGACCAGCCGGGCCGTCCGCACGTGTGCGGTGCTGGCCGGCAGCTGCAGCGTGACGGTAGGCACGCCGTGGCTCTCGCGCGCGGTCACCGCTCAGCCGGCCACGGGACCAGCGAGCGCCTCGTCCACCGTGCCGTGCACGGTGAAGACCTCGTCCAGGCCGGTGATCCTGAACAGCTTCAGCACCCGCTCCTGCGGGCACACCAGCGTCAGGCTCCCGCCGACCTCCTTCGCCCGGTTGAGCCCGGCGACCAGCACGCCAAGTCCGGTCGAGTCGAGGAACTCGACGCCGCCGAGGTCGACCACCAGCGTGTGCTGTCCCGCGTCGATCAGTTCCGAGATCCGGTCGCGGAGCGCCGGCGCCGTGTAGACGTCGACCTCGCCCAGCACTTCGAGCAGCGTGCGCCCGTCCTGCACACGGGAGTTCAGAGTGAGGTCCACGGCTCAACCTCCGAAGGGGCACATGACGCTGGCTGGCAGCACGGTGGTCAGTCAACTGCTTCGCTCCGATCTAACCAAACTGGGCGTGCAAGAGTGAGAGGCGTGGTGGAGACGAGGGCGGCGGCGACCGACGACCGCCTCGGCCGGCGCCTGCTCGACCGGGTCCTCGCCGGGCGCTCCGATCGCGCCGTCACGCATGTCGAGGACGTCGCCGGTCGGACGGCCCGGACCGTCCCGTGGCCGGATTGGGCGCCGCCGCTGCTCGTGGACCGGCTCCGTGCCCGCGGCATCGACCAGCCATGGGAACACCAGGTCAGGGCCGCCGACCTGGCCTGGCAGGGCCGGTCGGTGGTGCTCGCCACCGGGACGGCATCCGGCAAGTCGCTCGCCTACCAGCTGCCGGTCCTTGCCACCCTGCTCGCCGACGAGCGCGCCACCGCCCTCTATCTCGCGCCGACCAAGGCGCTGGCGGCCGACCAGCTCCGGTCCGTCCGGTCGCTGCTGCTGCCCACGATCCGCGCGGCGACGTATGACGGCGACACCCCGCTCGACGAGCGGGACTGGATCCGCGCCCACGGTCGGCTCGTGCTGACGAACCCGGACATGCTTCATCGCGGCATCCTCCCGACGCACGGTCGTTGGGCCCTGTTTCTGCGCCGGCTCCGCTACGTGGTGATCGACGAATGCCACGGCTACCGCGGAGTCTTCGGCTCGCACGTGTCGCACGTCATCCGCCGGCTGCGCCGGGTGTGCGCCAGCCACGGCGCGGACCCGACGTTCGTACTCGCCTCGGCGACGGTGGCGACGCCCGCTGATTCCGGCTCCCGGCTCACCGGCGTGGAGGTGGAGCCGGTCACCGACGACGCCTCCCCGCGCGGCCCGACCGCGTTCGCCCTGTGGGAGCCACCGCTGACCGGCGCTCGCGGCGAGCACGGCGCGCCGGTCCGCCGCAGCGCCGGCGCGGAGACCTCGCGCCTGCTCGCCGACCTCGTCCTCGAGGGGGCGCGGACGCTCGCGTTCGTGCGTTCCCGCCGAGGGGCGGAGGTCGCCGCGTTGCTGGCCCGGCGGCAGCTGTCGGACGTCACGCCCACCCTGGCCGATCGAGTGGCCGCGTACCGGGGCGGCTACCTGCCGGAGGAACGGCGAGCGCTCGAGGCCGCCCTCGCCTCCGGCGAGCTGCTCGGCGTCGCCGCGACGAACGCGCTCGAGCTCGGCGTCGACATCGCCGGCCTCGACGCGGTCCTGCTGGCGGGCTTCCCGGGCACCATCGCCTCGCTGTGGCAGCAGGCAGGCCGCGCCGGACGGGAGGGCCAGGGCGCGCTGGTCGTCTTCGTGGCCAGGGACGACCCGCTCGACACCTACCTTGTCCATCACCCGCAGGCCATCTTCGGGCGACCGGTCGAGGCCACTGTCCTCGATCCGGACAATCCGTACGTACTGGGGCCCCACCTGTGCTGCGCCGCGACCGAGCTTCCGCTGACCGACGCGGATCTTCCTCTCTTCGGCACTGCCGCCGAGGCGATGCTGCCCGACCTGGTCCGCCGCGGGCTCCTGCGTCATCGACCGACCGGCTGGTACTGGACCGCCCGCGACCGGCCGGACGTCGACATCCGCGGCGTTGGCGGCGAGCCCGTCCGGGTCGTCGAGTCCGACACCGGCCGGGTGCTGGGCACCGTCGACCCCTGGGCGGCACACCACACCGTGCACCCCGGCGCCGTCTACCTGCACCAGGGCGTCTCGTACCTCGTCGATGGGCTCGACCTCGCCGACGCCGTCGCCTTGGTGCACCCCGAGGAGCCGGACTGGACCACGGCGGCCCGGGATACCACCGACATCCGCGTCGTCTCCGCGTTGCGGCAACGCGCTCTCGGCGAGATCTCCCTCCACTTCGGCACCGTCGACGTGACAAACCAGGTGGTCTCGTTCCTGCGGCGGCGGATCGCCACCGGCGAGGTACTGGACGAGACCGATCTCGACCTGCCGGTGCGCCAGCTCCGCACCCGGGCGGTCTGGTACACGCTCTCGCCCGCCGCGGTGTCGGCATCGCGGCTGGAGCCTGCCGATGTCCCGGGAGCCGCGCACGCTGCCGAGCACGCGGCGATCGGCCTTCTGCCCCTGTTCGCAACGTGCGACCGGTGGGACATCGGCGGCGTGTCGACGGCCCTGCACGAGGACACCGG
>JBKOXW010000190.1:0-13139 GCA_046744115.1 Actinomycetota bacterium | reverse complement strand
GCGCGGGCTCAAGACCTCCGACGAGACGCTCGCGACCGCCCGCGACTTCGCCGAGGGCATCGGCAAGACCTGCATCGTGGTGAACCGGGATGTCGCCGGCTTCGTCACCACCCGGCTGATCGTCGCGCTGTCGATGGAGGCCGCGAAGCTGGTCGAGTCCGGCGTGGCCAGCGCGGAGGACGTGGACACCGCCTGCCGGCTCGGCTTCGGCCACCCCATGGGCCCGCTGCAGACGATGGACCTGACCGGGATCGACATCCTCGTGCAGGCCGCGCGGAACATCTACGCCGACACCCAGGACGAGAAGTTCGTCCCGCCGGAGTCGCTGCAGCGCATGGTCACCGCGGGCGACCTCGGCCGGAAGACGGGGCGCGGCTTCTACCGGTACGGGCCGGGCGGGCAGGCCGGGCCGGGCGCAGGCAACGATTCCACAACAACCGGCGGGTAACCCGGCGGTGCGGCAACGTATCACCCTGCACTGGCGTCCTCTCTTAACACGGCGACTCTGTACACGGCGGGACAGGTCGAGGGGAGTGCCATGCACGCGGGGGTCGATGGCGCGCTCGTTGTACTGGCGGGGCGGCTGGACGTTCGGGGGGCGCCGGTGGCGCGGGAGGCGCTGCAGGCCGCGCTCAAGGCAGGCAAGGGCGAGCTCGTGGTCGACCTGTCGCGGGTCGAGCTGCTCGACGCGACCGGGCTCGGGGTCCTCGTCGCCGCGCACCGCCGGGCGAGGCTCGCCGGCCGGCGGCTGGTCCTGCGGGACGCCGCGCCGAGGGTGGCCCGGCTGCTGTCGCTGACCCGCATCGACCGGATCATCGCGACCGAGTACCGCTCGGTCCCCGCGTGACCAGTGAGCAGGGCCACGCTACTCGCGGGTAGCCGGCGTACCTAGACTGGTGCGGTCTCCTCCGCAACCGGAGGCCGCCGTGCCGTACCCGTCCGACTCCAGCCGCGACCGACCCTGGGTCATGCGCACATACGCGGGGCACACCTCGCCCGCGGAGTCGAACGCGCTCTACCGGCGCAACCTGGCCAAGGGCCAGACCGGCCTGTCGGTGGCCTTCGACCTGCCCACCCAGACCGGCTACGACCCCGACGACGAGCTCGCCCGCGGCGAGGTCGGCAAGGTCGGCGTGCCGATCGCGCACCTCGGCGACATGCGCGCGCTCTTCGACGGCATACCGCTGCAGGACGCGAACACCAGCATGACCATCAACGCGACCGCGATGTGGCTGCTCGCGCTCTACCAGGTGGTCGCCGAGGAGCACGGGGCCGATCCGGCGGCGCTCGCCGGCACCATCCAGAACGACATCATCAAGGAGTACCTCTCCCGCGGGACGTACGTCTTCCCGCCGGGGCCGAGCCTGCGGCTGATCACGGACACGATCGCGTACGCGGTCGGCCACCTACCGAAGTGGAACCCGATCAACATCTGCAGCTACCACCTGCAGGAGGCGGGGGCCACGCCAGTGCTGGAGGTGGCCTTCTCGCTCTCCACCGCGATCTGCGTGCTGGACGCGGTGCGCGACTCCGGGCAGGTGCCGCCGGAGCGGTTCGGCGAGGTCGTCGCGCGCATCTCGTTCTTCGTCAACGCCGGGGTGCGGTTCGTCGAGGAGATGTGCAAGATGCGCGCGTTCGTCGCGCTGTGGGACGAGCTGACGCGCGACCGGTACGGGGTGACTGACCCGGCGCTGCGCCGGTTCCGGTACGGGGTGCAGGTGAACTCGCTGGGCCTGACGGAGCCGCAGCCGGAGAACAACGTGCAGCGGATCGTGCTGGAGATGCTCGGCGTGACGCTGTCCCGGGACGCCCGCGCCCGCGCGGTCCAGCTGCCGGCCTGGAACGAGGCGCTCGGCCTGCCCCGCCCGTGGGATCAGCAGTGGTCGCTGCGACTGCAGCAGGTGCTCGCGTACGAGACCGACCTGCTGGGGTACGAGGACCTGTTCGCCGGCTCGCGCGTGGTCGAGGCGAAGGTGGCGTCCATCGTGGACGGTGCGCGGGCGGAGATGGACAGGGTGCAGGCGGCCGGCGGCGCGGTGGCCGCGGTGGAGAGCGGCTACATGAAGGCGCAGCTGGTCTCGTCGCTGGCCGAGCGGCGGCGCCGGATCGAGTCGGGCGAGGACGTGGTCGTCGGCGTGAACCGGTTCACCACCAGTGAGCCGAACCCGCTGACGGCCGACCTGGACACCGCGATCCACACCGTGGACCCGTCGACCGAGCACGCGGCGGCCGAGGCGGTCCGGGCCTGGCGGGCCGGCCGGGACACGGCGGCCGTGGCCGACGCGCTGCGAGCCCTGCACGAGGCCGCCAAGACCGATGCGAACCTGATGGAGCCCACGCTGAGGTGTGCGCGCGCCGGGGTGACGACCGGCGAGTGGGCCGGCGCGCTGCGCGAGGTGTTCGGCGAGTACCGGGCACCCACCGGGGTGTCCGCGGCGGCGCCCGGCGGCGAGGCGGGAGCGGCGGTCGAGGCGGTGCGCGAGCGGGTCCGGCGCACCGGCACCGAGCTGGGCACCCGGCTGAAGATGCTGGTCGGCAAGCCCGGCCTCGACGGCCACTCCAACGGCGCGGAGCAGATCGCGGTCCGCGCCCGGGACGTCGGTTTCGAGGTGATCTACCAGGGCATCCGGCTGACCCCGGCGGAGATCGTCGCGGCCGCGGTCGCCGAGGACGTCGACGTGGTCGGCCTGTCCGTGCTGTCCGGCTCGCACCTGGAGGTGGTGCCGGCCGTGCTGGACGGGCTCCGCGACGCCGGCCTCGCGGACGTGCCGGTGGTGGTCGGCGGGATCATCCCGGAGGCGGACGCCGCCGTCCTGCGCGAGCGCGGCATCGCCCGCGTCTTCACTCCGAAGGACTTCGCGCTCACCGACATCCTGGACGAGATCGTCACCGTCGTCCGGCACGCTCGCGGCCTCGACGACACCTGAGGGGTCGGATGTAGAAACGGCCGTCATGGCAGCCATTTCTGCATCGATCCCCGGTCAAGACCGATGCCGGCAGGGCGCGCAACGCACGTGGCGCCATTGCTCGGCGTAGGTTTCATGACATGGCCGATGAACGACACGTGCTCGTCGAGCGGGACGGTCCGTACGTCACCGTCACGATGAACCGGCCGGAGCGGCGCAACGCGCTGTCGCTGGCCCACCTGGAGGAGCTGCGGTCGGCGTTCGAGTCGGTAGGGGAGTCCGACGCGCTCGGCGTCGTGCTTGCCGGGGCCGGGCCGGTTTTCTCGGCCGGGCACGACTTCGCCGACGTGGCGAGCGCGGACCTGGCCGACGCGCGCCGGCTGCTGTGGACGTGCGTGGAGCTGATGACGACCATCCAGTCGATTCCGCAGGTGGTCGTCGCGCGAGTGCACGGCCTGGCCACCGCGGCCGGCTGCCAGCTCGTCGCGTCCTGCGACCTCGCGGTGGCCGCCGAGTCCGCCGCGTTCGCCGCGCCCGGCGGGAAGGGTGGCTGGTTCTGCCACACGCCGATGGTCGCGATCGCCCGCAACGTCGGCCGCAAGCGGGCGATGGAGCTGGCGCTCACCGGCGACCCGATCGACGCCCGGACCGCGTACGAGTGGGGCCTTGTCAACGCGGTCGTCCCGGACTCCGAGCTGGACAAGGCGGTCGGCGACCTGCTCGAGCGCGCCACCCGCGGCAGCCCGCGGTCCAAGGCACTCGGCAAGCAGGCGCTGTATGCGCAGCTGGACCGGCCGGAGCGGGACGCGTACACGTACGCGGTCGAGGTGATGGCCGCGGCCAGCCAGACGCCCGAGGCGCGCGAGGGCATCGCCGCGTTCCTGGGCAAGCGGCCGCCGGTCTGGCCGGCCTGAGCCTGAGCCGGCCGCGCCCGCGCGGTCAGGCGGCGACGCGGCGGCCGAACCGGGCGTCGACGCCGGGTGAGGCCAGCACGCTGACCGGTGGACCGACCGGCCGCGGCAGGCCGGCCGCGGCCACCAGGTCGTCGGCGAGGTGCACCAGCGTGGCCCGGTGCAGCCGCCACTCCGCGTGCTCGTTCGGCCAGTACAGGGTCCGCCCGCGCCGGGACCGCAGGTGCATCCCCCAGCGGGCGGTGAGGAACAGCTCCAAGGCGCCCGGCTCGGGCACCGGCTCCCCGACCTCGACGGCGATCGCGCTGCGCGCGCCGGCCGGGCCGGGCCGGGGCCAGCGGGCCCGCGACGTGTAGGTCCAGTCCCGGCCGGCGTGCCGGACCGTCATCGCCGACCACCGGTACGGCAGCCCGGCGACCGCGCGGGCGACCAGCACCGGCACCAGCCGCGACGCGTCCAGGGAGAGGAAGACGACGCCGCGGCGACCCGCCTCGTCCACCGAGTACAGCCGGACGTTCACCTCGGGAAAGGTGCCGAGGTAGGGCAGTCCGGGCGAGCCCAGCACGCCGGACCGCTCGCCGGCGAACGCGATCAGGCCGACGTAGCTGGTGCCGTCGAGGGTGTCCGGCCGGACGCGGGGCGGCAGCAGCGGCGCGACCACCTCCGGTCGCACCGGCCAGTGCAGGAAGGTCACGCCGCGCCAGCGCTGCCGGAACACCGTCCGGCCCGGATCCCGCGGTGCTGTCGCCGTCAGCGGTTCGGCCTGCGCGGACACCGGCCCATGCTGCCGCACCGGTAGCCTGGCCGGTCGTGCGGCTCGTCATCGCCCGGTGCAGCGTGGATTACGTCGGCCGGCTGACCGCCCACCTGCCGGCGGCGACCCGGCTGCTGCTGGTCAAGGCGGACGGCTCGGTGTCCGTGCACGCCGACGACCGCGCGTACAAGCCGCTGAACTGGATGAGCCCGCCGTGCACGCTGCGCGAGGAGGACGGCCGCTGGACCGTGACCAACCGGTCCGGCGAGCAGCTGGTGATCACGATCGACGAGGTGCTGCACGACTCCCGGCACGAGCTCGGGTCCGACCCCGGCCTGCGCAAGGACGGGGTGGAGGCGCAGCTGCAGGAGCTGCTCGCCGAGCACATCGACCTGCTCGGCGCCGGCTACCGGCTGGTCCGGCGCGAGCACGCGACCGCGATCGGCCCGGTGGACATCCTCTGCCGGGACGCCGCCGGCCTCACCGTCGCCGTGGAGATCAAGCGGCGCGGCGAGATCGACGGCGTCGAGCAGCTCACCCGTTACCTGGACCTGCTCAACCGCGACCCGCTGCTGGCGCCGGTCCGCGGCGTGCTCGCGGCGCAGGCGATCACGCCGCAGGCCCGGGTGCTGGCGGCCGACCGCGGCATCGACTGCGTGACGCTCGACTACGACGCGCTGCGCGGCGCCGAGCCCACCACTCCGACCCTGTTCTGAACCTGTGCGTGTCGCGGTCAGCCGCCTGGGGTGGCGTCGACATAGCTGATCTCGACCGTGGTGAACCCGAGCGCGGTCAGGAGGCGCTCGAGCGTGATGCGGGTGTTGGTCTCGGCCCGGCCGACGAGCTCGCTCTTCGTGGCTGCGTCGGCCAGCTTCTCCTCGGCGAGAACGTAGAGGCGGCGGTCCTCGTCGGGGTTGTCGGAGACCAGGCTGCCGAGCCGGTCCAGCACGCCGAGGTCGCGGTCGAGCACCCGGCTCTCCTTCGTGTCGATCACCGGCCGGGCCAGCTGGGCGTGCGGCAGCCGCAGGGTGACTCTGCGGCGGTCCTCCGACACGGTCACCGCGTCGGCGTTCAGCTGGCCGAAGTCGACGAACGCGTCGACGGAGCCGATCGCGAGGAACAGCGTCCGCTTGCCCTTCAGGAACTCCGGCACCAGCCGGGTGTCCTCCTCCAGGTCGATGAGCACCTGGTATGACCCGGAGGCGGCGTGGTACTCGGACAGGTCGCGCAGCGCCGTGAGCACCACCGGCCCGCTCCGGTCGCGCTCCTCGGTGCCGAACGGAGACCAGTTGAAAGCGGTCCGGGCCGCGAACAGCCCGACGAGGATCACCAGCACCACCACGACTGCGGTGGTGACGAGCCGGGCTATGGCGCCGGTCGGCCGCGTGAGAACGCGCGTCACAGTGTCACGACCGGTTTCGCGATCCATCACCGAGCCTCCGGGTGCCGACGGGTCCGCACGCGCTCACCCGGTTCGTACCCATCTGAGCGCACCCGCGAACGGCGACGGGAGCCGGGGATCGTCTCGACCGGCCGCGTTACCGCCGAGTAGCCTCTCGCTCACGTCGCGGACACCTCACCCAGGGGGCGCGTCATGAGCGAGCGCGAGGGCTCGTACGACTTCGTCATCGTGGGGGCGGGGACCGCGGGCTGCGTGCTGGCCGGGCGGCTGTCCGAGGATCCCAGCAGCCGGGTGCTGCTACTGGAGGCTGGGCCGGACGACGACGCCGACGAGGTCCGCATGCCGGCGGCGTTCTACCGGCTGTTCAAGACCATGCGCGACTGGGACTTCAGCACGGAGGAGCAGAAGCAGCTGCTGGACCGGCGCCTGTTCTGGCCGCGCGGCAAGATGCTGGGCGGCTGCTCGTCCATCAACGCCATGATCTACATCCGCGGCAACCGGGCGGACTACGACCGGTGGCGGGACGAGCTCGGTTGCACCGGGTGGGGCTACGCCGACCTGCTCCCCTACTTCCGCCGCGCCGAGGACCAGGCACGCGGGCCGTCGCCGTACCACGGTGCCGGCGGGCCGATGCGGGTGGAGGACCTGCGCGCAACGCACGAGCTCACCGACGCCTTCCTCGCCGCGGCGGGCGCGGCCGGCCTGCCGCCGAACGACGACTTCAACGGGCCGGAGCAGGACGGCGCCGGCCGCTACCAGGTCAACCAGAAGGGCGGCCGGCGCTGGTCCGTTGTGGACGGATACCTGCGGCCGGCGCTGGCCCGCCCAAACCTCACGGTGGTCACCGACGCGCTCGCCACCCGGATCATGGTCGAGCACGGCAGGGCCACCGGCGTGGCGTACCGGCGCCGCGGCGCAGAGGCGCTGGCCCGCGCCGAGCGGGAGGTCGTGCTCTGCGGCGGGGCGGTGAACAGCCCGCAGCTGCTGCTGCTGTCCGGCATCGGGCCCGCCGCGCAACTGCGCGAGCACGGCATCGACGTGCTGGTCGACCTGCCCGGCGTGGGGGAGAACCTGCACGACCACCCGTGCGTGCCGGTCATGTGGTTCACCCGGGACACCACCGACCTGCACGACGCGGAGACGCCGCTGCAGATGGCCCGCTGGTTCGCCACCAGGCGTGGGCCGCTCACCTCGAACGTCTCGGAGTCGGGCGGCTTCGCCCGGAGCAGGGCCGGGCTGGCTGCGCCGGACCTCCAGTTCGCGGTCATCCCCACGATGGCCGAGAACCACGGGCTCACGCCACCGCCGGGGGTCGGCTTCACGATCGCGCCCACCGTGGTCGACGTGGCCAGCCGGGGTCGGCTCACGCTCCGCTCGGCCGACCCGCGGTGGCGGCCGGTCATCGACGCCGGCTACTACACCGACCCAGCCGACCTCGACGCGATGGTGGCCGGCGTGCGGGTGGCCCAGGAGATCGCCAGCCATCCGCCGCTGGCGGGCTTCCTGGACCGGCCCTACCTGCCTGGACCCGATGCGCGCACCGACGAGGACGTCCGCGAGACGGTGCGGGCCGGCACCGAGACGCTCTACCACCCGGTCGGTACCTGCGTGATGGGCACTGGCGAGGACGCCGTGGTCGACCCGCAGCTGCGGGTGCGTGGGGTCGAGGCGCTGCGGGTGGCCGACGCGAGCGTGATGCCTCGGGTGCCACGGGGTAACACGCACGCGCCGACGGTGGCGCTCGCGGAGCGGGCGGCGGACCTGCTCCTGGGCCGCCCGCTGCTGGCGCCCAGCGCACCCGAGCCGGTGGCCGAGCCCGCCGCCGCAGCGACGACAGGAGGCTCCCGATGACCGCCGTGCGGGACGAGACGGCCGAGTCCACTGTGGACACGTTCGACTCGGTCGACCCGGCCACCGGCGAGCTGGTGGGCCGGTTCCCGGTGCACGACGAGGCCGCGGTGCGCGCCGCCGTCGAGCGGGCACGGCCGGCCGCCCAGTGGTGGGACGGCCTCGGCTTCGCCGGCCGGCGGGCGCGGATGGCGTCCTGGCGCGCATTCGTGGCCACGCACCTGCAGGAGGTGGCCGAGCTGATGCACCGCGAGGGCGGCAAGCCGGTCGACGACGCGCTCATCGAGCTCGGCGCGCAGCTTGAGCACCTGGACTGGGCGCCGAGGCACGCGAAGCGGGTGCTCGGCCGCCGGTCCGTCCGTACGGGCCTGATGCTGGCCAACCACGCCGCCACGGTGGAGTACCAGCCGTACGGCGTGGTCGGCGTGATCGGGCCGTGGAACTACCCGGTGCACACCCCCATGGGCTCGATCGGGTACGCGCTGGCCGCGGGTAACGCGGTCGTCTTCAAGCCGTCGGAGTTCACCCCGGCGGTGGGCGCCTGGCTGGTCCGCTCGTTCGCGCACATCGTGCCGGAGCACCCGGTGTTCCAGCTGGTGACCGGGTTCGGCGAGACCGGCGCGGCCCTGTGCCGCAGCGGCGTGGACAAGCTCGCGTTCACCGGCTCGACCGCGACCGCGAGGAAGGTGATGGCGGCCTGCGCGGAGACGCTGACCCCGGTGGTCATCGAGTGCGGCGGCAAGGACGCGCTGATCGTGGATGCGGACGCCGACCTGGACGCCGCCGCCGACGCCGCGCTGTGGGGCGGGATGTCGAACGCCGGCCAGACCTGCGTCGGCGTCGAGCGGGTGTACGTCCTCGACCCGGTCGCCGACGACTTCCTGGCGAAGCTGACCGAGCGGGCCCGCGACCTGCGCGCCGGCGAGGACCGTGAGGCGTCGTACGGCCCGATCACGATGCCGGCCCAGGTGGACGTCATCCGCCGGCACATCGACGACGCGCTGGCCCGCGGCGGTCGGGCGGTGGTCGGCGGGCCGGACGCGGTGCGCCCGCCGTACGTGGACCCGGTGATCCTCACCGACGTGCCGGAGGATGCCGCGGCCGTGCAGGAGGAGACGTTCGGCCCGACGCTGACCGTGGCCCGGGTGGCGACCGTGGACGAGGCGGTCGAGCGGGCGAACGGCACGCCGTACGGCCTCGGCGCCGCGGTGTTCTCGAAGAGCCGGGGCGAGGCGATCGCCCGGCGGATCCGCTCCGGGATGGCCAGCGTCAACTCGGTGGTGACCTTCGCCGGCATCGCCGCGCTGCCCTTCGGCGGGGTGGGGGACTCCGGCTTCGGTCGCATCCATGGCGACGACGGGCTGCGCGAGTTCGCCCGGTCCAAGGCGATCACCCGGCGCCGGCTCACCGGGCCGATCGAGGTGGCGACGTTCCGCCGCAAGCCCGGCACCATCTCCCGGATGCTCACCGCCCTGCAGCTCCGCTACGGCCGGGCCCCGCGCAAGTGATCGTCCGCCCCCGGCTTCCGGACGACGAGGCCGCGGTCGCGGCGTTGCTGGCGGAGTGGCACTCGACGCGGGTGGCACGCCTCGGCGAGCTTCTTCACCCCCTCGACCACCCGGCGCTGGTCGGCGAGGACGGCGGACGGCTGGTCGGCGTGCTGACCTACGTCGTCCGCGGCGCCGACTGCGAGGTGCTCACCCTGCACGCGGCGCAGCGATGGGGCGGCGTCGGCAGCGCGCTGATCGCCGCAGCTGAGCGGGTCGCCGCCGAGCACGGGTGCCGGCGGCTGTGGCTGATCACCACGAACGACAACGTCGACGCGCTCCGCTTCTATCAGCGTCGGGGCTTCCGGCTCGCCGGGCTGCACCCGGGCGCCGTTGACCGCAGTCGCGCGGAGCTCAAGCCGGAGATCCCGACAATGGGCGCACACGGCATCCCGCTGCGCGACGAGCTTGAGCTCGACAAACCCGTCTGACTTGACGCGCCTCCAGGCCGCGCGCGGTCGGTCGCCCGGCACGTCAACGGCGCTGCTGACGCAGACCGTGTCGCAGGTCGGCGGCGGTGCTGACTGAACGATCCAGGTGGGCTCCGGGTGTCGGATAGTCGCCTGGCGCTCCGGCTGCACGGCACGGCGCTTCCGGCGACGGGCCCGGCCAACGAGCCGTACGGCGCCGACGCCGGCCCGTTGGTGAGGCAGGGTTCGTGCGAGACTCGGGCGTGTCGCAGGTCGGGTGAGGGAGTCGCTGGTGGGACGCGAGTTCGCGAAGGTGGGCGTGGTCGGGCTCGGCACGATGGGTGCCGGGATCACCGAGGTCTTCGCCCGGTCCGGGGTGGACGTGGTCGCGGTCGAGAAGGACGAGGAGTCGCTGACCCGCGGCCGCGGGCACCTCGAGCACTCCACCGACCGGGCGGTCCGGCGCGGGAAGCTGACCGAGGACGAGCAGGTGGCGCTGCTCGACCGGATCGCGTTCACGACCGCGCTCGACGATCTCAAGGACGTCGAGCTGGTCGTCGAGGCGGTGCCCGAGCGGCTCGACCTGAAGCGGGAGATCTTCACCAGGCTCGACCAGATCTGCCCGCCGGACACAATCCTGGCGACGAACACCTCCTCGTTGTCGGTGACCGAGATCTCCGTCGCCACCCACCGCCCCGGCAAGGTGCTGGGCATGCACTTCTTCAACCCGGCGCCCGTGATGCGGCTGGTCGAGGTCGTGCGCAGCGTGGTCACCGAGCCGGACGTGATCGACGACGTCGAGGCGCTGGCCAAGCGGCTGGGCAAGGTCGACGTGACGATCGGCGACAAGGCCGGCTTCATCGCGAACGCGCTGCTGTTCGGCTACCTCAACCACGCCGCATCCATGTACGAGTCGCGCTACGCCAGCCGGGAGGACATCGACGCGGCCATGCGGCTCGGCTGCGGGCTGCCGATGGGTCCGCTCGCCCTGCTCGACCTGATCGGCCTGGACACCGCGTACGAGATCCTGGACACGATGTACCGGCAGTCCCGGGACCGGCTGCACGCGCCGGCGCCGGTGTTCCGGCAGATGATGACCGCCGGCCTGCTCGGCCGGAAGAGCGGGCGCGGCTTCTACACCTACGAGGCCGCGGACTCGCCGATCGTGGTGCCGGACGCGAGCACGCCCGCCGCGCAGCGGTCCGGCGACGACGCCCGGGCGGTGGCGAGGGTCGGCGTGGTCGGCTCCGGCACGATGGCCACCGGGATCGTCGAGGTGTTCGCGAAGGCCGGCTACGACGTGCTGTACGTCGCCCGCGGCGAGGAGAAGTCGGCCGCCGTGCACGCCGCGGTGTCCCGGTCGATGGAGAAGGCGGTGCGGCGGGGCAAGCTCGGCGCGGCCGAGCGGGACGCCGCCTCGGCGCGGGTCGCCGGCTCCACCCGGCTGGACGACCTCGCCGACCGCGACCTCGTGGTGGAGGCCGTGGTCGAGGAGCTGTCCGTGAAGCAGGCGATGTTCGCCAACCTGGACGAGATCGTCCGGCCGGGCGCCGTGCTCGCGACCACGACGTCGAGCCTGCCGGTGATCGCGTGCGCGGCGGCGACCGACCGCGCCGCAGACGTGGTGGGCATGCATTTCTTCAACCCGGCTCCGGTCATGGGCCTGGTCGAGGTGGTGCACACGGTCAGCACCTCCGCCGACGCCGAGGCCACCGCGCTCGCGGTCTGCCACCGGCTCGGCAAGCACGCGGTGCGCTGCGGCGACCGGGCCGGGTTCATCGTCAACGCGCTGCTCTTCCCGTACCTGAACGACGCGGTGAAGATGCTGGAGGCGCACTACGCGTCGGCCGACGACATCGACGCGGCGATGAAGGTCGGATGCGGCTACCCGATGGGCCCGTTCGAGCTGCTCGACGTCGTCGGCCTGGACGTCGCACTGGCCATTCAGCGCACCCTGTACCAGGAATTCCGGGAACCGGGGTTCGCCCCGGCGCCGCTGCTGGAGCACCTGGTCACGGCGGGCTACCTGGGCCGCAAGACGGGCAAGGGGTTCCGCGACTACTCCGGTCGCTGACCGGCTGCCCGGGCCCTCCTACCGGCCGGAGCCCCGCGCGCGGACCCGCATCGGCTTGTCGTCGCGCGTCTTGATCGCGCAGGCCACGAGCCGGTCGCCGTCGGCCCAGGTCTCCTCGGTCGGGCGGATCGACTGGTACGTGTAGACGGAGGCGCCGTGCTCGCTGCCGACGTACTCGGCGAAGCGGTCGCCGCACTTGGACAGCCCGGTCGACTTGATCTCCGCCTCGCCCGGCCAGCTGCCGTCGGGCAGCGTGAGCCGGGCGAATAGCTCCCGGTTGTGCGGGGTGCTGCAGCCCACCACGTCAACCCGGACGATCGGCCCGTCGGGCAGGTTGAAGCACTCTCCGACCTCGAGGTCGTCGATGAGCGCCGACCGCGGGTTGGCGGCCGGCACCCGGCTCGCCTTCCCCGACGGGCCGGCCGACGCCGACGACGGCGACCGCGCAGCGGAGTCCGTCGCGTCGGCGGGACCCCAGCCGAGGGCGAGGAACGTGGCGCTCGCCCCGGCCGCGCCGAGCAGCAGGCCGAGAATGCCGACGGCGGCGACGAGTCCGCCCGATCGCCTCGGCCGGGCTGGCTTGGGCGGGCCGGGGTCGTACCCGGAGGAGGGCCAGTCGTCGCGGCCGGGCAGGTCGCGGCCGGCCCAGTCGCCGCGGCCGGGGTCGCCGCGGTCAGCGCGAATTGGGTCGCCCGGCTCGTAGTCCCCGGCGCTGCTCGGGCCGAAGGTGCCCGGGCCGGCGGCGCCCGGTCCGACAGACCCGGGGAACGGGTTGTGAGGCTGGGGCCAGCCGGCACCCGACGGCCCCTGCTGTTCCAGAGTCGCCGGCCCGTCCTGCGGCCGTCCCTGGCTCGGCGGCTGTCCCGGACCCTTGCTCGGCCGCCGGAGCGGGGGCGGCTGCGAGCCGCCGTACCAGTCGGGCTGGCCAGCCGGCGAGTTGCCCCACCAGTCGGCCGGATCGCGACCGTTCTCGCCCTGCCGAGACATCTGCGTACACACCTTTCGTCCCGGGTCTGCGCGACGGCGGGGGACGCTACCACAGCACGGTGACCCGCGAGGGCGGCTCGGGCGCGGGGCCCGAGCCGCCCTCGCCCGCGCTACGGCAGCAGCGCGGTGTGGGCCCCGCGAGGCGCCACCGCCAGGCCGGTGATCGCCAGGCCGGAGCCGATCCGGTCGACCGGCCGGGCACGCCCGCTGTCCAGGTCGACGCAGAACAGAACGGACCGGTCACCGGTGGGCCGCTGGACCGCCGCCATCGCGACACCGTCGGTGGCGATGTCGAAGCCG
>JBKOXW010000119.1:0-11758 GCA_046744115.1 Actinomycetota bacterium | reverse complement strand
GGCTGATCCGCGGCGCCGTGCTGCTCCCGCACGCGCGGCGCCGGCTGCCCATCGACGACGCGGTGCGGATGGGCGTGCTGGCCCGCCGGTTCGCGCCCGCCCGGTGCGTGGTGCTGGACGACGGCGTGCGCGCCGACGTGGCCGCCGACGGCGCGCTGCCCGCCGGGGCGCGGGTGGTCGCCGACGACGGCCGCATCGTGGACCTGGCCGCATGACGGTCCCGCGACCGGCTGCGAGGAAGCTGGCGATCAACCGGCTCCGGGAGCGGCGGCCGGTCGACGGCGCCGCGGTCGACCGGTTCCTCGCCCGCCACGACGTACCGATCGTCGAGGGAAGCCGCTGCACGTTCCTGTTCCGCGGCGACGCCGACGAGGTGTTCCTCGTGCACCGGATCGTGGAGCTGCCGGAGCGGCTGCCGCTGCGCCGACTGCGCGGCACCGACCTATGGTACCTGGTGCTGGAGCTGCCGTCGGGGTCGCGAGTGGAGTATCAGCTCGAGATCTCCTGCGACGGCCGGCACGAGCGGATCAACGACCCGCTGAACCCGCACCGCTCGCACAGCCCGGTCGGCAGCTCGTCGGTCTGCTTCGCCGCCGGCTACGTCACTCCGGAGTGGACGGTGCCCGATCCCGAGGCCCGGCCCGGCTCGCTCGTCGAGTTGGTCGTGCCGAGCCGGGCGCTGCGTCGCGACTGCCGGGTGACCCTGTACCTTCCCGCCCGGTTCCGCCGCACGGCCAGCTACCCGCTGCTGCTCGTGCACGACGGCGGCGACTACCTGCAGTACGCCGCGGCCAAGGTCGTGCTGGACAACCTCATCCACCGGCTCGACGTCGCCGAGCTGGTCGCCGCGTTCCTCTACCCGGGAGAGCGGCTCACCGAGTACGCGAACTCCACCGCGCACGCCCGCTTCCTGACCTACGAGCTGGTGCCTCGGCTGGAGCGCGAGTACCCGCTGGCCGGCACGCCGGCCGGCCGCTGCCTGATGGGCTCGAGTTTCGGCGCGGTCGCCGCGCTGTCGGCCGCGTACCGGTCGCCGACGACGTACGGCTCGATGCTGCTGCAGTCGGGATCGTTCGTCTTCACCGACATCGGCACCGACCACGGGGGCAGCGCCGTCTTCGACCCGATCGTCAGGTTCGTCAACCGCTACCGCGCGCGGCCGCGCCGGGTCGCGGACCGGGTGTTCGTCAGCTGCGGCGTGTACGAGCCGCTGATCGTGCGGAACCGTTCGATGGTGCCGACATTCGAGGCGGCGGGCATGCGGATCCGATACGTCGAGGCCCGGGACGGCCACAGCTGGGAGAACTGGCGCGACCGCCTCCGCGACGGGCTCACCTGGATCTACCCCGGCCCGCAGAAGCTCGTCTACGAATGACCCCGACACCCCGGCGAGTGGTCAGCTCGCACGCCGAGTGGCGACTTCGCCGCCGAGTGATGAGCTTTCTCCGCCCACTCGTGATGCCAACTCGCCACTCGGTGTTCGAGGATGCCACTGGTGTCTGACCGGGAGATTCTGGGACGGCGTGTTCGGGCGCAGTGGCTCGCCGACCGTCCCGGTGCGACGGTTGCCGCGGTGGCCGCGCACCTCGCCGGTCTGCAGGCGCAGGATGCCGGCGCAGTGCGGCTGGCAGTGCGGGCCCGCGGTCGCCGGCTGACCGCCGCCGCGGTGCACCGGGCCGCGGCGTCGCGTTCGGTGGTGAGCACCTGGCTGATGCGGGGCACCCTGCATCTGGTGACCGCCGAGGACGTGCGGTGGATGCTGGCGCTGTTCGGACCACGGAATGTCGCCGGCGGAGCGCGGCGTCGCCGCGAGCTGGGCCTGGACGAGCAGACCTGCACCCGCGCGCTGCCCGCGATCGAGCGGGTGCTGGCGGCGGAGAGCCCGCTCAGCCGGGCCGATCTGGTCAGGCGGCTGGCCGGCCTGGGGGTCGCGATCGACCCGACCGGCCAGCCGCCGGCGCATTTGGTGGCGTATGCGGCCGCGCGCGGACTGATCTGCCGGGGCCCGTGGCTGAGCGGCGACGAGCCGGGCTACGTCCTGCTCGACGACTGGCTGCCGCCCGCGCCGGCACTCGACCGCGAGGCCGCCCTGGCCGAGCTGGCCCGCCGCTATGTCGGGGCGTACGGCCCGGCCACGGCCGACGACCTCGCTGCCTGGTCCGGCCTGCCTGTCGGCGCCGCCCGGCGCGGTCTCGCGCACGCCGCCGCCGACCTTGCGGAGGTGGCGGACGGAAGGTTCGTGTCGCGCGACGCGCTCGCCCGACCGACCGTTCGCGGGCGGGTGGTACGGCTGCTCGGTGCGTTCGACGCCTACCTGCTTGGCTACCGCAGCCGGGACCTGGCGCTCGATCCGCGGTACGTGCGGCGGATCCAGGCCGGCGGCGGGATCGTCCACCCGGCCGTGCTCGTCGACTGCCGCGTGATCGGCACCTGGCGCCTGCGGCGCAACCGCCGACCGGCCGAGGTAGCAGTGGAGCCGTTCGAGCCCCTGGACCCCGACGTCCTGCCCGCGCTCGAATCCGAAGCCGCCGACATCGGCCGGTTCCTCGGCATCGACACGGTGCTCTCCGTCTGACCGACTCCGGCCGGCACCTGGGCATGGCCGCCGGGCAGAATGTCGAGACGATGGTGCTCCTTCCCGCGCTGACGACTGCCGCCGGCGACGACCTCGACGCTGTTCGGGTCGCCGGCGGGAGCATGTCCCGGGAGGCGCTGCTCGCCGCCGCCACTGCGGTCGCCGACCGGATCGCCGGCACCCCCGCAGTCGCCGTGCTGGCGACACCGAGCCTGCAGACCGTCGTCGCGGTGGTGGGCGGCCTGCTCGCCGGAGTGCCCGTGGTCCCGGTGCCACCCGACTCGGGCCCGGCCGAGCGCGACCACATCCTCGGCGACTCGGGCGCGGCGCTGCTGCTCGGGCCCGACGACGCGGAGCCGGTCGGCATTCCCACCATGCCGGTCGACCTGCGGGCCCGATCCGCGACGAGCCATCCGGAGCCCGCGGCCGACCGGACGGCGCTGATCCTCTACACCAGCGGGACCACCGGCGCGCCGAAGGGCGCGGTCATCTCCCGCGGCGCCATCGCCGCCGACCTCGACGCGCTGGCCGACGCGTGGGCCTGGACACCGGACGATGTGCTGGCACACGGGCTGCCGCTGTTCCACGTGCACGGGCTCGTGCTCGGCGTGCTGGGCGCGCTGCGGATCGGCTGCCGCCTCGTGCACACCGGACGGCCACGCCCGCGCGATTACGCGGCGGCCGCGGGCACGCTCTACTTTGGAGTGCCGACCGTCTGGTCGCGGGTGTGCGCGGACCAGCAGGCCGCGCGGGCGCTGCGTTCGGCGCGGCTGCTCGTGTCCGGCAGCGCCGCCCTACCGCTGCCCGTGTTCACCGCGCTGCGAGAGCTCACCGGCCACGCGCCGGTCGAGCGGTACGGGATGACCGAGACGCTGATCACGCTGAGCACGCGGGTGACGGGCGAGCGTCGGGCCGGGTACGTCGGCACGCCGCTGGCCGGTGTCGATACCCGGCTGGCCGACGAGCACGGCAACCCGGTGCCGGCCGACGGCGAGTCTGCGGGCGAGCTGCACGTCCGCGGGCCGATGCTGTTCGACGGCTACCGCGGCAGCAGCGACGCGACGGTGCGAGCGTTCACGCCCGACGGCTGGTTTCGCACCGGCGACGTCGCCGTGATCGGGCCGGACCGCTGGCACCGGCTGCTCGGCCGGTCCTCGACCGACCTCATCAAGAGCGGTGGCTTCCGCATCGGGGCCGGCGAGGTCGAGGACGCGATGCTGTCGCATCCGGCCGTGCGGGAGGCGGCCGTGGTCGGCCTGCCGGACCCGGACCTCGGCCAGCAGGTCGTCGCGTACGTCGTCGCGGACGGCGTCACCCGGCAGCAGCTCATCGACTACGTCGCCGGCCGGTTGTCAGTCCACAAGCGACCGAGGCAGGTCCACCTCGTCAGCGACCTGCCCCGGAACGCGATGGGCAAGGTCCAAAAGCGACTGCTGCTCGGTCAGTAGCCGAAGCCTCCGCCGCCGCTACCGCCGCTGCCACCGCCGAGCGTCATGGCCAGCACGATGATCAGCACAACCACGGCCACCACGGCCGCGACAGCGAGCCAGACCTTCGTCCGTGAACCCGTCGTGAGTCGTGACACGTCGATCGTCACCTCCCTTCACTGCTTCGTACCCGGTAGTACGGCCGCGATGCCCGGCGGGTTCGGCCGGCGCGAGGTGGCGTGCGTTACAGCGCGTCCCGAGCCGCGATCGCCGCGCCGCGCGCACCGGCCATGTCGAGGTCGGGCACGAGCGCGAGCAGCTCTACCTCGGCCTGCTCGGCCCGCAGCTCGGTGTGCTCGCGGACCGTGGCCAGGAACCACCGCCGGAACCTGGGCGCCGTCTCGACCACCCCGCCGCCGACGAAGTACGCGCTGGGGTCGGTGAAGTTGGCGGCGATCGTGAAGAGCCGGCCGAGGGCCATCGCCTGCTGTTCGAAGATCTTGAGCGCGAGCTCGTCGCCGCGCTCGCCGTGCTCGCGCACCAGCTTCGCCGCCGCGTGCATCGACTCCACCTCACCGAGGGGGTGACCATCGAACTTGGACAGCCAGTACGGCAGCAGGTTGCGCTCGATGCCGGTCAGCGACGCCACGCTCTCCGCGTCGCCGACGAAGCCGCAGTTGCACGAGGGCACCGGCTGATCGTCGGCCAGCAGCCCGTGCATCGGGATGTGCACGTGGCCCAGCTCGCCGGCCATCCCCGCGGCGCCCTTGACGACCCGGCCGGCCTCGATGACGCCGCCGCCGAGCCCGGTGCCCACGATCGCGGCCACGGACGAGTGGTTGGGGGCGTCGGCGCCGAACTGGACGTGGTGCGCGTACAGCGCGGCGGCGTTTCCGTCGTTGTTGTAGACGACGGGCAGGCCAATGCGGGCCTCCAGCGCGCCGCGGACGTCGAACCCCCACCAGGCCGGCTGCGAGAAGTTCGTCGCGCCCTTCGACGAGATGACCCCGTCCGCGCTGGCCGGGCCCGGCGTGTCCAGCCCCACGGCGCGCACCACCGAGCGATCAATGCCGGTGTCCGTCAGTACCCGATCCATGGCCCGCGCCAGCGCCTCGATCGCCACCTCCGGCCCCTCGTGCACAAGGCTCGGCGTCTCCACCATCCGGTCGACGAGGAACCGCCCCGACGAGTCCAGCACGGTCGCGTTGTTCTTGTTCCCCCCGTTGTCCAGGCCCACGACCACCCACGCATCCGCAGTCGCCATTCCGCCCCCGGTCTCGCCATGACCCTCCGCGACCGCACCCTACGCGCGCCGACCGGCTCAGGTGCCCCCGCGTTCGCGCGAATCTGTGCACAACTGACCAGTTCGGCGGATATGCGGGTAGCGTCTGGCCCAGTCGTGGACGGGGGACGGACATGACGTCGACTCCGCATGCGGTGTCCGGAGCCGGCTCGGCGGCTGCGTGGCCGTCAGCCGTCTCGCGAGGCCGTCGGCGGCGTCCCTCCGGGGAGCCGCCGCCGCTTCCGCGCACACTGTCTGCCTCCGGCAAGTGGTGGCTCGTCCTGGCTGGTGCCGCGGTCGTCTTCTCGGTCCTGGTCGGGACCATCGAGCGGCTGTCGGTAGGCCTCGGCGTCATCGACAGCCGCGTGCTCGACTGGCTCGCCGACGTGCGGTCGCCGGCGCTGACCAGGGCGATGAAGGTGCTCGGCGTCCTGGCGACCGGGCGGGGACTGCAGGTGATCTGGCTCGCCAACCTGGTTGTGCTGGTGATCTGGCGGCGCTGGCGGCACCTGTTCGTCTGGGTCGGCGCAGGGGTGCTGGTCAGCGCCGTCGCGGGCTCGGTGGCGCAGAGCATTCAGCGGCCACGACCGCTGGGCGTCGAGATCCTCGGCCAGTGGAAGAGCTTCGCCATGCCGTCGGTGCCGATGGCGATGCTGGCGGCGTTCCTGGTGGGCACGCTGTACGCGCTCGTCCCGGCCGGGCGGCTCCGCGAGGCCGGCAAGCTGGTCGTCGGGGGAGTCCTCGCGATCACCCTGTTCTCCCGGCTCTACCTGGCCCAGGAGGGGCCGAGCGACGCGATCCTCGGGCTGGTCATCGGCGTGGCGATCCCGCTGGCGGCGTTCCGGCTGTTCGCGCCGAACGAGGTGTTCCCGGTGCTGTACAAGCGCGGTCGCACCGCACACGTCGACGTCGGCGGCGCCCGGCACGATGCGATCGTGCGCGCCCTGCAGGACCAGTTGGGATTGATCGCGATCGAGGTGCGGCCGTTCGGGCTCGAGGGCTCGGGCGGGTCCACCCCGCTGCGGGTGAAGATCAAGGGCGATCCGGACAGCTACGTGTTCTGCAAGCTCTACACCGCGACACACGTGCGCTCGGACCGCTGGTACAAGCTCGGCCGGACGCTGCTGTACGGTCGCCTCGAGGACGAGAAGCCGTTCAACACCGTGCGTCGCCTCGTCCAGTACGAGGACTACGTGCTGCGGGTGATGCACGCGGACGGGCTGCCGGTGCCCAAGCCCTACGGCATCGTCGAGATCACCCCGGAGCGGGAGTACCTGCTGGTCACCGAGTTCGTCGACGGTGCCAAGGAGCTCGGCGAGGTCGACGTGGACACCGCACTCATCGACCAGGGCCTGCTGCTCATCCGCCGGCTGTGGGAGGCCGGGCTTGCTCACCGCGACATCAAGCCGGCCAACCTCCTCGTCCGGGACGGTCGGCTGCTGCTCATCGACTCCGCGTTCGGCCAGGTACGTCCCAGCCCGTGGCGGCAGGCAGTCGACCTCGGCAACATGATGCTCGTCCTGGCCCTGCGCAGCGACACCGAGACTGTCTACGCCCGGGCGCGCGAGTTCTTCTCCGACGACGAGATCGCCGAGGCGTTGGCTGCGACGCGCGGCCTCACCATGCCGTCGCAGCTGCGACACCTGATGCGTCAGCAGGGCCGCGACCTGCACGCCGAGTTCCTGCGGCTGCTGCCGTACCAGCTGCCGCCCGTGAAGATCCAGCGCTGGACCGTGCGGCGCATCGCGTTGACGGTGTGGGTGCTCATCCTGCTGGTGCTCGGCGTCCTGATCGGCGCCCCGTTGCTGACGAGTCCGATATGAGGCGGGCGGCGGTGCTGCTCGGCTGCCTGCTGCTGTCGGCGGGCTGCTTGGGAAACGTCGAGGTTGGCGTGCCGCCCGGGATGCCTGCCTGCGCCTGGCCCGAGAACAAGGTCGGCAGCGGGCTGCTGCTCGTCGCGCAGTCTGTGCCGACGGCACAGTGGCTGCCGTGCGTGCGTGCCCTGCCGGTCGGTTGGACGTTCGAAGGGCTCGATGCGCAGAACGGATGGTCGGAGATCAGGGTCGGCTCGACGGACCGGGAGGGCGACGACTCCGTCCGCATCAGGCTGGAGCGCTCCTGCGACGTCGGTGACGCTCGCGCTGCATCAAGCGATCAGCCGGGTACGCGGCGCTACGACGGCGTCTCGCCCGTCCGCGTCGGGTACCGGGCCGACCGGTACTACGTCTTCCCTGGGGGGTGCGTCACGTATCACATCGACTTCACCGGGCGGATCCGAGCCGGTGCGGAGGCGGAAGTCTCGGCGGCCCTGGGCCTCGTCAGCAGGAGCAGCGTGGCCGACGCGGTCGAGCAGCACACCGACGGCCGGCTCACCCTCGACCCACCCTCGGGCGAGGGGTCGCAATGACCGCGGGAGCCCCCGACCCACCTGGGACCCCAGCCGTCACCGAGCCGGCGGCCGGACCGGACACGTCGGCGCGACTGCGGGACCGGCGTCGCCGGCGGCTGCGCCAGGTCCTGGCGGCACTGGTGTCCGTCGCGATCGTGGTCCTGGTCTTCTGGTACTTCCTGCCCCAGTTCACCAGCATCTCGGCCGTCTGGGACTCGATCCGGTCCATGACGTGGCTGGAGCTGACCACGCTGGCACTGGCCGCGGTGTGGAACCTGGTGACCTACTGGCTCCTGATGGTCGCGACCATGCCGGGCCTCACGGTGCGGCAGGCGGCCGTCGTGGCCCAGTCCAGTACGGCGGTCTCCAACACCGTCCCGGGCGGTTCCGCGATCGGTATCGGCCTGTCGTACACCATGTACTCGTCCTGGGGATTCTCCCGTTCCCGGAGCTCGGTGTCCCTGCTGGTGGCGGGCATCTTCAACAACTTCGCCAAGCTCGGCATGCCGGTGCTCGCGCTGGCGCTGCTCGCCTTCTCCGGCGGTGCCGGCGGGGGCCGGCTGGTCGCGGGGCTGCTGGGCATCGCCGGGCTGGTCGCGGCAATCGTGATCTTCGGGCTGATCCTGCGCAGCCGCGAGACCGCGCACCGGGTCGGGCTCGCCGCGGGTCGGGTCGCGTCAGCGCTGCTCCGACCGTTCAAGCGCCCACCCGTCACCGGCTGGGAGCTGGCGACCGTGAAGTTCCGGGACCGGACGGTGCTGCTGCTGCGTGCCCGATGGATCTGGATCACCCTGCTCACGGTGGTGAGCCACCTGTCGCTGTTCCTGGTCCTGCTGCTTGCGCTGCGGGACATCGGGGTGTCCGAGGAGGAGGTGAGCTGGATCGAGGCGCTGGCCGTCTTCGCCTTCGCCCGGCTGCTCACGGCGATCCCGTTCACCCCCGGCGGGTTGGGCTTCGTCGAGGTGTTTCTGATCACCGGCCTGTCCGCGGCCGGCGGAGCGCGCGCCCAGGTCGCCGCCGCCGTACTGGTCTTCCGAGCGCTCACGTACGTGCTGCCGATCCCGCTGGGCCTGGCGACGTACATCTTCTGGCGACGCAACCGATCATGGCGACGAGCCCCGAACAGCGCGCCCCGCACCCCGCTCGTGCCCGAAACGGCCTGATAACGCCGGTTTGCCCGGGGGCTCGTCCTCGAGGTCACCGGCTGGAAGTAGATTCGCGCGCCGAACGGGCCCAAGCCCAGAGCGGCCTCGGCGCGCAGCAGTCGCCGACCTCATAACCTTGAACAAGGCTCTGCGTTGTTCAAGCTCGAGCCAGCGGGCGGTACCGACAAGCCGTTTCGGTCGGGGGAGGCGGCCGAGTGGCCGCCTCCCCCTCCCGGATTGGTCAGGGCGTGCTGGGGTCGAGGTAGCTACCGCCGAAGATGTCGGTGTTGCCGAAGAACCCACCGACATCCGGGCAGGCCGTGTTCGGCGCCGGCGCCGGGATGGGGCTGCCGTCCACCAGGGACTGCCGGAAGGCGTTGATCGCCGGGCAGACCGCGGCATTGCGGGCGTCGATCCAGACGGCCGCGCCGAACTCCCGTGTTGCCACCGCGTAGTTGTAGTCGCCGAGGAACTCCGAGGTCAGCCCGTTCGCGCTCGATCCGCGGCCATCGCCGACCGCTCCCCGGTGCAGCGTGCTGAACGCACCGATCGCACCGGTGGCGGGGTTGACCTCGGCGTGCCGAACCACGCCCAGCATGCGTCGCGGCGTCGATGTCTCCGTGCGCCACGGGTCGAGGTGTCCGTTGTAGACGAGGTACGCGTCGCGCCCGTCCGGCGAGAGGGCGATCGCCGTGAAGTTGGCCCGGTCAGCTCCCTCGGAGGCGACGAGCTTCGGGCTGTAGGAGTCACCGCCGTCCGTGGACCAGATGACGAACGCCTTCTCGTTGTTCACCCCGAGGCTGTCGTCCGCCCAGGTGATGGCGATCTCGTCGGTGGCGTCCGCGCCGGACGGAGCGCCGTTGGCGATGTCGATGCTGGGGAACAGCGGCGCGCGCCCGCCGGCGACGCCGTCAATCGTGAATCGGCCCTGCACCGGGTCGAGCTGGCCGATCTGGGTGACGTTGACGATCGCCCGCGGCCGCTCGAAGTTGTTCCCGCCGTCGAACGAGCGCGCCTGGAAGAAGACCCCTTCGCGGGTCAGGATGTCGGTGCCGACCCACACCACGTACACGACGCCCTGGCTGTCAGTGCGGATGCCGCAGCCCTGCCGGCCGCCGGTCTGGTTGTTGTTCGTCGACGCGGTGAGCTGCCGGGTCCGCCACGTATCCCCACCATCGGTGGAACGGGCGAACACCACCGGCTCCGGCGCGCCCGCCCCTGCGCCGCGGAAGCTGACATTACAGACGTAGACGTTGCCGAAGTGCGGGCTCGACTCCGCGTTGTCCGCCCAGAGCTGCTCCTTGTCGCTGAACAGCGCGGAACTCTGCCTGGTCACGATGACCGGGTCCATCCACGCGTCGTTGTCCCCTGCGACGGCGCCAGCGATGTCGTCGGTGCGGGAGACGGCGATCGCGCCGGCGCCCTTGAAGCCTTGCCGGCCGGGGAAGTTGGTGGCGATGTTGGCGTAGTAGAGCCGCGCGCCGTTGTCCCAGTCGAAGCCGCCACTCGCATCCGGCTGCGGCCCGAACACGACTGCCGGGTCACCGTTGGAGACGATGTCGTTCTGGAAGTAGTTGGGCAACGTGCCGATCGGGCCGGCCGGGTCGGGCACGCACGCCGCGGGACCCAGGCAGCCCCGGGCCGAGAACCCGGTGTACGTCGGCTGCACCCACGACTCGCCGCCGTTCAGCGAGAACTGGACTCCGCTTATGCCCACGCCCGGCGTGAACGGGCACGTGTTCGGGGCGCCCGCGTCGCAGGACTCGAGGTCGATGTTGTCGTTCGCGCCGGCCGCGAGGATCTCCGGGTTGGCGGGGTTGACCGCCACCGCCGGCTCGTTCTGCTTGTTCTGCGAGAAGATCGTGTCGTTGCTGCCGACGGTCACCTCGGTTTCGCCGCCGGGGGTCGGCTGCGCGGCCGCGAAACCGGCGGGCGCGAGGGCGAGGCACACCGCCAGTGCCGGAACTGCCAGACGTCTGGTGCGCACGGGCTTCCTCCTGTCGTCGTCGCTGACGTACGGAGCGACGCCGGCCCGTGTTCCCGCGACCACTGTCGGGGCGGCGCCATCGCCCCGATTCTTGCCCTACCGCGGGACCAGAGGGAAGACGGCAATAGGTGAACGGCCGTATCAACGCCCGTGCACGGCGTGCTGTGGCCGTGGAGTGCGTCGACTAGCCGCGGGCGGAGATCTGCTGCACGCCCCAGGAGTTGCCGTCCGGGTCGCTGAAGAAGACGAAACCGACGTTGTCGAGGGGTTCGCCCGCACGGCTCGGGCGGAGGCCCTCCTCGCCGTAGACCTGGATCTCGCTGACGTCCATGCCGCGCGCGACGAGCTCGGCATGCGCCGCGTGCAGATCGGGGACCACAAGCTGCAGACCCTTGAGAGAGCCGGGCACCATGTCCGGGACGACGCCCTCGCCCACGACGATCGAGCAGCCCGACCCGGGCGGGGTCAGCTGCACGAGGCGGTTCCCCTCGCTGATCTTGGTGTCGTGGTCGACGGTGAACCCGAGCTTCTCGGCGTAGAAGGCCTTGGCCTTCTCGACGTCGGACACCGGCACGATCACGACCTCGAGCGTCCAGTTCATGGCGACCCTTCTCGGGACTGCGTTTCGTAACCAATCAGTTCTCTAACTCATCAGTTTCCTACCCTGCGAGAACGCGCCATGTCAAGCCTCGGAGTCGAGGAACGCGGCGGGTTCAACCGGTGAGCGCAACGTCCTTGGTGGGTCAGCGAGAATCTCGTTGATCTATGAGGGAGACGTTGATGACCGCCCATCTGAGGATGGAGCAACGGCGGTTGGCCCGACGGCTGAGCGCGAAGGGCCTGTCACTACGGGAGATCGGCCGGCAGGTCGGCTGCTCCCATGAGGTCGTGCGGACCGTCGTGCGCCGCGAATCGAAGCGGCCGGTGCGATCAGACTCGTGGCAGCCCGGGCC
>JBKOXW010000044.1:0-5510 GCA_046744115.1 Actinomycetota bacterium | reverse complement strand
GGGTAACGGCGCGGACGTCGTGGCCGCGCTTCGGGTCGCCTACCGACGCCGGCTGCTCCCGATCGCGGCCAGAGACCTGGCCGGTGAGGTCGAGGTCGAGGAAGTCGCGGCCGAGCTGGCCGACCTCGCCGCGGCGACGTTGGCGGCAGCGCTGGCGGTGGCACGCGCGGCGCTGCCGGCGGGCGCCGCGCCGTGCCGGCTCGCCGTCATCGGCATGGGCAAGTGCGGCGGCCGCGAGCTGAACTACGTGTCCGATGTGGACGTCGTCTTTGCCGCCGAGCCGGCCGACTCCACTGTAGACGAGACGGCGGCGCTGCAGACCGCGACCGCGCTGGCGTCCGAGCTCGTCCGGGTGTGCGGCCGGGTGGCCTGGCCGGTCGACGCCGCGCTGCGCCCGGAGGGCCGGGTGGGCCCGCTGGTGCGGACCCTGGCCAGCCACGAGGCGTACTACCGACGCTGGGCCCGGACGTGGGAGTTCCAGGCGCTGCTGAAGGCCCGGCCGGTCGCCGGGGATCTCGCGCTCGGCCGGGAGTACGTTGCCCGGCTCGCCCCGCTGGTCTGGACGGCGGGCGGCGCCGACCGGTTCGTCGACGACGTGCACGCGATGCGCCGGCGGGTGGAGGAGGCCGTGCCGCCCGCGCTCGCCGAGCGGGAGATCAAGCTCGGCCGCGGCGGCCTGCGCGACGTCGAGTTCGCCGTGCAGCTGCTGCAGCTCGTGCACGGTCGCGCGGACGAGTCGCTGCGCGAACCGGCCACGTTGGACGCGCTCGCGGCGCTGTCCGTCGGCGGCTACGTCGGCCGCGACGACGCGGCCACGCTCGCGGCCTCGTACCGCTTCCTTCGCCAGGTGGAGCACCGGCTGCAGCTGCAGCGGCTGCGCCGCACCCACCTCGTCCCCGACGATCCGGCCGGCCTGCGGTGGCTTGCCCGCGCGCTGGGCTACCGCCCGGACCGCCGGGGCGACGCGGTCGCCGTGTTCCACGCCGAGTGGGCGCTGCACGCGCGCGAGGTACGCCGGCTGCACGAGAAGCTGTTCTACCGGCCGCTGCTCAGCGCGGTGGCGCGGGTGCCGGTCGAGGGTCTCCGGCTCACCCCCGAGGCGGCCCGGCACCGGCTGGAGGCGCTCGGCTTCGCCGACCCTGACGGCGCGCTGCGCCACCTCGACGCACTGACCGCGGGGGTGTCCCGGCGGGCGGCGATCCAGCGCGCGCTGCTGCCGGTGATGCTCGAATCGTTCGCCGATGCCCCGGACCCGGACACCGGCCTGCTCGGCTACCGGCAGGTGTCCGACGCGCTGGAGGGCAGCCCGTGGTACCTGCGGCTGCTGCGCGACTCGGGCCAGGTGGCGCAGCGGCTGGCGCTGCTGCTCGGCACCAGCCGGTACGTGGCCGACCTGCTCGTTCGCGCACCCGAGGGGTTGCGCATGCTCGGCTCCGACGAGGAGCTGCGCCCCCGCGCCGGGCCGACCCTCCGGACCGCGCTACAGGCGGCGGTGGCCCGCAACGACGACCCGTCGGCGGCGGTCGCCGCGGCGCGCGCGCTGCGCCGCCAGGAACTGCTCCGGGTCGCCTGCGCCGACCTGCTCGGCCTGCTCGACGTGGCCGACGTCGGCGTCGCGCTGACGGACGTGATTGCGGCGACCCTCGAGGCGGCGCTGGACGCTGCCACCCGGTCCGTGCTCGCCGCCCGCGCCGGCGCGGCGTTGCCCACCCGGGTGGCAGTGGTCGCGATGGGCCGGCTCGGCGGCGCCGAGGTCGGCTACAGCTCCGATGCGGACGTGCTGTTCGTGCACGAGCCGCTGCCGGGGGCCGGCGAGCGGGACGCGTCGGACGCCGCGCACGCGGTCGCCGAGGAGCTGCGCCGGCTGCTCGCGCTGCCGGCGCCCGATCCGCCGCTGTTCGTCGACGCGGGACTGCGGCCGGAGGGTCGCAGCGGCCCACTGGTCCGCACCCTCGCCTCGTACGCGGCGTACTACGCCCGCTGGTCCTCGTTCTGGGAGTCTCAGGCGCTGCTGCGCGCCGTGCCCGTTGCCGGCGACCGCGACGTGGGTGAGCGCTTCGTGGCCCTGATCGATCCGGTGCGCTACCCGCCCGGCGGGCCGCCGGCGGACGCGGTCACCGAGATCCGTCGGCTCAAGGCGCGGGTGGACGCGGAGCGGCTGCCGCGCGGCGCCGACCCGGCCACGCACACCAAGCTGGGTCGCGGCGGCCTGGCTGACGTGGAGTGGACGGTGCAGCTGCTGCAGCTGCGGTACGGCGCGTCGGTGCCGGCGCTGCGGACCACCCGGACGCTCGACGCGCTCGCCGCCGCCGCCGACGCCGGCCTGCTCGGCCCCGACGACGCGGCCGCGCTCGAGGCCGCCTGGCGGATGGCCACGCTGGCGCGGAACGCCGTGATGCTGGTCCGCGGGCGAGCGTCGGATCAGCTGCCGCGGCACGGCCGGGAGCTGACCGGCGTGGCTCGGGCGATGGGCTACCCGCCCGGTCGCGAGCCCGGCCAGCTCCTCGACGACTACCGGCGCGCGACCCGCCGCGCCCGGCGGGTGGTCGAGCGGGTCTTCTACGGCTGAGCCGGACGCCGCGGGCGCCGGCCTCCGCCGGCTACTCGCCGACGGCGCCGTCGATCATCTCTCGGAGCAGGTCGGCGTGCCCGTTGTGTCGTGCCGTCTCCTGGATCACCTGCACCAGCGCGTAGCGCAGGGTCTTGCCGCCGTCCATGGGCGCCAACCGGCCGACCGTGTCGAGGGGGAGTTGCGCCACGGCCGCGCGCGCCGCGTCGCACTCGGCCTGGTAGGCGGCGAGCAGCTCGTCGATGCGGTCGTCCGCGCCGACCCGCCACGTGCCGTCCGGGTCGGCCGGATCCCACAGGTCCTCGACATCCTCACCGGCGACGCCGATCCGGAAGTACGACCGCTCGATGTCGATGAGGTGCTTGACCAGCCCCGCGAGCGTCATCAACGGCGATGGCACGAGCGGGCGCCGCGCGTCCTCGTCGCTGACCCCGCTCACCTTCATCACCAGGGTGGCGCGCTCGAAGTCGAGGAACGCCTCCAGCGTCCGCCGCTCGTCGGCGGCACCCGGCGGGTTCACTCGTTGCACTGCCGGCGATCCAGTCATGGCCAGCACCATAGGCACCGGCCACCGACAAGGCACCGAATAGGCACGGCGGTAACCCGCCAGTCGTCCCGCGCGGCGAATAGCTAGGCGTCGGTTGGCGGTTGCACGTGTCCGATCGTCGCGGTGGCGTACTCGTTCCATCGGTACAGGTGCTCGTCTCGGCCGAGCAGGATCAGCGAGGCCTCGGCGAGTCGGATGGTCGCGGGCTCGGGCTGGGTGGCGTCGAGGGCGGCGATGATCGGCGCGGCGGGTGCGGCGGTATTGCTGTAGGCGAGGCTGACGTGGGGGCGGAAGCGGTTCGTGGGCTCGGGGACTCGTTGCGCTCCCCAGGCGTCGGCGATGCCGGCGCGGATCGCCTCCCGGACTTGGCGTACGGGCTCGGTCGGGTGCGGCGGGAGCACGATGGCTTCGGCGATGACGATCGGACGGTGGAAGGTGACCAGCGGTGCAGGAACGTCTGCGAGCCGTCGGCGTACAGCAGCGACGACAGCGTCTACGTCCGATGTGGACAGGTCGTCGGTGAAGCCGAGGCCTTGCGTGGTCAGGTGCAGCCAGCGCGGCGGGATGAGGTCCAGGCCGGGTGTCCGGGCGAGCGACTGCTGGTAGGCCGCGACCAGGCGGTGCATCGCCGGGTCGTCGCCGAACGTGAGGTGCCAGGTGTGGAACCGCCGGCCGATTCGCCAGCCCGGCCGCCAGTACCAGTGGTCGCGGGTGCGCTCGACGTTGACCAGTGCCGTCACGGGTCAGGCCTCTGAGGGTGCGACCGGCCGTGCGGCGTCCTGCGCGATCGGGTAGTCATCGATGATCACTACGCGGGCCGCCGGCCACACCGATTCGGATACCTCCAGAACGGTGCCTTCCTCCGCGCGCGCGGTGTGGATCACGTGGAGGACGGGCGCGCCGGTGGACAGAACGCGCCACGCCGTCGACCACGCGCTCGGCGGGGGAGCGGCGGCAGACGGCGCGGCGACGGGACAGGGGGGAGCGCTGACGAGTGAGCCCGCAGGTCAGCGGCCCGCACCGGTCAGATGTCGTAGAAATGACCACGCGATGATGCGACCTGCCGCGCTGCTACTCGCTCTGCTCTTGACCTGGGCAAATACCTGTCGGCGTCTGCCGTCGTCCGCCACCCCTGATGAGCGCCGGACGGCACGGCATGTGTAGGGACTCGGCGAGGTGCATGGATGCAGGCTTGACGGATCCTCTTCGAATCCGTACAGATCAGTGGAGGGTGGGTCGGTAGATGAGCTCTTGGATGTTGCCGTCGAGCGTCCGGCTCTCGATCAGCTCCAGGTCGAAGTCGGCCGCACCCTGGAAGATGGGGTCCAGCCCGGTCTGACCGGTGATGACGGGGAAGAGCGTCACCTGCACGCGGTCGACCAGGCCGGCGGCCATCAGCGCCCGGTTCAATGACAGGCTGCCGTGCGAGCGCAACGGCACCTCGGACTCCTCTTTGAGCCGGGCGACGACGTCGACGGCGTCGCCGCTCACGACGGTCGCGTCCGGCCAGTCGAGGGGGCCTTCCAGTGTGGTCGACACCACCGTTGCGGGATGGCTCCTCATCCGGGTGACCCATGGGTCACGCACTTCGGACTCCTCGGTGCTCGAGGCCAGCATCCGCGCGAATGCCCGATAGGTGTTGGCGCCGAAGACCATCCGCTGCTCGACGTCGTACAGGGCAAGGCGGTGTTCGAGCAGCTCGGGGCCTTGCTTGCCCCAGTAACCGCCCCAGTCGCCGCCGGGGCCGTACGAGCCGTAGCCGTCGAGGCTGGAGAAGACGTCGAAGGTGTAGGTGGCGGTCATGTCGTTCTCCTCGGGTGCGGTTTGATCGGTACAGACTGGGACCGACTGCGAAACTCATCGCCGTCGGACTGGCCACCGTCGTTGTGCGGGCGCTTCCACTTCGTCACGCCAGATGACCTCGCGCGGTGCCCATCCGATCGACGTAGAGGATGCGCTGGCCAAGGGGGATCGGGCAGCGAAGCGCCTGACGAACGTCCGGATCTGCCGCGATCCGCGCACGGTCGTGCCGAGGAGCGGGCCGCGATGTTTGGAGCCTGCGTCCGTGCCTCGGTACGTGATCGTCCTGAGCGGCGACCCGGACCGGTTCGAACACACAGGTGCGACGCCCGGGCACCTGGGCCCGTACCCGCATCGCAGCCGGTCGCTGCCCCGCGTCCCCGGTTCGGGTCGATGCGCAGACCCGCGTGGTCAGACCGCGGCCAAGGCAAGTCCTGCTCGAGCGTGGCGGGTCTCCTTCGATCAGACGGTCGGGTCGGGCAGGAGCTCCCGTACCTCTTGCGCACAGCGGCAGGCGACGGCGATCTTGGCAGCCCACTCCAGCGCCTCCTCGCGTGAGGGCACGTCGACGACCGCGAACCCGCCGAGGACCTC
>JBKOXW010000283.1:0-9266 GCA_046744115.1 Actinomycetota bacterium | reverse complement strand
GCCGTCCCGGTTGAGATCGAGGCTGAACGTGCCGTCCGCGGACGCGCCCAGCGCGGCCACCGTGCCCCGCCCGCCACCCGCCCAGCCCGCCGCCACCCGCCCCGCCGACGGCGGCTCCAACCCCACCACATCCAGCAGCCGCAACGCGGTCGGCAGGCCGCTGTCGCCCTCCTCCCGGCTCACGTCGCGGATCGGCGTCATGGCCCGGGCGACCCGCTCCGCCCAGGCCGGGCTGACCTGGTCGGCGAGCACGCTCTCGACGGTGGCGCCGTACGCTCGGCGCAGGGTCAGCCGGGTCGGGTCGGTCGGCGTGTAGCTGGCGACGACCCGGCACTCCTCGGGCAGCAGCCGCTCCTCGCCGTCCAGGCAGATCGCGAACACGCCGACCGACGGCCCGTCCCGGAGCACCTGCGGCATCCCCGGCAGCGATCGCAGCCGGCGAGAGCCGTCGAGCACGAGCAGGGTGACCGCGCTGCCGGCGAGGTCGAACTCCCGGCTGGTGCCCTCGACCTGGCTCCGCCGCTGCTGCACGAGCGCGGCCAACTCGGCGACCCGGCGGGCGGTGACGTCGGCCGCGGTTCCGGTCATGGCCACCGCGTCGCCGGCCGGCGGGCGGCTGTGCGGCAGCCAGCGGGTCCAGCCCCAGTCCCGCTCGCCACGCTCGTCGGTCAGCACCACGATCGACAGGTCGCGCGGGCTGTGCAGGGTGGCGGCCTGCGCGACCAGCCAGCGCGCCGTCGCGTGCACCTGCTCGTACAGACCGGCGATGCCGAGCACCCCACCAGCGGCCCCGAGCGCCACCGTCGCCGGCACGTCCTCGAGCATCGGCGGATCCGGGTTCTCCCCGGGCGAGCCGCCGATCACTACGATCGACGACTGCAGCGTGGCCGTGCCCAGCCGCAGCAGCAGCCGGTCCGGGTCGCCGCCGCGCCGCTCCCACAGCCGCCGCCGCGGCCCGAGCGCGGTGACCAGGACCGCCGCCGGGTCGGGCGCGTCCTCCCGGCGCAGCCGCCGCTCCACCGTCGCCGCGTCGGCCATCCGCCGCTTCGCCTCCGCCAGCGCCTTCTTGTAGTCGATCATCTGCTGCTTCATCGACTTCTTGCCCTGGCGGCGTTCGCTGACGAAGTTGGCCACCATCATCACCGGGCTGAGCAGCATGAAGATGATGAACATTGGGTTCGGGATGACGATCAGCATGATCCCGCCGAACAGCGCCGGTGCGAGCGCGGCCAGCAGCGGGAACGGCCGCTTGCCGCCCTCCTTCGGCTCGACCGGCATGTCGATCGTGGTGGTCCGGGGCGCCGGCGGCAGCCGCGGCGGCCGGTTGTACGCCAGGCCGCCGTCGTCGCTGGGGACCAGCGCGGCGTCCGGCGCCTGCGCCGGCACGATCACGAGCCTGCTGTCGCCGATGGCGATCACCTGACCCGGCTCGATCGGGCGGGCCGCCGTTACCTCCTCGCCGTCGGCAAGCACGGTCGCCGCGTCCGGGTAGGGCGTCCACTGCACGCCGTCCGGGGCGATCCGCAGCGTGGCCTGGCGCGCCGACGCGCCCGGGTCGCCCAGGTACGCGTCCACGCCGCGCCCGTTGCCGAGCACGAACTCGCCCAGCGGCAGCCGGTGCACCCGGCCCGCGTCCGGGCCGCTGACGACCCGGACCTCGGCCACCCCGCCGACGTCGAGGTCGTGCACGCCCAGGCCGACCGGCCCGCCGAGCCCGACCACCGCCCCCTCCCGCAGCGGGCTCACCGCCACGGTGATCGAGGGATCCACCCGCCGGCCGGCGATCCAGAGCCCCGCGCCCGCCGAGCCGTACCCGTTGGCCGGCCCATAGCCAGCTGGTCCGTTATCGCCCGCCGGGCTGTAGCCCGCAGGGCCGTGGCCAGCAGGGCCGTGGCCAGCAGGGCCGTACCCGCCCGCTGTGCCGTACCCGGCGCGGTCCGCTGACCCGACCGCGGCCAGCGTCGGTACGCCGGGCGCGCCGACCGCGGCGCGGAGCGCGGCCTCCGCCTCGGCCACCGTGCTGTCCGGCTGCACCACCAGCACGACATCCGCGGACTGCCCGGTGCCGGCGTCGATCGCGGTCAGCTGGATGTCCATCGCCGCTCTCCCTCCCGGGCGAAGCGTAGCTGGCGGAGAGTAGCCCGACGTAGCGGACGGAATATGTGCGGCCGGGGCAAATGACACGGCCGCAAACCCTTAGACTTCTCTCGCGGCGTCGGGCGCGCGGTCGATCAGCGGCCCGGCGTACGCGCCTGCACCGGCCACCACCACCGAGAAGACGGGTCGATGACGCAGACCACCGAGACGGGCGCGGCCTGGGCGCGGAGCGGGAGCCGGCCGCCCTCGGGCCAGCCGGCCCCTCCGCACGGCCCCGGCCACGACCGGCTCCCCGTACCGACCCGCCAGCGCCGCCCGGCGCTCGCCGCGCTCGCCCTCGTGCTGGTGCTCGGCGGCGCTGCGCTCTCCGGCTTCCTCGTGCTCAACAGCGGGGAGAAGCAGAGCGTCGTCGTGGTCAAGCGGGAGATGCGGCCCGGCCAGACGTTCACCGCCGCCGACATCGAGGAGGGCCAGGTCGCGGCGAACTCCCCGTCCGGCATCCGACCCGTGCTGTGGGAGCAAGCCGGCCAGCTCGTCGGCGGCGAATACAAGGCGCGGGTGCTGATCGCGCCCGGCACCATCCTGACCCGCGACATGCTGCCCGGCCCGAACCCGCCCGGTGAGAACTGCGCGAGCACCGGGCTGAACCTGCCGGAGGGCACGTACCCGGCCGAGGGCCTGCGCGCGGGCGACGTGGTCCGGGTGTTCTACGTGCCCGGCGCCGGCGGCGGCGGCAACACCGCGCCCGTTCCGGACAGCCCGCTGAAGGGCCTGCGGGCGGGCAGCACGCTGATGGAGGAGGCGTACGTGCGGGAGGTGCGCACGGCCGGTTCCGGCGGCCAGGGCGGCATCGTCGCCTCGGTCATCGTCGGCACCAGCGGCGAGAAGCTCGCCCAGGTCAACGTCGCGAACGCGGCGAAGGCGGTGTCGGTCGTGCTGCTCTCGGACAAGATCAAGGAGACCACGGACCTGGAGCGCTGCGACTGATGGCACTGATCGCGCTCGGCGCCGACAAGGGCTCGCCGGGGGTGACCACGACCGCGCTCACCCTCGCGGCGGTGTGGCCCCGGCGCGCCCTGCTCGCCGAGCTCGATCCGTTCGGCGGTGACGTCGCGCTGCGGCTGCGTGGCCCGCGCGGGGTCCCGCTCTCGCCCGAGGTCGGACTGATCAGCCTCGCCGTCGGCATCCGCCGCGGAATCACGCCGCAGCAGATCTTCGAGCACGTGCAGCGGCTCGACGGTGGGCTGGAGGTGATCGTCGGCCTGGCCGGCCCGGAGCAGGTCGGCGGCCTGTCCGGGCTCTGGTCGCCGATGGGCACGCTGTTCGACCGGGCGCCGGACATCGACGTGGTGGCCGACTGCGGCCGGCTCTACCCGGGCAGCCCGGCGATGGACGTGGTGATGCACGCCAGCGCCGTCGTGCTGGTCACCCGGCCGAGCATCGATGCGGTCGCGCACCTGCGCGCCCGGGCCGCCGCGGTGGCGGCCGAGCTGAACAGCCGGGCCGCGATGCCGCCGCCGATCTACGTGGTGGTGGTCACCGCGCCGCGCGATGACCGGTCGTCGCAGGAGATCCAGCAGGTGCTCCGCCAGGCCAGGGTGCCGGCCACGGTGCTCGGCCGGGTCGCCTTCGACTCGAGGGGGGCCGGCATGCTCTCCGGGGAGTGGCTGGGCCGGCTGGACAAGTCGCTGCTGGTGCGCTCGGTGCGCGAGATCGCCGGCCGGCTGGCCCAGGTCACCGCGGGCGCCCCCGCCGCCGGTCGGGTGGGGGTCTAACAGTGCTCCTAATCGGAGGTACTGCGCGCGCCTGCCGGGCCCAGCCGACGCCTGGCGGCGTTCTCGGTCGTCCGCGTAGGTTCACTACGCGGACTCCCTGCGGCCTTGCCAGCCGCCCCCTGGGCTCCGGCATGCATCGCGCGACCCCCGATCGGGAGCACTGATGGACCACGCACTCGTCCGGCGGTTGCGGACCGACGTCGCGGAGAAGATCGCGACGCAACGGCGCGACGACGCCGTGCTCGGCCTGGCGATGAGTCCGGAGGACGAGCGGCAGTACGCCCGGTCGCTGATCAGCCGCGCGCTGGCCGAGCACGCCCGCGTCGAGCTGGAGGCCGGGCGGCCGCCGCCGGCCCCGCACGAGGAGGAAGAGATCGCCGCGGCCGTGCACGCGGCGCTCTACGGCGTCGGCCGGCTGCAGCCGCTGCTGGACGACCCGATGGTGGAGAACATCGACATCAACGGCTGCGACCGGGTCTTCGTCGGCTACGCCGACGGCCGCGAGGTGCTCCTCGACCCGGTCGCGGACACCGACGAGGAGCTGGTCGAGCTCGTGCAGACGCTCGCCGCCTACTCCGGCCTGTCCAGCCGCCCGTTCGACACCGCGAACCCGCAGCTCGACCTCCGCCTGCCGGACGGCTCCCGGCTATCGGCGGTGATGGAGGTCTGCCGCCGGCCCGCGGTATCGATCCGGCGCGCCCGGCTGCCCAAGGTCTTCCTGTCCGACCTGGTCGGCAACGGCACGGTCGACGAGGGGCTGGCGGCCTTCCTGCGCGCCTGCGTCGCCGCCCGCAAGAACATCATGATCGCCGGCTCGACGAACGCCGGGAAGACCACCCTGCTGCGCGCGCTGGCCAACGAGATCCCGCCGCACGAGCGGCTGGTCACCGTCGAGCGGGCGCTGGAGCTCGGTCTGGACGAGTTCCCCGACCTGCACCCGAACGCGGTCGCCTTCGAGGAGCGGCTGCCCAACTCGGAGGGGCAGGGCCGGATCTCGATGGCCGCGCTGGTCCGCCGCAGCCTGCGGATGAACCCGAGCCGGGTCATCGTCGGCGAGGTGCTCGGCGACGAGATCGTCACCATGCTCAACGCGATGAGCCAGGGCAACGACGGCTCGCTGTCGACCATCCACGCGAACAACTCCTCCGAGGTGTTCAACCGCATCGCCACGTACGCGCTGCAGGCCGAGGAGCGGCTGCCGATCGAGGCGACCCACATGCTCATCGCGGGCGCGATCAACTTCGTGATCTTCGTGGCCCGGCGCAACGACTACCGGGCCGGCGGCGGGCTGCGCCGGTTCATCTCCAGCGTGCGCGAGGTGAACGGGATCGACGGCCGGGTCGTGTCCAGCGAGATCTGGGCGCCCGGACGGGACGGGCGGGCCGTGCCGGCGGCGCCGATCCAGTGCCTGCCCGACCTGGAGATCGTCGGCTACGACCCGGCGATGTACGGGCGGTGGTCCGGATGATCTCGCCCGAGGTGCTGCTCGCGCTCCTCGGCGGCGCCGTGTGCGGCGGCGGGTTGCTGCTGCTGGTCGCATCCCTGGTCGGCTGGGCGCCGCCGCAGCCGGACGACGCCCGGCCCGGCCTCGGCGACCGGTTCCACCCGGCCGCGCTGGCCCGCCGGCTGGTGATCGGCCTCGTCGCCGCGCTGCTCGCGCTGCTGATCACCCGGTGGCCGGTGGCCGCGATCGGGGCCGGCGCGCTCGGCTTCTTCGCCGAGTCGCTGTTCGGCGGCGCGGCGCACGCCCGGGCCGAGATGGCGAAGCTGGAGGCGCTGGCCTCGTGGGCGGAGTCGCTACGCGACACGATCGCCGGCGCGGTCGGCCTGGAGCAGGCCATCCCGGCCACGTACAACGCGGCCGGCGAGTCGATCAAGCGCCCGGTGGGCCTGCTGATCGACCGGCTGCGCACCCGCGAGCCGCTGCCGGACGCGCTCATGAAGTTCGGCGACGACCTGAACGACCCGAGCGCCGACCTCGTCGTGGCGGCGCTGATCCTCAACTCCCGGCTGCGCGGGCCCGGCCTGCGCGACGTGCTGACCTCGCTGTCCGTCGCGGCCCGGGAGGAACTGGACGTGCGCGGCCGAATCGAGGCCAGCCGCAAGTCGACCCGGCGCAGCGTGCAGATCATCATCGGGCTCACCCTCGCCGTCGTGTTCGGCCTCACCCTGCTCAACCGCGCGTACGTGGCGCCGTACTCGACGCCGAGCGGGCAGATCGCGCTGGTGGTCATCTTCGCGATCTTCGCCGCCGGGTTCCTCTGGCTGCGCCGGCTGGCCACCTTCGAGGTGCCCGAGCGGTTCCTGACCAGCAAGTCGCCGCTGCCCGCCGCCGAGCGTGAGCGAGCGGCGTCATGAGCAGCATGTTCCTGCTGGGGTACGCCATGGTGGCCGGCGCCGCGGTCGGCCTCGGCCTGCTCGCGCTGCTGCTCGCGGTGCGCCCGGTGCGGCCGAGCATCGCCGGCACGCTGGCCCGGCTGGACGCGGCCCGGACCCCGCCGACGATCTCCCAGGCGCTGATCCGGGAGGGGGTGACCGGCTGGCGGGCCAACCTCGGCCGCTCGCTCGCCCGCATCCTGGCCGAGCGCGGCATCGTGCTCACCACCACCCGGTCCGACCTCAACGTGCTCGGCCGCTCGGTGGAGGGGTTCCTGGCCACCTCGGTCGTGCTCGGCGTGTGCGGCCTGCTCTTCGGGCCGGTCGTGGTCGGCCTGCTGTACGTGGTCGGGCTGGAGGCCGGGCCCGCGCTGCCGGTCGCGCTGGCGATCGTCTTCGGCCTGTTCGGCGCGGCCCTGCCCACGCTGGAGCTGCGCAGCCAGGCGGGCAAGCGGCGCCGTGACTTCCGGCACGCGGTCGGCGCGTTCCTCGACCTGGTCGCGATGAACCTGGCCGGCGGCCGCGGCGTGCCCGAGTCGCTGACCATGGCCTCCCAGATCGGCGGCGGCTGGCCGTTCGCCCGGCTGCGGGACACGCTCGCGTTCGCCCGGCTGCAGGGCCTCACCCCGTGGGCGGCGCTCGGCCGGCTCGGCGATGAGCTGTCCATCGACGAGCTGCGCGACCTGTCCGCGGCGCTGACGCTGGTCGCGGACGACGGGGCGAAGATCCGGGCGTCGCTGGCTGCCCGGGCGGCCACGCTGCGCCGCCGGGAGCTGGCCGAGGCGGAGGGCAAGGCGGCCGAGCGGTCGCAGTCGATGCTCATCGCCCAACTGCTGATTTGTTTCGGATTTCTCCTGTTTTTGGCGTATCCTGCCGTCTACAACATCTTCAACGTCGGCTAGTGTCCGGACCCGTACGTAACCCGGGAGGGCTGACAACGCCGGAGACGACTCCCAGCCCCGCAGACCGAACCCGACCAACGGAGAGGCCGTTATGATCAACCTGGTTCGGGACAACCCGCTTGTGGCGTTCACCCTTGCCTACATCCGGAGCGGCCTCGCTCCGCTGCGCGAGCGCAGCGAGCGCGGTGCGTCGGCGGTGGAGTGGGCGGTCATCGCCGCCATCTGCGTCGTCGCCGCGATCGCGATCGGCGTCGCGGTCGTCGCCGTCGTGCAGAAGGGCGAGGCGGAGATCGGCAAGGGCAACAACCTCCCTGCGCCGTGAGGGAGAAGCGCCACCCTCGCTGGCGCCGGGGCGAGCGTGGCGCCAGCGCGGTCGAGATCGCCGTGCTGATGCCGGTCTTCCTGACGCTGATCTTCATGCTCGTGCAGGCCGGCCTCTACTACCACGCGCAGAACATCACCCAGGCCGTCGCCCAGCACACCGCGCGGACGATCCGGACCCCGGAGAACCCCGGCCAGCAGTACACCCGCGTGCCGACGGAGGCGGAGCTCACCGCCCGGGCGTCCCAGGTCGCCGTCGACACCTGGCAGGCGCTGGACAAGCACGCCACGGCCAGCCGGCCGACCGTGACCCGGGCGAACGTGGACGGGTTCAACCAGCTGGTGCTCACGATCGAGGCGAAGTCGGTGAACCTGCTGCCCGGCCTGTTCCCGCAGCTTCGGGTGCACGCCACGGCCAGCGGGCCCATCGAGGTGTTCAAGCCGTCGGGGACGGACTGAGGTGCGAGCGCCCGGGATCCGGCGACGGTGGCGGGACGACCGAGGCTCGTTCGCGCTGGAGCTCGCCGTCCTCGCCCCCGCGCTGATCGGCCTGCTCTGGCTGATGGTCTCGGCCGGGCGGATGACGGACGCGGCGAGCAAGGTCGAGGGCGCGGCCCGGGACGCGGTGCGCGCCGCCTCGATCAACCACGCCGGCCGGCCGTGGGAGGCGGCGGACCACACCGCGCGCAACTCGCTGCGGGCCAATGGCGTCAGCTGCATCGGCGGTCCGACCATCCAGCTGAGCGGGAACCCGATGCCCGGCGAGACCGTGACCGTCACGGTGCGGTGCGACGTGGCCATCCTGTTCGGCGCCGGGCGGAGCTCGGTGACGAGGTCGGCGTCGTCGGTGCTCGACACCTTCCGCGGCACGGACTAGGGGACCATCGATGCTGGCATTGCTGCGCCACCGCCGCCGGGCCGCCGGGCCGGCCGCCCGCCGGGCCGCCGAGCGGGGCGCGATGGGCGCGTTCGTCGCGGTGATCGCGCCCGCGCTGATCGGCCTGCTCGGCCTCGTCTACGACGGCGGGCTGGCGCTGGAGGGCCGGCAGCGCGCGCTGGACGCGGCCGAGCAGGCGGCCCGGGCGGCCGCGAACCAGTGCGACGTGTTCATCCTGCGGACCCAGAGCGACTGCCAGATCTCGCCGGCGATGCAGGGCATCGCCGCGGAGAAGGCGCAGGCGTACATGGGCAACGGGGTGAGCATGGCGAGCCCGCTGCGGGTCGAGAACGGCAACCACACCGTGGTCGTTCAGGTCCAGGTGGAGGTGGACACCCTGTTCCTCGGCCTGTTCGGGCTGAACCGGTTCACGATCACGCTGCCGGAGCGGCGGGCGACGGCCGTCACCGGCCTGGCGTGAGCGCGGGCGGCCGAGGTGGGCACGGAGCGGAGGGCACGGTGAGCAGACCGATGACGGGGGCACCGCTGGGCAACGTCCGGCGGGTGAAGCGCCGCGGTGACCGGCTGCGCGGGCTCCTCGCCGCCATCCTCATGCTGGGCATCGTCGGCGGCGTGCCGTACGGGCTCATCTACGTCGCCGGCAACCCGATCCCGGAGCTGCCCGAGGGCGGCCTGGACACCCAGGTGTCGGTGCGCTTCGTGCTCGACATCATCGTCTGCATCGTCTGGCTGGCCTGGGCCCAGCTGGTGGCGTGCCTGATCAGCGAGGGGGTCGCCGGTGTGCGGGGGAGCGGGCTGCCGTGGCGCGTCCCGTTCGCCGCGGCGTCCCAGCAGGACCTCGCCCGCCGGCTGGTCACCGCCGTGCTGCTGCTCGCCACCGCCGGGCACGGCCTGCAC
>JBKOXW010000137.1:0-6348 GCA_046744115.1 Actinomycetota bacterium | reverse complement strand
GCCGTCCCGGTTGAGATCGAGGCTGAACGTGCCGTCCGCGGACGCGCCCAGCGCGGCCACCGTGCCCCGCCCGCCACCCGCCCAGCCCGCCGCCACCCGCCCCGCCGACGGCGGCTCCAACCCCACCACATCCAGCAGCCGGCAGGAGTCTGGTAGCTCGCCGCCGGCCCGGCTCGCCGCGACGCGCAGCGGCGCCAGCGCGCGCGACATCCGCTCTGCCCAGGCCGCCCCCACGCCATCCGCGACGATCTCCGACCCCGCGGCCACGCCGGCGACCGTCAGCCGCAGCCGGGTGCCGACATCGCCGATCACCTCCGCCACCGCACCGCACTCGGCGGGCAGCAGCCGGCTCGCGGTGTCCAGGCACACCGCGTACACGCCGGCGCGAGGGCCGTCGGCCAGCAGCCGGGACAGGCCCGGCGCCTCGCCGAGCGCGCTCGCCCCGTCCACCAGGACCACGACCGCCGCGCCGGCCCACGGCTGCCGGCTCGAGTGGACCGCATCGGTCCGCCGGTCGATCTCGGCCAGGACCTCGGCGATGCGGTCGGCGCGCTGGTCGTCGCTGAGCCCGACACGCAGCGCGCCGCCGGACCCGGCCGCCAGGTGCGGCAGCCAGCGGGTCCACGACCAGTCGTCGGACGACGCGTCCGCCGCGAGCAGAACGAGGCTCAGGTCGTCCGGCCCGTGCAGCGCGGCCAGCTGCCCGACGATCCAGCGACTGGCAGCGGTCACCGGCCCGCGCGGGCCCGCCACGCCGAGCGCGCCGACCTTGCCCAGCGTCACGGCCACCGGCACGACCGGCGCCATCGGCACTGCCGGCACCTCTGGCTCGACCGCCGAACCCGGCGCGCCCGGAGGCCGCCGTACCCGCACCCGGGCCGGCTGATCGGCGGTGCCGAGTCGGACGCGCAGGAAGTCGGCGGCGCCCGGGCGCCGCTCCCACAGCCGGGCCTGCGGACCGGTCGCGATGCGGCCGACCCAGGCGGGGTCGGGATCGTCGAACAATCGCGCCCGAACCTCGTCCGCGAGCGCACCGGTCAGCTCCGCGTCCGCCCGCGCCGACGCCTCCCGGTAGCGAGCCAGTGCCCGCGCCCGCGATCGGCGCCAGCCCCGACGCTGGGCGATCACGCTGCCCAGGACCAGCGCGGCCGAAGCGCCGGCGATGGCGAGCGCGGCGAGGCTGGCGAACACCAGGGCGGCCACGACGCCGCCCGCGAGCGGCAGCACCGCGGCCAGCACCGGCAGCCGGCCGGGCTCGCCGTCGGCCGGCTCGGCCGGGCGCTCGATCTCCACGCCCGCGTCCGCCGTCGCCACCCGCGGCGAGCGGTGCACGACGAGTGTGCCGGCCGGGGTCTCCCGGACCGCCACCGGTGGCTCCGCCGGTACGGCCAGGACGAGCGTGCTCTCGCCGAGCCGGAGGCGCTGGCCCGGTGTCAACGGCACCGGCTCGGCGCCGACCGCGTCCCCGTCGAGCACCGTCCCGTTCGTGGAGCCGAGATCGCGAACGGCCACCCCGGCCGCCGTCACTGAGACCTCGGCATGCCGCCGGGACAGGTCGGGATCGGCGAGCCGGATGTCGGCATCCTCGCCGCGGCCGATCACCAGCTGCCCGAGCGGCAACGGATGCGCGGCGCCCGCGTCCGGCCCGCCGGTCGCATGCAGCTCGAGGACGCCGGGTCGATCGGCCGTCCGCGGTCCTGCCGAACCAACGCCCACCAGAGCGCCGTCACGCAGCCCCGCGGCGCCGAGCGGGGTCTGCGGCGCGAGCACGCTCGACCCCGTGTAGAGCTGGGCGCCGGGCCGGCCGACAGCCCGGCCCAGCGCCTCGGCCACCTCGCCAAGCCGGGTGCCGGGGTCGGCGCGGACGCGCACGTCGAGCGGCGGCCTGTCGGCGGCCCGGAGGGTGAGCGTGATCTCCACGCGTCGAGTCTCGTGGCGCAACGGTGTCGCCGGCAGGGTCGGTTCCAGATCTGTGGACAACCGGATCGCTTGTGGACAACGTGCGCGGTCCGTCGGCCCGGCGGCATAGCGAGCCGACAGCGAGTGAGCATCGCAGGCCCGTGGGGCCGAGGAGCGGAGCGAGCGCGGAGCGAGCTGACCGGCATAGGGTGCTGCTTCGTGGAGGATCGCCGTTTCGGTGAGGAGGGCGCGCGGCTGTCGTACGGCAGCTACCTGCGCCTTCCGGCGCTGCTCGACCAGCAGCGACCGGAGTCGGGCCGACCGGGTCCGCCGGGCGCTCCGGACCAGGGCGTTCGGCCGGCGCACGACGAGTTGCTCTTCATCACGATCCACCAGGTGTACGAGCTGTGGTTCCAGCTGTTGTTGCACGAGCTCGGCGACGCGCGGGACCGGATGCTCGGCGGTGAGGACTACCTGCCCCGGCTGCGCCTGGAGCGGGCACACATGGTCGAGCGGGTGCTCGTCGAGCAGGTAGACGTGCTGGAGACGATGACGCCGCAGGACTTCCTGGACTTCCGCGCATTGCTCGCGCCGGCGAGCGGCTTCCAGTCGGTGCAGTTCCGGGAGATCGAGTTCCTCTCCGGGGCGAAGGACCCGGCCTACCTCGGGCGGCTCGGGCACGCCGACGAGCAGGAACTGGCGCGGCTGCGCCGCCGGCTGGACGAGCCGACGCTGTGGGACGGCTACCTCGCGCTCCTGGCCAAGGCCGGCTTTGACACCGGCACCGAGGAGTCCCGGCGCGCGGCGCTGATCACGGTGAGTCGGGACCGCGCGTCGTACGGAGCGCTGTGGGACCTTGCCGAGGCGCTCATCCAGCACGACTCGCTGTGGGCGCGCTGGCGGTCGCGGCACCTGCTCATGGTCGAGCGGCAGATCGGCCGGAAGTCCGGCACCGGTGGGTCCTCCGGCGCGCCGTACCTGATGGGTCGGCTCGGGCTGCGCTTCTATCCCGAGCTGTGGGACATGAGATCCTACCTCTGAACCGGGCGGAAGGGAGAATAGACGTATTTCATGCCAGGGCTTCCATTTAGCCCGAACCTATGCGTATCATCAGCCCGTCTCCTCGGCACACAGCCGCTGACTAGGCAACAAACACGGAGGTAGCACATGGGAGGTCAGCTACAGGTCACCCCAGAGCAGCTGAACGCGCTCTCGGGCACGATCGCGAAGACCGCCGGCGACGTCCACGGCATGCACCAGGGCCTGAAGGGCCAGCTCAGCCCGCTGTTCGGGGCCGAGTGGGTGGGCACCGCGTCCGGCCAGTTCCAGCAGCTGTACGAGCAGTTCGACAAGAGCGCCATCAGCCTGACCCAGGCCCTCGAGGGCATCGGCAAGCTGCTGGGCCAGGCCGGTTCGGCCTACGCCCAGGCGGAGCAGCAGATCGCGTCAACGTTCCGTACCAGCTGACGATCGGTTTCGCTCCCGGCCTCCGCGCTCGGCGCGGGGGCCGCGACGCGTGCACCGGCCGCCGCGATGCGGACGCCGACCGGGGGCTATCGGGGGGCTATCGGGGGCGCAGTCGCGGCTTGTCGGTCGAACCGACCCGCCGCCCGAGCCCTGCCGGATGACCGGCACACTGGACCTCGTGACGGGAACCCCGCCGACTGCAACGCTCGTGTACGACGGCGACTGCGGGTTCTGCACGACAAGCGTGCGGTTCGTGGAGCGCAGGCTCGCCACCTCGGCCCGGATCGTGGCCTGGCAGGACGCCGATCTCGCCGCGCTCAGCATCACCCAGGCCGACACCGAGAGGGCGGTCCAGTGGGTGGCCGCGGACGGCCGGGTCAGCTCTGGCTCGGCCGCGGTGGGTCGACTCCTCCTCGACAGCGGCGGCGGGTGGCGCCTGCTCGGCCGGCTGATCATCACGCCGCCGCTATCCCGGGTCGCCGAGCTGGTCTACCGGCTGGTGTCGGCCAACCGGTCCCGGCTGCCGGGCGGGACACCGGCCTGCGCGTTGCCGGCCGACCGTCGCCCCGGTGCCCAGCGAGATAACTGGGGCCAGCGCGATCGGGACTCCACCCGCGGAGACGCCCGGAGCGGGTAGCGGCGGGCCAGCGCCGAGCGCACCTCGCCGGCCCGCTCGAGCGGCAGGAACGCCGCCAGCGCCACCACGTGCGGTAGGAAGATGATCGTGATACCGGCGAACACCGCCAGGTGGAATCCGAGCAAGCCGGCGACCGCGGCGATGCGCGCGCGATCGCTGCGGGCGAGCAGCAGCAACGGGGACAGCAGCTCCAGGCCGATCATCGCGACCTGCCCGGCCACCAGCAGGTCCGGATGGGCCAGCAGCCACTCGGAGAAGACGGTGCCGCGGCGCAGGATCGCCCGCGCCAGCGTCGCGCCGGTCACCCAGTCGAGCCCGCCGAAGCGCAGCTTGGCCCAGCCGGCCAGGAAGTACGTCAACACCGCCGCGACCTGCACCGACCGCAGCGCCCAGCCGGCCGCCTCCGAGAGCGTGCGGTCGGCGAACCGAGCCCGGCCGACGGTGGGCAGCACGGCCAGGGCGACCAGGAACGCGAACCGGTCGTGGTCCACCTTGCCGTACGACATCGCCACGACCATCCACTCCAAGTAGCAGACGAACGCGGCGGCGCCGAGCAGCCGGGGCGCCCGCCCGGTGGCGGCCGCGAGTGCGGTCCCGATCACCAGCCACTGCAGGACGAGCACGAAGCCGCGGGTCGGCACCGGCAACGGCAGCAGCTCGCCGACGATCAGCGGCTGGTACAGCTCGGGCGGGATGTCGGCGTGGTCGGCCACCCACGGGGTGAAGACGAGCACGTCGAGCGGGATGAACAGGTAGACCAGCACCCGCATCGCGGCCACCCGGCCGACCGGCACGGGATCGAACCACCAGCGCCGCACGGCGGTCACGGCGGGCTCCAGCCGGCCAGCACGGTGTCGCGGTAACCGGTCGCCCGGCCGTCGGCGAGCACGTGCTCGCGCTGCACGATCTCGATCCGTGCGAGCGCCAGCGCATCGGGATGCCGGCGCGCGTACGCGGCCGCCACGGCCGCGAGCAGGGCCGGATCGGCGACGAACCGCGCCAGCTGGCCCTCAACCTCCGCGCGCCGCAGCCCGGTCTCGGTACCCGTGATCGTCACCCTGGCACCTCCGACAAGCACGCCGTCGATCCGGGTCACCCGGATCACCGCGTTCGGGTCGTCGCGGGTGGAGAACATCCGGAACGGTCCGACCGGGAACGCGCTGTCCTGCCCCCACACCGTGCCGGCCAGCACCAGCGCCAGCACGGCGGCGGTGGCGGCGAGCCGAGCGATCCGACCCGCGCCGCCGACCCGCTGCACCCGCCCGCCCACCGCGGGGCCGCTCCCGCCCACGGGCCTCACGGTAACCGGCAGCGTGATAGCCCGGCCGCCGACGCGAGCGGCAGGTCGGCGAGACTGTGTCGACGCGTGACGCGGCGGGACCCGGGAGGGATGGGCATGCAGTTCGGCCGGTACTTCGAGGAGTTCGAGGTCGGCGCCGTCTACCGGCACTGGCCGGGCAAGACGGTGACCGAGTACGACGACCACCTGTTCTGCCTGCTCACGATGAACCATCACCCACTCCACCTGGACGCCCACTTCGCGGCCGAGACCACCGAATTCGGCCGCAACGTGGTCGTGGGCAACTACGTGTACTCGCTGCTGCTCGGCATGTCGGTGCCGGACGTGTCCGGCAAGGCGATCGCGAACCTCGAGGTCGAGTCGCTGCGGCACGTCGCGCCGACGTTCCACGGCGACACCATCTACGGCGAGACGACGGTGCTGGACGCGACGCCGTCGGCGTCGAAGCCGGATCGCGGCGTCGTGTACGTGCAGACCCGCGGCTACAAGCAGGACGGCACGATGGTCTGCGAGTTCCGGCGGAAGGTGATGGTGCCGACCCGGGCGTACGGCGAGGCGCGCGGCGGGGAGCAGCCGGGCCGCCCCGTACCCGGCCGCGTGGAGTGAGCCGACAGCGAGCGAGCATCGCAGGGCCGATAGGCCCGAGGAGCGGAGCGAGCGCGGAGGCGAACCGGTGGGGGAGTGACGGCCGCGGGCGACGCCACCCGATCGGTGGACAGCCCGCGGCTACGGAACGGGTACGGTGGCCGGTGCACGGGCCGACCGTCCCCCGCGAGGACCGCCTGCCGATGACCGAGCGCACGTCCGTCCGATCCGACGGAGCGGCGGGTCGGCATGCGTCCCGGACGGTCGCCGGCCACCGCCAGCGGCGTCGGCGGCTGCACCGGCCCGCCCGGACCGGTCCGGTGGTCGCGCTGCTCGCCCTCGTGCTCGGCGTCGCCGGCGGAGTGTGGTGGACCGGGACGTACGACGGCGCGGGCGCCGCGGCGGCCGGCCGGCGGCCGTTCATCGAGCCCGCCGTCGGCATCGACGTCGGCCTGCGTGC
>JBKOXW010000207.1:0-8764 GCA_046744115.1 Actinomycetota bacterium | reverse complement strand
CGGCGCAGCCGCCGGACCAGCGCCACCGGCGCGAGGAACCCGAACACGGCGAAGCAGCCGGCGATGCTCACGGTGCCGGTGACGGCCAGCACCACCAGCGCCAGGACCGGCGCCGCGCCGGCCTGCAGCGCCCACAGCTGGCCGGAGCTGACACCGTCCACTCCGGCTTGCCGCAGCAGCTCCGCCCGCCGCATCGACCAGCCCACCGCCATCGATCCCGGCTGCCGTCGCGGCGGCGAACCGCTGCGCCAGATCAGCAGCAGCCCGAGGCCGAGCAGGAGGCCGAGGAAAGCCCCCATCTCACACCTGCCCGCTGACCGGTCGCAGCGGCGCGGGCGGGCGTGGCGACGGTGGCGAGCCGCGCGCCGGACGGGCCGGCGCATCCGCTCCGGCGAGCAGCGCGACCACGTCGATGCCGATCCGGGCGAGCCGCTCCGGATGCGGCGGGTAGCCGTCCGCCCGCACCAGCCGGTCGCCGCGGGTGGCGAAGACGTCGGCGGTCTCGATGACGCTGCCCTCCACCCGGCCGGGCACCGCGACGATCTCGCGCACCCGACGGGCACCGGCGTGGTCGACGTCGATGTGCACGATCAGGTCGACGCAGGCCGCCACGGTCGGCACGACGAAGGCGTGCGTCACGTTCTCGCCGGCCAGCAGCGGCAGGGTGCACATCTTGACCAGCGCCTCGCGGGCGGAGTTGGCGTGCAGGCTGGTCAGCCCCGGAACGCCGCTGTTGAGGCTGACGAGCAGGTCGAGGCACTCCTCCTGGCGGACCTCGCCGACCACGATGCGGGACGGCCGCATCCGCAGCGCCTCCTTCACGAGCCGGCGCAGCGGGATCTCGCCGGCGCCGTCGAGGTTGGGCTGGCGCGTCTGCATCGCCACCACGTCGGGCAGCGCGGGCCGCAGCTCGAAGACCTCCTCGCAGGTGACCACCCGCTCGCGCGGCGGGATCGCGGACAGCAACGCGTTCAGCAGGGTCGTCTTGCCGGCCTGGGTGCCGCCGGTGACGACGATGTTCAGCCCGCCGATGACGCAGGCCTCGAGGAACCGGGCCGCGGGTCGGGGCAGCGTGCCGAGCCGGACGAGGTCGTCGAGCGAGCCGGCGGGCAGCACGAACTTGCGGATGTTCACCGCCATGTGCCGGCGGGTGACGTCCGGGATCACCACGTGCAGCCGCGACCCGTCCGGCAGGATCGCGTCGACGAAAGGCATCGACAGGTCGACCCGGCGGCCCGTGGCCCGCAGCATCCGCTCGACCAGGTCACGCACGCCTGCGGCGGTGAGGATGGTGGTGGTCAGCTCGCTGCGGCCGCGGCGGGCGACGAAGACCTTGCCCGGCTCGTTGATCCAGATCTCCTCGACCGACGGATCGTCGAGGTACCGCTGCAGCGGGCCAAACCCAGCCACGGCGTCGATCACCGCCCGGGCGATGTGACCGCGGTCGCCGAGCGGCGGCAGCGAGGATCCGAGCTCGCGCTCGTGGTAGTCCGCGATCACCTGATCAACGAGGAGCCGAACGGACTCGGGGTCGCTCGCCGGGTCCAGCCCGCGCCGGCGCACGAGCTCGCGCACATCGGCCTCGACGAGTTCGAGCGCGCCTCCGTGACCGTCGTGCACCGCGCACCCCCCGGGACCAATGTCAGTCCTGTGGCTATCAGTTGTGCGACAGCCTAGGGGTGTGCGGTCGGCACGCGCATCGGGGCTCTCGCGATCTGTGGATAACTCCTCCGCCATCCACAGAACGCGGGGCGCTCAGTCGTTGACCGCCTGCGCCTCGAGCGCGGTGAGCGGCACCGGACCGGAGGACCGGCTGGCCGTCGGCGGGCCGGTGAGGGCGGCACCGCTCGCCGTGATGTCCCAGGTCATCGTCGTGGTGATGCCGAACCGTCCGGACCGGCCGAAGATCAGGTAGCAGTCCGTCGACCCGCCGATGTCCGCCCGCGTCCACGGCCGCCCGCCACCGGTGCAGGTGGAGTCGGACCTGCTGCCGGCCGGCAGCCCGGAGAACTCCACACCGCGGGAGCTGGCCCGGACCGAGACGGTCGGGCTGTTCGGCGCGGTCGCGGTGACCACGACGTCGGTCAGCGCGCCCGGGTCGAACCAGGCCCACGTGTCGAGCTGCACGAACGTCCGCTCGGCCGGGTTGAACGAGACCTCGGGCGCGGCCAGCGAGTCGGTCATCGCCTCGTACGCCAGCGCCATGAGCACCCCGGCCGGCACCGGCGGCATCGGCGGCTGCTGGCCCTGCGGCACCCAGATCGGCCCGCGACCGGCCGACCACTGCGTGACGTAGTCGATGAAGGCGCTGGTGGGGCCGTCGAAGCGGGCCGAGCTGCACTCCCAGGAGTACCACATGCCCTGATCATTGGCGTGCGTGCGGTAGACCGGGTCGAGCTCCCCGCCGCCGGTCCCGTGCATCATGTGCTGGAACACCGGGTCGGTGAACTTGTCCGCCGCCTCCTGCCCGCTCCACAGCGGCGTGTAGATGCACGGCGGCTGGACCGAGGCCGGTATGGCGGCCGAGCTGGTCCGCACGGCCTGGCCGCCGCCGGTCACCGTGATCGTGATGCTGCCGGTCGCGGCGCCGAGGTTGCCGTTGTCGTTGGTGGCCGAGGTGCAGGAGACGTCGCCGGGTCCGCAGCCGAACGCCGGCACCGGCAGCACGCCGCACACCGCGGCGACCGTCCCGGCGACGAGAGCGGTCCGCATCACGCTGGTAGACCTCACTGTCTCCTCCTCAACCGCAGCGGCTCGCCTCGTCGAGCCGGACCTGGACGACCCTCCATGTGCCCGCGTCGTTCTGCATCGTCACGACGTAGCCGGTGGGGCGCCCGCGCGAGCCCGGTAGCTCGCGCCCGCCCCGGCCGAACGTCCGCTGGCCGTACGTGTCCGCGCACGCCTGCACGGTCGCGCGGCTGCCGGTCAGCGTCCGCACCGTGGCGTCGGCGATCACCGGACCGCGCCGGCTGTACCCGGATTGCCGGCTCGCCTCGACCGCGTCACGCAGCCGGGTGCGTTGCGGCTCCAGGGTGAGCTCGTCGATCAGCGGGTCGCCGGGGTCCGGTGTCTCGCTGAGCCGGACCGTCAGCGCGTAGTACGCCTGGTACGCCGCGAGCGCCGCGTCCCGCTGCGGGTCGCCGGTGCGTTCGGTCCGCCAGGCGATCGGCGAGCGCGCGGTGCCTGTCGTCGACATCTGCTGCGCCGCCGCAGTCGCGCTGGCGCTCGGCGTCGGCGCGGACGTAGCGCCGGTCCGGGCGGCATCGGAGTCAGCCGAGGCGAGTGGCGCCGGCGGATCGTCGTCACCCCCGCAGGCCGGCGCGACCAGGAGCACGGCAGCGCTCAGCACGGCCCGGCACGCGAGCCCGCGCCTCCCGCCGAGACCGCCGCCCACCCGCCCTCCTCCGTCCGCATGCCAAGACGTTCCCGATCGCCCGCCGCACGCATCACCGGCATGGCATTGCCCGGCGCAGGGCGACCCGATACTGCCACAATTGCGTAGATTCACAAGTCCGACAACCGAGGGTGAATCAGGCGCTACGTCCAGTCAGCGGCGGCACACGGTGGACGGCGCGCGCAGCACGCCGTACACCTTCCACTGCCCGTCGTCGGACCGCAGCCGGACCAGCTTGGCCATCCGGGTGCCGCGCACGCCCGGCACCGGCTCGCCGTCCGCGCCGTACCGGCGTTGGCCGGTCAGGTCGATGCAGGCGAGCACGTCCGCCTCGCGGCCGCGGAGGGATCGCAGCGAGGCCGAGGCGCGCACCGGGCCGCGCATGCTCCGCTGCGCCTGCTCGGCCCGGCTCACGGCCGAGCGCAGGCTGCTCAGCTGCGGGTCGACCGCGATCTGGATCATCGCGGGGTCGTCCGGGTCGGGCGCCTCGGACAACCGAACGGTCGTGCCGAGGTAGACCTGGAACGCGGCGAGCACGGCGTCCCTGGCCGGCCCGCCGGTGCGGCGCACCCGCCAGGTCACCGGTGAGTCGGCGGTGCCCTCCGTGGACAGCAGCACCCGGGCCACGGTCGGGCTGGCCGCTGAGTCGGCGGCGTCGGCGTCGCCCGACTCGGAGCGAGCCGACGCCGGGTCGTCGTCGTCGGCGGCCACCAGGTATCCGCCGGCGATCACGCCGAGCGCGGCGACGGCCGCGGCGCTCGCGACGGACGCGAGGGCCCGGCGGAGGCGGCGGTCCGACCCGGCCCGGCTGCCCGGACCGGTCGGCGGCAGCACCTGCTGCGGGAGTGGCGGGCTCTCGGGCCAGCCCTGGTCGGCGTCGCTCGGACCGTCGGCCACGGCGAGGAGCCTACGGGCTGCGGTACTCCCGGAGCAGGCCGCGACTGATGATGGTCTTCTGGATCTCGCTCGTGCCCTCGCCGATGAGCAGGAACGGCGCCTCCCGGAACAGCCGCTCGATTTCGTACTCGCGCGAGTAGCCGTACCCGCCGTGGATGCGGAACGCCTCGCTGGTGACCTCAAAGCAGTACTCGGAGGCGAGGTACTTCGCCATGCCGGCCTCGACGTCGTTGCGGGCGCCGGAGTCCTTGAGCCGGGCGGCGTTGACCATCATCAGGTGCGCGGCCTCGATCTTGGTCGCCATCTCGGCGAGCTTGAACGCGATCGCCTGGTGGTCGGCGATCTGCCGGCCGAACGTCCGGCGCTGCTGGGCGTAGGCGATCGCCAGCTCGAACGCGCGGATCATGATGCCGCAGGCCCGCGCGGCGACGTTGACCCGGCCGACCTCGACGCCGTCCATCATCTGGTAGAAGCCGCGGCCCCGCCCGGCGTCGGGCCCGCCGAGGATCGCCGCAGCCGGGATCCGGAAGCCGTCCAGCACCATCTCGGTCGTCTCGACGCCCTTGTACCCCATCTTGTCAAGCTTGCCGGGGATGGTCAGGCCGGGCGCCACCTCGCCGAAGCCGGGCTCCTTCTCGATGAGGAACGTGGTGAGGTTCCGGTACACCGACTCGGCTCCCTCGTCGGTGCGCACCAGGGTGGCCACCACGCCGGCGCGCGCACCGTTCGTCAGCCACATCTTCTGGCCGGTGATCGCGTACTCGTCGCCGTCGGCCTCCGCGCGGGTGGTCAGCGCCGCCACGTCGGACCCGCAGCCCGGCTCGGACATCGAGAACGCGCCGCGCACCTCGCCCGCCGCCATCCTGGGCAGCAGCCGCTGCTTCTGCTCGGCGGTGCCGTACTGGTCGATCATGTAGGCGACGATGAAGTGGGTGTTGATCACGCCGGACACGCTCATCCACCCGCGCGCCAACTCCTCCACCACCAGGGCATAGGTCAGCAGCGACTCGCCGAGCCCGCTGTACTCCTCCGGGATCATCAGGCCGAACAGGCCCATCTCCTGCATCCCGGCCACGATCGCCTCCGGGAACTCGTCCTTGTGTTCCAGGTCGGTGGCGTACGGCAGGATCTCCTTGTCCACGAACGACCGGACGGTGGCGAGGATCTCCTTCTGGACGTCGGTCAGACCCGAGGTCTGCGCGAGGCGGGCCATGGCTGCTGCTCCTGTCGGCCGGCGGCGGCGCGGTTACCGGACAGTATCCGCCCGGCCCTTGCGAGGCCGATATGTGACTGGCCTCACCGAACGGGTGCACGATGGTCCAGGATGTGGGCCGTCACCTGACGAGCGAGGAGAGCAACGATGAGCGACTGGCAGGGACACGGCGACCAGGACAAGCGGTCGTCCGACGCCGCGTCCGGCGAGCAGCCGTCGACACCGGCCACGCCGTCCGGCGACCAGAGCGGATCCGACGAGGCCGACCCGACCCAGCGAGCATGGGGGCAGCAGGCCGACCCGACCCAGCCGACGTGGGGCCAGCCGACGTGGGGCCAGCCAACACCGGGCCAGCCAGCGGCTGGCCAGCCAGCACAGGGGCAGGCGCAGGCCGGGCAGTACGGGCAGGGCCAGTACGGGCAGGCTGGCCAGCCGCAGTACGGCCAACCCCAGTACGGGCAGGCGCCGTACGGTCAGCAGCAGTACGGCCAGTACGGGCAGGGCCAGTACGGGCAGGGCCAGTACGGGCAGGGCGCGTATGGGCAGGCACAGGCCGGCCAGCCCCAGACCGGCCAGCAGCGGGCCGGCCAGCCCCAGACCGGCCAGCAGCCGTACGGTCAGCAGCAGTACGGCCAGTACGGGCAGCCCGGCGGGCCGTACGCCGGCTACGGCCAGCCCGCGTACGGGTACCAGTACGGGACGCCGAGCCGGGGCACGAACACCATGGCGATCGTCGCGCTGGTGATGTCGCTGGTCATCGCGCCGGTCGGGCTCATCCTCGGCTTCGTAGCCCGCCGCCAGATCAAGGAGTCCGGCGAGGACGGTGACGGTCTGGCCGTCGCCGCGATCTGGATCGGCGGCATCTTCACCGCGTTCTTCGTGCTGACGATCGTCGGGTTCGTCCTGCTGGTGGTCGTGGCGAGCAGCAGCACGGTCACCACGTCGCTGCCGGCGTTCTAGGTCACAGTTCGGGTGGGGTGAACGACGAGGTCCGGCGCAGGCCGGCGGCGCGGCCCTTGGCCGTGATGACCGTGGCCATCTTGCGGGAGGCCTCGTCGATCATCTCGTCGCCGAGCATCACCGCGCCGAGCTTGCGGACCTGGGTGTAGTAGGCGTAGGCGTCGAGGATCAGCTCGGCGTGGTCGTAGTCCTCCTGGGACGGTGAGTAGACCTCGTTGGCCGCATCGATCTGGCCGGGATGCAGCACCCACTTGCCGTCGTAGCCGAGCGCGGCCGAGCGGCCGGCGACCCGGTGGAACCCGTCCAGGTCGCGGATCTGCAGGTACGGCCCGTCGATCGCCTGCACGCCGCGGGCCCGGGCGGCCATCAGGATGCGCATCAGCACGTAGTGGTAGGCGTCGCCGACGTCGTAACCGGGCGGCTGCTCGCCGACCACCAGCGAGCGCATGTTGATGCTCGCCATGAAGTCGGCCGGGCCGAAGATGATCGTCTCCACCCGGTCGGAGGCGAAGGCGATGTCGTCGACCGCGATGAGACCCTGCGCGTTCTCGATCTGCGCCTCGATGCCGATCCGGCCGACCTCGTAGCCCATCGTCTTCTCGATCTGGGTCAGGGTGAGGTCCAGCCACGCCACCTGGGCGGCACTCTGCACCTTCGGCAGCATCACGCAGTCGAGGTGGCCGCCGGCCCCCTCGACCACGGTGACCACGTCGCGGTAGGTCCAGTGAGTGGTCAGGTCGTTGACCCGGACCACCCGCGTCTTGCCGGCCCATTCGCCCGCGGTGAGCGCGTCGACGACGTTCTTGCGTGCCGGCTCCTTCGCGTCCGGGGCGACCGCGTCCTCCAGGTCGAGAAATACCTGGTCGGCGGGTAGGCCCTGGGCCTTGTCCAGCATCTTGGTCGAACTGCCGGGCACGGCCAGGCAGGATCGGCGGGCGCGGAGCGGGCGCGGCGTCGTCATGGCCCGGATGCTAGTCACGGGATGGTCGGGCGGTCTGTCATCCTGATCACAGTCCGTCACTCGACGGGCACGGCGCGGGCGCCGGCCCGGACCACCACGGCGATGCCGGTGACGAGCAGGGCCAGTCCGGGTAGCGCGGTGGGCGCCGGCAGCTGGCCCAGCCACACCGCGGCGACCAGGGCGGCACCCGGCACCTCGAACAGCAGCGTCAGGCTGACGACGGTCGGGCTCGTGGTCCTGAGCACGGCGTTGATCAGCGAGTGACCGAGGAACTGCGCGCCGACCGTGAGCGCGGCGATCTTCAGCCAGGTCTCACCGTCGTAGCCGCCGAGGTCCAGGCCGGCCAGCAGGCAGGTGACGAGCAGCAGCGCAGCGCACGTCGTGTAGCAGACCGTGGTGTAGGCGGTCGTGCTGACTTTGGCGCGGACCGCGGCGCCGGCGGTGACGTACGCCGCCGCCATCACGCCGCCAAGGGTGGCGAGCACGTCGCCGCCGAGCGCGCGGGCCGACACCGCCACGTCGGCGCCGGTCAGCAGGACCGCGCCGATGACTGCGACGACGATGCCGACCCAGACCCGGCGCCCGATCCGGCGTCCGGTCGCCTGCGCCAGCAGGGCGACCCACACCGGCTGGGTGCAGACCAGCGCGGTGGCCGACGCCACCGAGGTCAGCCGCACGCTGGGCACCCAGGTGGCGAAGTGTGCGGCCAGGAACGCGCCGGCCAGCACGGCCAGCGCCCAGCCGCGCCGGCCGAGCGTGGCGAGCTCGGCGCGGCAGCGCACCAGCGCGATCGGGAGCAGCGCGCCGGCGGCGAACGCGTTCCGCCAGAACGCGATGACCAGCGCTGGCGCGGCGGTCACCGTGATGAGCGGCGCGGAGGTGGACACCGCGCTGATCGCGATCACCAGCAGCGCGAGGTCCCGCCCTGGCGGCAGGGTGACCGCTTCCGCGTCGCGCGCCACCGCCGCCCCGCGTCCGGTCATCAGGCCATCCTGTCAGCCCGCCCGTGCCCCGATCTTGAACCAGCTCGGCGGACGGAGTGAGGCGGGCGTGGCAGGCTGGCGCCATGGGCGAGGTGCCACCGCTGGTCGCCGAGGCGACGAAGAAGTCCGGCCTGGTGTGGATCACGGTGCCGGGTCGCCGGCCGGTCGCCGCTTGGCACGTCTGGCGGGACGACGCCGCGTACATTGTCACCGGGCCGGACGAGCAACCGGTCCCTGGCCTGGCCGAGGTGACCCGCTGCGACGTGACCGTCCGCTCCACTGACAAGGGCGGGCGGATCGTGACCTGGCGGGCCGACGTGTCGCCGGTGCTGCCCGACTCCGACGCCTGGGCCGAG
>JBKOXW010000345.1:0-7025 GCA_046744115.1 Actinomycetota bacterium | reverse complement strand
AGGCGCGCCGGGGTTTGATACGGCTTTCCGCCTCGGACGCTCGCTATCCGCACCACGGTCACTGACAATGCCGATATCATCAGAAATGACACGTTAGTCGAGGCCGAACGGATCCTGACCGTGGACCGGGCGTGGTCGAAGATCGACCGGCGGGTGCGAGTGGTGGGTGGTGGGCTCGTTCCGGGTCGGTAGCCTGCGCCGGTGCGGGAGTTCGGATGAGGGTGCTGGTCGTCGGGGCGGGTGCGCGCGAGCACGCGCTCTGCCTGGCGCTTGGTGCCGACGCGGCGGTGACGCACGTGGTGTGCGCGCCCGGGAACGCCGGCACCGCGATGGTCGCCGAGCAGCGGCCGCTCGATGCCGGCAACCCCGCGACGGTCGCCGAACTCGCCGCCGGCGTGCGGGCCGACCTGGTCGTCATCGGGCCGGAGGTCCCGCTGGTCGCCGGGGCGGCGGACGCGGTGCGGTCCCGCGGCATCGCCTGCTTCGGACCGTCGGCCGCGGCGGCCCGGATCGAGGGGTCCAAGGCGTTCGCCAAGGACGTGATGGCCGCGGCCGGGGTGCCCACCGCATCCGCCCGGGTCTGCACCACCGCGGACGAGGTGGCGGCGGCGCTGGACAAGTTCGGCCCGCCGTACGTGGTCAAGGACGACGGGCTGGCCGCCGGCAAGGGCGTGCTGGTCACCGGCGACCGAGACGCGGCACTCGCGCACGCGGTCGGCCGCGCCGCGGTGGTCGTGGAGGAGCACCTGGATGGGCCGGAGCTGTCGCTGTTCTGCCTGACCGACGGCGTGGCGGTGCGGCCCATGCTGCCGGCGCAGGACTTCAAGCGGATCGGCGACGGGGACACCGGTCCGAACACCGGCGGCATGGGCGCGTACGCGCCGGTGCCCTGGCTGCCGGCCGGTCTGATCGAGGACGTGGTGGACCGGATCATGCGCCCGACGGTGGGTGAGCTGGCCCGGCGCGGGACGCCGTTCGCCGGCCTGCTGTACGCGGGGCTCGCGCTCACCGCCGCCGGGCCGCGGGTGGTGGAGTTCAACTGCCGGTTCGGCGACCCGGAGACGCAGGTCGTGCTCGCGCTGCTGGAGACGCCGCTGGCCGGGCTGCTGCACGCCGCCGCGACCGGCGTGCTCGCCGGGCAGCCGCCGCTGCAATGGCGCGCGGGCGCCGCGGTGACCGTCGTGATCGCCGCCGCCGGCTACCCGGGGCCGCCGCGCGCCGGTGACGTGATCACCGGCGCCGACCTGCCCGGCGTGCTGCACGCCGGCACCCGCCGCCGCGAGGACGGCATGATCGTCTCGGCCGGTGGCCGGGTGCTGTCCGCGACGGCGGCCGGACCGTCCCTCGCCGCGGCCCGCGAGGCCGCGTACGACCTGGTCGGCCGGATCAGCCTGCCCGGCGGCCAGCACCGCACCGACATCGCGCTGCGGGCGGCCCGCGGCGAGATCGCCGTCCCGGCCTGAGAGCGTCGGTCCGCCGGTTGCCGCACCGCGGCTGTCCGCGGATCCGCGTCACCGGCGGCGCGCTCCTGCGGACACCTATGGCGGCGCGGGCTCGGTCGGGGTCACCGTGCGTTCACCGCGGCTGAGATAGGCGGCCACGGTGTTCGCCACCGCCACGATCGGCACCGCGACCAGCGCGCCGACGATGCCGGCGAGCAGCACGCCGGCCGCGATGGCCACCACGACGGCCAGCGGGTGCACCCTGACCGCGCGGCCGAGCAGCACCGGCTGGAGCACGTGCCCCTCGAGCTGCTGCACCAGGATCACCGCGGCGAGCACGAGCAGCGCGGTCAGCGGCCCGTTCGCCACGAGCGCGACCAGGACGGCGACCATGCCCGACAGGGTGGCGCCGATGATCGGGATGAACGCGCCGAGGAAGACCAGGACGGCCAGCGGCAGCGCGAGCGGCACGCCGAGCACGGCAACCGCGATGCCGATGCCGACCGCGTCCACGAAGGCGACCGCGATCGTCGCGCGCACGTAGCTGATCAGCGTCGTCCAGGCCCGGCCGCCGGCCCCGTCGATGCGCGGGCGGAGGTCGCGCGGGAACAGCCGGACCGTCCAGGTCCAGATCCGCCGCCCGTCCTTGACGAAGAAGAACGTCGAGAACGCAACCAACAGCGCCCCGGTGATGACGTGGCCCAGCGTCGTGGCCACGCCGAGCGCGCCGGTCGTCAGCGTGTTCCGGTTGTCCTCCAGGGACTGCTGGGCGCTGTCGATGGCGGAGTCGATCTGCTCCTCGGATAGCCCGAGCGGACCGGTCACCAGCCAGTCGCGGATCTTGTCGATGCCGCCCTCTACCTGGTCGGCCAGCTCGTCGTACCCCTGCCGGAACTCGCGCACCACCAGCCAGACGAGCAGCCCGATGACGGTGATGCCGCCGATCATCGCCACCGCCGCGGCGAGCCCCGGGCGCGCGCCGTGCCGGACCAGCCAGCCGGCGGCCGGCTGGAGCAGCGCGGACAGCAGCAGCGCGATGAGCAGCGGAACGACGACCAGATCCATCCGGGCGATGATCTGGATGCCGACGTACGCAGCCGCCGCGATGACCAGCAGCCGCCACGCCCAGGCGGCGGTGACCTGCACCCCGCGCGGCACCGCCTCGTGCCCCCACGGATCCCGCCGCCGCGCGGCACGCTCCGTGTCCTCCGGTGGCCGCTCGACAGCCTCGCCCGCCGGGATGACAACCTCTCGATCGGGCGGCTCGCGCTGGACAGACGCATCCTCCTGGGAGGTCGCTGTGCCTCCGGGAACCCGGAGCATGCCGACCGTGCGGCTCCACCAGGCACGTCGGGACCACAGGGCCACGGCGCTCCTCCTCGTTCTCCGGCTGCATCCGGTATGAGTGTGCCCTGCGAGAATGCCCGTGTGATCGAGCGGTACACGCTGCCGGAGATGGGCGCGGTCTGGAGCGAGGCGCACAAGTACGCGCTGTGGTGCCGGGTCGAGACGCTCGTCCTGGAGGCGCACGCCGCCGCCGGCACGGTGCCCGCCGACGCGGTCGAGCCCGTTCGCCGGGCTCCGCCGCCGACGCCGGAGGCCGTGGCCGCGATCGAGGCGGTGACCCAGCACGACGTGATCGCGTTCCTCTCCGCCTGGGCCCACAACACCCGGCCGCGCGAGGCGGCGGCGTACGTCCACTTCGGACTCACGTCCTCCGACCTGCTCGACACCGCGCTCGCGGTCCAGCTCGTCGAGGCCACCGACGTGCTGCTGGCCAAGGCCGATGCCCTCGTCGCCGCGCTGCGCGATCTCGGCCTGGCGCATCGGGATACGCTGCGGGTCGGGCGCACCCACGGAGTGCACGCCGAGCCGGACACGTTCGGCCACCGGATCGCCGACTTCGCGTTCGCCCTGGCCCGCTCGCGGGACCGGCTCCGGCGGGCCCGCGAGGCGGTCGCGGTCGCCAAGATCTCCGGCGCGGTGGGCACGTACTCCCACGTCGACCCGGCCGTCGAGCGGCACGTCGCCGCGGCGCTCGGGCTGCGACCGGCCGAGGTCGCGACCCAGGTGGTGATGCGGGACGGGATCGCCGAGTGGGTCGGCACACTGGCCATCGCCGCCACCGTCGGCGAGGCGGTGGCGCTGGAGGTACGGCACGGGCAGCGGACCGAGGTACGGGAGCTCGCCGAGCCGTTCGGCGCCGGCCAGAAGGGGTCGAGTGCCATGCCGCACAAGAAGAACCCGATCATGTCGGAGCGGATCTCCGGCCTGGCCCGGCTCGTGCGCGGGTACGTCACGCCGGTCACCGAGGGCATCCCGCTCTGGCACGAGCGGGACATCTCGCACTCGTCCGTGGAGCGGGTGGCGCTGCCGGACGCCGCGACGGCCACCGACTACCTGCTGCACCTGACCGCCCGGCTGGTCACCGGGCTGCAGGTGGACGCCGACCGGATGCGGGCCAACCTGGACTCGGCCGGCGGCCTGGTCTACACCTCGGCGGTGCTGCTCGACCTGGTCGACGCCGGCATGACCCGCGAGGACGCGTACGCGCTGGTCCAGGTCGCCGCGATGGAGACCTGGGAGTCGGGCACACCGTTCCGGGAGACGCTGCGGGCCCGCGCCAAGGACGCCGGCCGCGAGCTGGACGAGGCGCGGCTGGACGAGGTCATGCGGCCGGAGCGGTACGTGGCGCGGCTCGGCCCGCTGTTCGACCGCCTCGCCGCGCTTCGCTGAGGTTTGGCAGACTCCGCGGCGTGACTGCGGACGGTCCAGTGCGCGTCGCGGCCGGCAAGATCCGGGACGTCTACGCGATCGACGACGAGCACCTGCTGATCGTCGCGAGCGACCGGATCTCCGCGTACGACCACGTGCTCGCCACCTCGATCCCGGACAAGGGCCGGGTGCTGACCGCGATGTCGGCCTGGTGGTTCGGCACCCTGGCCGACATCGTCCCGCACCACTTCGTCTCGGCCGACGACCCGCGCATCCCGGAGGTGTGGCGAGGGCGGGCGATGCTGTGCCGGCGGCTGTCCATGCTGCCGGTCGAGTGCGTGGCGCGCGGCTTCCTGGCCGGGTCCGGGCTGGTCGACTACCGGGCCACCGGCGCGGTGTGCGGCGTACCGTTGCCGCCCGGCCTCACCGAGGGCGACCGGCTGCCGGAGCCGATCTTCACCCCGACCACGAAGGCGCCGGTCGGCGAGCACGACGAGGCGATGCCGTACGCGGCCGTCGAGGCGAGCGTCGGCCCGACGACCGCCGCCCGGCTGCGCGAGCTGACGCTGGCGATCTACCGGCGGGCCGCCGAGCTGGTACGGGAGCGCGGCATCCTGCTCGCCGACACGAAGTTCGAGTACGGCCACGACGCCGCGCGGGTGCTGACCCTGGGCGACGAGGTGCTGACCCCGGACTCGTCCCGGTTCTGGCCGGCCGAGCAGTGGCGGCCGGGGCGGTCGCAGCCGTCCTACGACAAGCAGTACGTGCGCGACTGGCTCACCTCGGCCGAGTCCGGCTGGGACCGCGGGTCCGCCCAGCCGCCGCCGCCGCTGCCGGCGGAGGTAGTCGCGCGCACCCGGGAGAAGTACGTGCAGGCGTACGAGCGGCTGACCGGCCTGCGCTTCGCCGACTGGCCGGGAGGGTCCGATGCGTAGCTTCGCCAGCGACAACTACGCCGGGGTACACCCGGAGGTGCTCGCGGAGATGGCGGCCGTCAATGCCGACCACTTGCCCGCGTACGGCTACGACTCGGTCACCGCCGAGGTGGAGGAGCTGTTCCGGCGCCACTTCGGGCCGGACGCCGAGGCGTTCCTCGTGTTCAACGGCACCGCCGCGAACGTGCTGTCGCTGCAGGCCATGCTGCGGCCGTACCAGGCCGTGGTGTGCGCGGCGTCGGCGCACATCAACACCGACGAATGCGGGGCGCCGGAACGCTACCTCGGTTGCAAGCTGATCGACCTCCCCACGCCGGACGGCAAGCTGACCGTTCCGTTGCTGGACGAGCACGTCGCCGGGCGGGCGGACGAGCACCAGGTGGAGCCCGGCGCGGTGTCGGTCAGCCAGTCCACCGAGCTGGGCACCCGGTACTCGCTCGCGGAGCTGCGCGCGCTCGCCGACTGGGCGCACGCCCGCGGGATGGCGCTGCACGTCGACGGCGCGCGGCTGGCCAACGCGGCGGTCGCGCTCGGCGTCGGGCTGGGCGAGGCGAGCGCCGGCTGCGGGGTCGACGTGCTGTCCTTCGGCGCTACCAAGAACGGCGCGCTCGGGGCGGAGGCGGTGGTGTTCCTCCGGCCCGGGCTCGGCGAGCGGTTCCGGTACCACCGCAAGCAGGCGATGCAGCTGGCCTCGAAGATGCGCTACGCCGCGGCCCAGTTCCGGGCGATGCTCTCCGGGGACTTGTGGCAGCGCAACGCCGAGCACGCGAACCGCATGGCGCAGCGCCTGGCCGCCGGGGTGTCGCTGCTCGACGGCGTGCGGATCACCCGGCCGGTCGAGGCGAACGGCGTGTTCGCGATCCTGCCGCCGGACGTCATCCCGGTGCAGCAGGCCGCGTTCCCGTTCTATGTCTGGGACGAGCGCACCGACGAGGTCCGCTGGATGGCGTCGTTCGACATCACCGAGGCCGATGTGGACGCATTTGTCGCACACCTGCGCGAGGCGCTCGCGGGCCTGAAGACGAGGCAGGACGGCGCCACCGGGGAGCAGGCAGGAGCCACCGGGTAGCAAGGCGACCGCCACGTGCCGGCCTCCTGCGCATCATGATCCGGACCCTCGGCGCTGCCACCGTGATCGTGTGCGCGTGGCCATCGTCGCCGAGACGTTCCGCCCTGCCGTCAACGGAGTCAGCAACTCGGTCGTCCGGGTGCTCGAGCATCTCGGCAGCACGGGGCACGAGGCGCTCGTCGTCGCCCCGGCGCCCGGCCCGGACTCGTTCGCCGGCGTGCAGGTGGTGCGGGTGCGCTCGTTCCGGGCGCCGATGTACCGGTCGGTCCACGTGGGACGGCTACCGTGGCCGGGCTGCTCGCGGCGCACGGTGCCGCCTCCCCGGTGCCGGCCGGCGTCGCCGCGGCTGGCGGGTAGCCCGCACCGGTAGGCTGCCTGCACCCGCCTCCAGGGAGGTCGCGTGCCCCGCGTCGTCGTCGACGTCATGCTCAAGCCGGAGATCCTCGATCCGCAGGGTCAGGCCATCCTCTCCGCGCTCGGCCGGCTCGGCTACGACGGTGTGACCAACGTCCGGCAGGGCAAGCACTTCGAGCTCGAACTCGATGACTCCGTCGACGACGACACCGTCGCGCAGCTCGCCGAGACCTTGCTCGCCAACCCGGTGATCGAGGAGTTCACCATCCACCGCCCCTGACGGGTGCCCGGCCGTCGTTAGCCGCCGACGAGGACGGGTCGGGCCTGGCGGACCCGATCCACCGACCCTGACCCGGGGCATGCCGTCGTTAGCCGCCGACGAGGACGGGTCGGGCCTGGCGGACGGGCAGGGTCAGCGGGGGGCTGGTGGTGGTGGTCGTGCCGGGGATGGGCTGGAACGGCCGGCCGGCCACCGAGTAGTCGGCGGCCCAGGTCAGCGTGACGGTGACG
>JBKOXW010000158.1:0-14385 GCA_046744115.1 Actinomycetota bacterium | reverse complement strand
CGCCGGTGGGTGGTGCTGGACTTCGAGGGCGAGCCGGCCCGGCCGCTGGCCGAGCGGGTGGCGCTGGACTCGCCGCTGCGCGACGTGGCCGGGATGCTGCGCTCGTTCGACTACGCGGCCCGGCACATGCTCGCCGACCACGTGGGCGACCCGCAGCTGTCCTACCGGGCCGAGGAGTGGGCAGAGCGCAACCGGGCCGCGTTCTGCGACGGGTACGCCGAGGGCAGCGGCCGGGACCCGCGCGAGGAGACGGTGCTGCTGCGCGCGTACGAGGCGGACAAGGCGGTCTACGAGGCCGTATACGAGGCCCGGAACCGGCCGACCTGGCTGCACATCCCGCTCGGCTCGCTCAGCCGGCTGACGCAGGGCGTGCCGTGACGCGGCCCGACGTGCTCGGCCGCGACGCAGCGGACCCGGCCGGGCTGCGCCGGGCGGAGCTGGACCGGCTCGTCGGCGGGGCGCACCACGACCCGCACTCGGTGCTCGGCGCCCACCCGGCCGGTGCCGGCGACCGGGTGGTGGTCCGCACGCTCCGCCCGGAGGCGACCCGGGTGACGGTGCTCGCCGGCGAGGCGCGGGTCGAGCTGGCCCAGGTCCATCCCGGCGGGGTGTTCGCCGCGATGCTCGACGGCCCGGTCGGCGACTACCGGCTGGAGGTGGCCTACGGCGAGGACACCTACGTTGTCGACGAGCCGTACCGCTGGCTGCCCACGCTCGGCGAGGTCGACCTGCACCTCATCGGCGAGGGCCGGCACGAGCGGCTGTGGGACGTGCTCGGCGCGCACGCCCGCAGCTACGAGACTCCACAGGGGACGGTCACCGGCGTGTCGTTCGCGGTCTGGGCGCCCGGGGCCCGCGGGATCCGGGTGACCGGCGACTTCGACTACTGGCAGAGCCGGGCCTACCCGATGCGCTCGCTCGGCGCCAGCGGGGTATGGGAGCTGTTCGTGCCCGGGTTGCCCGCCGGCACGAAGTACAAGTTCTCGATCCTCGGCCCGGACGGCCGGTGGCGGGACAAGGCCGACCCAATGGCCTTCGCCACCGAGGCCCCGCCGGGCACCGCGTCGGTCGTCTACACCTCCGCCTACCGGTGGACCGACGCCGAGTGGTGGGGACGTCGGTCCCGCACCGCGTCGCACGCCTCCCCGATGAGCATCTACGAGCTGCACGTCGGCTCCTGGCGGCAGGGCCTGGGCTACCGCGACCTGGCCGACGCGCTCGCCGACTACCTCGTCGAGCTCGGGTTCACCCACGTCGAGCTGCTCCCGGTGGCCGAGCACCCGTACGGCGGTTCGTGGGGATACCAGGTCTCGTCCTACTACGCACCGAGCGCCCGCTACGGCAGCCCGGACGACTTCCGCTACTTCGTCGACCGGCTGCACCGCGCCGGCATCGGCGTCATCGTCGACTGGGTGCCGGCGCACTTCCCGAAGGACGCCTGGGCGCTCGCCCGGTTCGACGGGACCCCGCTGTACGAGCACGCCGACCCGCGCCGCGGCGAGCACCCGGACTGGGGCACCCTCGTGTTCGACTTCGGCCGGCGCGAGGTGCGCAACTTCCTGGTCGCGAACGCGCTGTACTGGCTGGAGGAATACCACGTCGACGGGCTGCGGGTGGACGCGGTCGCCTCGATGCTCTATCTCGACTACTCCCGCCCGGCCGGGGCCTGGGCGCCGAACCGGTTCGGCGGCCGGGAGAACCTGGACGCCGTGGCGTTCCTGCAGGAGATGAACGCGACCGTGTACCGGCGAGTGCCGGGCGCGATCACGATCGCCGAGGAGTCCACCGACTGGCCCGGCGTCACCCGCCCCACCCATCTGGGCGGGCTCGGCTTCGGCTTTAAGTGGAACATGGGCTGGATGCACGACACGCTGGACTACCTCTCCCGCGCGCCGGTCTACCGCAGCTGGCACCACCACCAGATGACCTTCTCGATGATGTACGCGTACTCCGAGAACTACGTGCTCCCGCTCTCCCACGACGAGGTCGTGCACGGCAAGCGGTCCCTGCTCGCCAAGATGCCCGGCGACCGCTGGCAGCAGTTCGCGAACCTGCGGGCGCTGCTCGCCTACATGTGGGCGCACCCGGGCAAGCAGCTGCTGTTCATGGGCGGGGAGTTCGGCCAGGGCGCGGAGTGGTCCGAGGGCCGGTCGCTCGACTGGTGGGTGCTCGCCGACCCGCACCACCACGGCGTGCAGCAGCTCGTCGGCGACCTGAACCGGACCTACCGGGACGCCCCGGCGCTGTGGTCGCAGGACACCGACCCGGCCGGCTTCGCCTGGATCGACGCCAACGACGCGGCCGACAACGTCTTCTCGTTCCTGCGCTGGGGAGCGGACGGGTCGGTGCTCGCCTGCGTGGCGAACTTCGCCGGCGTGCCGCACGAGGACTACCGGATCGGCCTGCCCCGATCCGGTCGCTGGGCCGAGGTGATCAATACCGACGCGGAGGCCTACGGCGGCTCCGGCGTCGGCAACCTCGGCTCGGTCAGCACGGTGGACTCGCCCTGTCACGGTCAGCCCTGGTCGGCCACGCTTCGGGTGCCGCCGCTCGGCACGCTGTGGCTGCGACACGTCGGGCATGCCCCCGCCGGGCGGGCAGCCGCCGCGGAGCGGGCGGCCGACCCGACGGTCGAACCCGCTGACACGACGGTCGAACCCGCTGACACGACGGCCGAGCCCGCTGACCCGGCGGCGGACCCAACGGCGGAATCGGCCGTCCCTGCAGCGGGGCCGCCGGGCAGAATGTCCGTATGACCCAGCGGAGGATCCGGACCGTCGCGGCCGTGGTGGCGGCGGCCAGCCTGCTGGTCGCCGGTTGCGCGCAGACCGTGCCCGGGACGGGTCGCTACTCCAGCGGGCTGAGCGACGTCCCCGACGCCGATATCGAGATCCGCGGCAGCGACGGGGGCAGCATTGACCGGATCGCCGGCAACGCCGTCGCGGACCTGGAGCGGTTCTGGACCGAGCAGATGCCCGAGGTGTTCGGCAAGCAGTACCGGCGCATCGAGGGGATCTTCTCCATCGACCCGAGCGGGGACCGGGCGGCGCCATGCACGAACGAGCCGTCCGACATCCGCGGCAACGCGTTCTACTGCCCGTCCCGCGACATCGTCGCCTGGGACCGGCGCGGGCTGTTCCCTGACCTGCAGCGCCGGTTCGGCGACTTCCTCATTGCCATGGTGATCGCGCACGAGTGGGGCCATGTGATCCAGCAGCGCACCTCCCGGCCGAGCAACCGGACGATCGTGGTGGAGGCGCAGGCCGACTGCTACGCCGGCGCGTGGACCGCGGTCGCGCTGAAGGGCCAGGCGCCGCACTTCCCGATCAGCCGGCAGGACCTCGACCACGGGCTCGCCGGCTACCTGCTATTCCGGGACCCGGTCGGCGCCGACCAGGACGACCGGCAGGCGCATGGCAGCGGCTTCGACCGGATCAGCTCGTTCCAGGAGGGCTTCGAGCGCGGCGCCAAGCACTGCACGACGTTCGACAACGGCCGGGTGTTCACCGAGGTCCCGTTCACCGACCCGCGCGACCAGGCCAACCAGGGCAACCTTCCGATCGACCAGACGTTCAGCCTCGGGCCGGCCGACCTCGCCGACTTCTGGGCACAGAGCTTCGAGCGGACGTTCGGGCGGGCGTGGAAGCCGGTCGCCGACATCGAGGGGTACGACGGCGAGCGCGACCCACCCCGCTGCGACGGCGACGCGGTCAGCGCGGTGCAGTACTGCCCCGCCGACGACACGATCTACTTCGACCGCACCGACGCGCTGCGGAAGGTCTACGACGAGACCGGCGACTTCGGGCCGATGAGCCTCATCGCGGTCGCCTTCGGGCAGGCGGTGCGCAGCCGGCTCGGCCGGACCGTGAGCGGCGAGGACGCGCTGCTCGGCTCGATGTGCCTGGCCGGCGGCTACGCCGGCGACGTGTTCGACCGGCGCCGGACCGGCGACGACGTCATCGTCCTGTCCCCCGGTGACCTGGACGAGGCCGTGCAGGCGCTGCTCACCTTCGCCGGCGCGTCGGGCTTCTTCGACGCCCGCGGCACCGTCGGCTTCGACCGGGTCAAGGCGTTCAACCGCGGCTTCTCGGACATCAAGGCATGTACGTGACCGGCTGATCGAGGCACCAATTTGACGCTTGACTGATGCCAGTCATGACGTCAAGATGACGTCATGACGACGATGGCGGCTTCTCCCACCGAGTACCTCGACCTGCTGGACCGGGCGGAGGAGCGCTTCGCCGCCGAGGACTGGGCCGCGGCCGCCTACCTCTGGTCGCAGCTGGCCGACGCCAACCCGACCGTCGGCGCGACCTGGACCCGGCTGGGGCAGGCCCGGTACCGCTGCGCGCGCTACCGGGAGGCCATCGACGCGTTCGAGCGCGCCCTCGAGCTCGGCGGCGGCGCCGTCGACGAGGACGACACCGACGACAACTTCGGCTGGCAGCAGGCGTACGACATCGCCCGCTGCCATGCCCGGCTGGGCGACGACGAGCAGGCGCTGGCGTGGTTGGATCGCGCGCTGGAGCTGGGCTTCCGGGACCGGGCCGCGATCGGCGCCGACCACGCGTTCGCCGCGCTCCGCTCGGACCCGCGGTTCGCCGAGCGAGCGTGGCTGGGCGAGGCCGAGGGCATGCCGCGGGACGAGGGCTGGCGGGCCGACCTGGCGTTGCTCGCCGGGGAGGTGAGGCGGTTGCACTACGCCCCCTTTCGAGCGGTGACCGAGGCGGACTTCGATGCCGCCGTGGCGGTCCTGCACGCGGACATCCCGGCGCTGCCCGACGCCGCGGTGGTGGTCCGAATGATGGCGCTGCTGCGCCGGCTCGGGGACGGGCACACCAGGGTCGGGCTCGCCGGCCGGCCGGAGTTCTCGGACGCGCCGGTCGATCTCTACCTGTTCGCGGACGGGCTCTACGTCACGGCGGCGGCGCCCGAGCACGCCGACCTGGTCGGCGCCGAGGTGCTCGCCGTCGGCGGCCACCCGGTCGAGGAGGTGCTGACCCGGCTCGCCGACGTGATCAGCCGGGACAACGCGATGGGAATCCTGGCCGACGCGCCGGACCGGCTGCGCAAGCCCGCGGTGCCACACGCGCTCGGCCTGATCGCTAGCCCGGACAGGTTGCCGCTGACCGTGTGCGGCGAGCATGGCACGGTCCGAGAGGTCGAGGTGCCGGCCGCGGCAGAGCAGTTCGACGACGTGCCGCCGAAGGACTGGGTGCGGGTGACCGACTCGATCGGCGGCCCGCTCCCGCTGTACCTGCGCGAGCACGGCAACTACTGGTTCGAGCACCTGGCCGCGGACCAGACGGTGTACGTGCGGTACCGCAAGGTGTCCGAGCCCGACGGCGAGGAGCGGCTCGCCGACTTCTGGGCCCGGGTCTTCGAGGTCCTGGACACGCATCAGCCACAGCGGCTCGTCCTCGACCTGCGCGACAACGGCGGCGGCAACACGTTCCTGCACGCGCCGCTGTTCCGCGGCCTCGCGCGCCGGCCGCGATGGCACGAGCCGAGGCGGCTGTTCGTGGTGACCGGGCGCCGCACGTTCTCGGCGGCCATGAACGGCGTGGCCTACCTGGACCACCGGCGCTTCGACTGGGGCGCCGAGGTGGTCTTCGTCGGTGAGCCCACCGGGTCCCGGCCGAACTTCGTGGGCGAGACGGTGCTCGTCACGCTCCCCTATTCGAAGGTGCTGGTCAGCATCTCCGATCTGTACTGGCAGAACTCATGGCCGATGGACCGCCGGCCGTGGATCGCGCCGACGATCTACCGGCCGCCGACGTTCGAGGCGTACCGCGCCGGACGCGACCCGGCTGTGGAGGCGGTGCTGGCGTACCCGCCGGCCTAGGCCCTGTGTCCCTAGAAGAGGGCGTTGGCCAGGTCGCGGCGGGCCGGGGCGACCCGCGGGTCGTCCGGGCCGACCACAGCGAACAGCTCGACCAGCCGGTCCCGGACCCGGTCGCGGTCCGGGCCGCCGGTGCGCCGTACGGTCGCCAGCAGCCGGCCGAACGCGGCGTCGACCTGCCCGGCGGCCAGCTCGGCGTCCGCGGCCGCGAGCTGCCCGTCGACGTCGTCCGGCGCGGCGTCGGCACGGGTCACCGCGTCCGAGGGCGCCTCGGCCACCCGGCGCAGCAACTCCACCTCGCGCAGCGCGTCCGTGGCTCGTGGATGCCCGGGGTCGGCGGCGAGGATCTCCTCGTAGCGGCGGGCGGCATCGGCGAGGTCGCCACGCGCGACCGCGTCCTCGGCGGCCACCACCCGCGGGTCCTCCGGCTCCTCCGCGGCCTGGCCGTTCGCGGTGGCGGCAGCCTCCGCGCCGCCGGTCGCCTCCAGCAGCGCGGTGATGAACTGGCGCGCCTGCGGCTCGGGCACCGCGCCCGTGAACTCGCCGATGAGCTGGCCCTGGAAGACCGCCTTCACCGCGGGGATACCCTGCACCCGCAGCGCCTGGGCCAGCGCCGGGTTCGCGTCCACGTCGATCTTGGCGAGGACCCACGAGCCGCCGCCCTCGCCTGCGAGCTTCTCCAGCACGGGAGACAGCTGCTTGCAGGGACCGCACCACTCGGCCCACAGGTCGAGCACCACCGGCACCTGGAACGAGCGCTCGAGCACTTCGTCCTGGAAGGTCGCCTCGGTGACGTCGATGATGTACGGCCGTCCGCCGGTCGGCGCGGCCTCGCCCGAGCCTTCCGGGGCCGGGGCCTGGCCGGGCCCGGAGGGTGCCGGTGCGGTGGCGCGGGCCTTCAGGCCGGAGAGGTCGACGGCGCGGGCGAGCGCCGCCGACAGGGCCTGGCTCGAGGGTCCACCCGCGGCTCCCGCGGGTCGTCCGGGCTGCATGCCCCCAGCCTAACGAGCGAGCGCGGGGGCTCGTTAGCGCGAGCGGCTCAGAACCGGGGCGGCTCGGCGTACGCGCCCCACTCGGCCCGCAGCGCGCCGCAGATCTCGCCGAGCGTTGCCTCGGCGCGAGCCGCCTCCACCATGGCGGGCAGCATGCTCTCCTCGGTGCGGGCGACCTCGACCAGCCGGCGGACGGCGGCCGCGGCGGCCGCGTCGTCCCGGCCCGCGCGGCGCGCGGCGAGCACCCGCCGCTGCTCCCGCTCGACCTCGTGGCTGATCCGCAGGATCTCCAGCTCCTCCTCGGCCCCCGCGTTGGCGTAGGCGTTGACGCCGACGATCCGCTTTTCGCCCTTCTCCAGCTGCTGCTGGTACCTGAACGCGGACTCGGCGATCTCGGCGGAGAACCAGCCGTCCTCGATCCCGCGCAGGATCCCTGCGGTCATCGTCCCGTCCGAGCCCATGTCCCGGATCCGGGCGAAGATCGCCTCGGCCTGCCGGTCCAGCTCGTCGGTGAGCGCCTCGAGGTACCAGGAACCGCCGAGCGGGTCGGCGACGTTGACCACCCCGGTCTCCTCGGCGAGCACCTGCTGGGTGCGCAGCGCGATCTGCGCGGCGCGCTCCGAGGGCAGCGCGAGCACCTCGTCCAGCGCGTTCGTGTGCAGCGAGTTCGTGCCGCCGAGCACCGCGGCGAGCGCCTCGATCGCGGTGCGCACGATGTTGTTGTCCGGCTGCTGGGCGGTCAGCGACACCCCGGCCGTCTGGGTGTGGAACCGCAGCCACTGAGCCCGCTCGGTGCGAGCGCCGTACACGTCGCGCAGCCACCGGGCCCAGATCCGGCGCGCCGCCCGGAACTTCGCGATCTCCTCGAAGAAGTCGATGTGCGCGTCGAAGAAGAACGACAGGCCGGGGGCGAACACGTCCACGTCCATCCCGCGCGAGCGGCCCAGCTCGACGTAGCCGAACCCGTCGGCGAGCGTGAACGCCAGTTCCTGGGCGGCCGTCGAGCCGGCCTCCCGGATGTGGTAGCCGGACACCGAGAGCGGCTTGTACGCCGGTATCTCGCGCGCGCAGTACTCCATCAGGTCGCCGATCAGCCGCAGGTGGGGTTCGGGTGGGAAGAGCCACTCCTTCTGCGCGATGTACTCCTTGAAGATGTCGGTCTGCAGCGTGCCGTTCAGCGCTCCGACGTCGGCACCCTGTCGCTCGGCCGCGACCACGTACATGCAGAAGATCGGCACCGCCGGCCCGCTGATCGTCATCGACGTGGTGACCTCGGCGAGCGGGATGTCGCGGAACAGGATGTCCATGTCCGCGGCCGAGTCGATGGCGACGCCGCAGTGGCCGACCTCGCCGAGACTGTGCGGCTCGTCGCTGTCCCGGCCCATCAGCGTCGGCATGTCGAACGCGACCGACAGCCCGTGCCCGCCCTCGGCCAGGATCATCTTGTACCGGGCGTTGGTCTGCTCGGCGTTGCCGAAGCCGGCGAACTGGCGGATCGTCCACGGCCGGCCCCGGTACCCGGTCGGGTACAGCCCGCGGGTGAAGGGGAACTCCCCGGGCCAGCCGATCCGGTCGAAGCCCGGGTACGCGGCGCCGCCCGCCGGCGGGCCGTACACCGGATCGACCTCGACGCCGGACAGCGTGGTGAAGTCGGCATCGCGCGTGCTGGCGCGGTCGTATCGCGCCTGCCAGCGCTCTCGCCCGGCGGCGATCTGCTCGGCGTCCGAGGGCTGCTCAGCGTCCATGCGGTTGATACTAGGACGTCCTATTATGTACGACCAGCGCCGCCGGCCGAGGCATCGGTCACGAAGTCGCCGGCGTCGGCGCGCACCTTGCGCATCCCGCCGAACAGGGCCGCGCGCTCCGGCTCGGTGAGCATCTGCAGCCCGAAGTCCGCCGCGGTGAGGTCCTTGGTCGCCGCCTCCACGACCCGCCGACCCTGGTCGGTGATCGCGGCCAGCACGCCGCGCCCGTCCCGGGGGTTCGGCCGCCGCTCCACCAGCCCGGCGGTCGCGAGCCGGACGATCGTGTTCGTGACGCTGGTCGGGTGCACCATCAGCCGGCTGCCGACCACCTTCAGCGGCAGCGCGCCGGACCGGCTGAATCTCAGCAGTACCAGCGCCTCGTACCGGGCGAACGTGAGGCCGTGCGGGCGGAGGATTTCGTCGTAGCGGGCCAGCAGGATCTGCTGCACCCGCATCACCGACGTGGCGACCTGCATCGCGGAGGACGGGCCCCAGGTCCGCTCCCAGATCTCCGCCGCCCGGTCGATCGGATCGAACGGCAGCCCCAGCGGCTTCGGCATGCGGGTACGTTACGCGTCGATCTTGACACCGGCTGGTCTAGTCTGGTCTAGTCCTGTCCAGCCAGTTCGGCACGGCTGGATGGAGGAACCATGTCGCCTCGCCCCCGCCGACTCCTCGCGGCCGTGGCCGCAGTCCTCGCCCTCGGCCTGGGCCTGGTGCCCAGCGCGTCCGCGGCCGATCCGGCCGTTGCGGCAACCGTGGGCGTCGACGGCGCGACGCGGCAGGGCCACGACCACCACGGTCGCGACTACCGAAAGGTCGGCTACTTCGTCCAGTGGGGCATCTACGGCCGCCAGTTCTTCCCGAAGAACGTCGAGACCACGGGCATGGCGAGCCGGCTGACCACGATCAACTACGCGTTCGCCAACGTCGGCGCGGACGGCCGATGCTTTGAGCGGAACGAGCCGGGCGCCGGCGATGCCTGGGCCGACTACCAGCGCAGCTACGACGCGGCGACGAGCGTGGATGGCGTCGCCGACGTCTGGGACCAGCCGCTGCGCGGCAACTTCAACCAGCTGCGCAAGCTCAAGGCGCGGCACCCGAACCTGTCGGTGCTGATCTCGCTCGGCGGCTGGAGCTGGTCGAAGTACTTCTCCGACGCGGCGCTGACCGGCGAGTCCCGGCGCGCCTTCGTCGCCTCCTGCATCGATCTGTTCATCAAGGGCAACCTGCCGCAGCTGGACGGCGACCCGGCCGGCGGTCCCGGCGCGGCCGCCGGCGTGTTCGACGGCATCGACGTCGACTGGGAATGGCCGGCCTCGGAGGGCAATCCCGGCAACATCGTCCGGCGCGAGGACAAGCGGAACTTCGTGCTGCTGCTCGCCGAGTTCCGCCGCCAGCTGGACGCGTACGGCCGGCAGGTCAGCAAGCACTACCAGCTGTCGGCGTTCCTGCCCGCCGACCCGGCCAAGATCGCGGCCGGCGTGGACGTGCGCGGGGTGTTCCAATCCCTGGACTGGGCCACCATCCAGGGCTACGACCTGCACGGCACCTGGGAGCCGACGACGAACCACCAGGCCCAGCTGTTCTCGCCGCAGGCCGACCCGACGCCGCAGCGGTTCAGCGCCGACCTCGCCATCCGGACGTACCTGAGCGGCGGGGCGCCGGCGCGCAAGCTGCTGCTGGGCATCCCGTACTACGGCCGCGGCTGGACGGGGGTGCCGGACGTCAACGACGGCCTCTACCAGCCGGGCACCGCCGCGCCCGGCACCTGGGAGGCCGGCGTCGATGACTACAAGGTGCTCGCCATCCGGCCCGGCACCCGCCACTTCGACCGCTCGGCCGTCGCTACCTGGCTGTTCGACGGGACCACGTTCTGGTCCTTCGACGACGAGCGGTCCGTCGCCGCCAAGACCGCCTACGTCCGCGACCGCGGCCTGGGCGGAACGATGATGTGGGAGCTGGACGGTGACGACGGCACGCTGACCGCCGCCATCGACGCCGGACTGCGCTGACCCTCCACCCACCGGGCTGGCCGGCGTGGGCGGGGCCTGCCGGCCAGTCAACCGACGGCCCGGGGAGGTGGCGGCGGCGGCGGCGCCTCCCCCGGCCCCGACCGCCCGTCAGGACGTGAGGGTGTCGACGAGGTCGTCGGCGGCCGCGTACGGGTCGGTCTTGCCGGCCACCACCCGCCCGGCGAGCGCGCTCAGCGCGGCCGAGCCGTGCACGTCGCCGATCCGCCCGCGCAGCGCGGCCAGCGCGATCGCCTCCACCTCGGCGCCGGCCCGCTCCCGGCGCCGCCGGTCCAGCTCGCCGGTGCGGACCAGCCAGTCCCGGTGCCTGTCCATCGCGGCTACGAGGTCGTCGATGCCCTCGCCGCGCGAGGCGACGGTGCGCAGAATCGGCGGCCGCCACGCGCCCGCGGCCGAGTGCCGCCCGCCGAGGGAGAGCATGTAGCGCAGGTCGCGGACGGTCTGGTCGGCACCCTCCCGGTCGGCCTTGTTGACCACGAACACGTCGGCGACCTCGAGGATGCCGGCCTTGGCGGCCTGGATGCTGTCCCCCATCCCGGGCGCGAGCAGCACGAGAGTGGTGTCCGCCGCCGACGCCACCTCAACCTCGGCCTGGCCGACCCCGACCGTCTCAACGAGCACGATGTCGCAGCCGGCCGCGTCGAGCACCCGAATCGCCTGCGGGGTGGCCCATGCCAGGCCGCCGAGGTGGCCGCGGCTGGCCATCGACCGGATGAACACGCCGGCGTCGGTGGCGTGGTCCTGCATCCGCACCCGGTCGCCGAGCAGCGCGCCGCCGGAGAACGGCGAGGACGGGTCCACCGCGAGCACGCCGACCCGGGCACCGGTGGCGCGCAGCGCCCGTACCAGGGTCGAGGTCGTGGTCGACTTGCCCACCCCCGGCGAGCCGGTCAGCCCGACGACCCGGGCCCTGCCGGCGTGCGGCGCCAGCTCGGCGGCCACCTCGCGCAGCTCCGGCGCGGCGTCCTCGACCAGCGAGATCAGCCGCGCCACCGCGCGCGGATCGCCCTCCCGTGCCCGCGCGACGAGCGCTGGAACCTCGGCCGGCCGCCGGGCCGGCGCGCTCACGCGGGTGCGGGAACCCGGAGGATCAGCGCGTCGCCCTGCCCTCCACCGCCGCACAGCCCCGCCGCGCCGACGCCGCCACCGCGGCGGCGCAGCTCCAGCGCGAGATGCAGGGCGATCCGGGCGCCGCTCATGCCGATGGGGTGGCCGAGCGCGATCGCGCCGCCGTTGACGTTCACCTGGTCCGGCTCGAGGCCGAGCTCCCGCATCGACTGAATCCCCACCGAGGAGAACGCCTCGTTGATCTCCACCAGGTCCAGGTCGGCGACGGTCAGCCCCTCGCGCGCGAGCGCCTTGGCGATCGCGTTCGCCGGCTGCGACTGCAGCGAGTTGTCCGGGCCGGCGACGACGCCGTGCGCGCCGATCTCGGCCAGCACCGGCGCCCCGAGCTCGGCGGCCTTGGCCCTCGACATCACCACGACCGCGCAGGCGCCGTCGGAGATCTGCGACGACGAGCCGGCGGTGATCGTCCCGTCCTTGGCGAACGCCGGCTTGAGCCGGGCCAGCGACTCGACCGTCGTGTCGGCCCGGATGCCCTCGTCGTCGCGGACCACGATCGGGTCGCCCTTGCGCTGCGGGATCTCCACCGGCGTGACCTCGTCGTCGAACAGGCCGTTCTTCTGCGCCTCCGCGGCACGCTGGTGCGAGCGCGCGGCGAACTCGTCCTGCTCCTCGCGGCCGATGCCGAGCCGGGCGTTGTAACGCTCGGTCGACTCCCCCATCGCGACGTGGTCGAAGGCGTCGGTGAGCCCGTCGTAGGCCATCGCGTCGAGCACCTCGATCGAGCCGTACTTGTAGCCGTGCCGGGACTTCGGCAGCAGGTGCGGCGCGTTCGTCATCGACTCCATCCCGCCGGCCACCACGATCTCGAACTCGCCCGCCCCGATCAGCTGGTCCGCGAGCGCGATCGCGTCCAGGCCGGACAGGCAGACCTTGTTGATGACGAGCGACGGGACGGTCATCGGGATGCCGGCCTTGACGGCGGCCTGCCGGGCCGGGATCTGTCCCGTGCCGGCCTGCAGCACCTGACCCATGATCACGTAGTCGACCTGGTCGCCGGAGATCCCGGCGCGCTCCAGTGCCGCCTTGATCGCGACGCCGCCGAGGTCGGCGCCGGAGAAGTCCTTCAGCGCGCCGAGCAGCCGTCCCATCGGCGTGCGCGCGCCGCTGACGATGACAGATCCGGGCATGGCGACCTCCGGGGAACGCACGGCGGTGTGGTGTCCTTCACGATACCGAGCCGGCCGCCGGCGCCCCCTGTGACCGCGGCCACGGCTACCGTGACGAGGGTGTTCACCCGCATCGACCACGTCGGCATCGCGGTCGCCGACCTGGACGCCGCCATCGCGTTCTATGCCGAGACCTTCGGCGCGCGGGCCGTGCACGAGGAGGTGAACGAGGAGCAGGGCGTGCGCGAGGCGATGCTCCGGGTCGGCGACGGCGAGACGCTGATCCAGCTCCTCGCGCCGCTGCGACCGGACTCCCCCATCGGCCGGTTCCTCGACCGGTCCGGCCCGGGCGTGCAGCAGGTCGCGTACGCCGTCGACGACATCGAGGCGACCAGCGCCGCGCTCCGCGCGCGCGGGCTCCGCCTGCTCTACGACCGGCCGAAGCGCGGCACCGCCGGCTCCCGGGTCAACTTCGTCCACCCCAAGGACGCCGGCGGCGTCCTGGTCGAGCTCGTCGAGCCCGCCCGGTCCGAGGATCCGCCGCCGCACTGAGACTGTGCCGTCGCTCACGGCAGCCTGTCCGGATCGCGTTACCGGCCGGTAGCCTGCTCCCACCGCGACGCGCCGGAGGTGCCGATGCAGCAGATCCTCGACGCGATCCTCGCCGGCCGGCTGGACGAGGTCGGCCGGCTGCGGGTGCCCGACCACTACTCCGGCGTGGTGGTGCGCAAGGACGAGCAGGATATGTTCGCCGGGCTGCCCAGCCGGGACAAGGATCCGCGCAAGTCGCTGCACGTCGAGCAGGTGCCCACCCCCGAGCTCGGCCCCGGCGAGGCGCTGGTCGCGGTGCTGGCCAGCGCGATCAACTACAACACCGTGTGGACGTCGATCTTCGAGCCGGTGCCGACGTTCGCGTTCCTGGAGCGGTACGGGCGGGTCTCCGCGCTGACGAAACGGCACGACCAGCCGTATCACGTGGTCGGCTCGGATCTCGCCGGCGTCGTGCTGCGGGTCGGCCCGGGGGTGACCAAGTGGCAGCCCGGGGAGGAGGTGGTGGCGCACTGCCTGTCGGTCGAGCTGGAGGACGCGGCGGGCCACGACGACACGATGCTCGACCCGCAGCAGCGGATCTGGGGCTACGAGACGAACTTCGGCGGGCTCGCCGAGCTCGCGCTGGTCAAGGCAAACCAGCTGATGCCGAAGCCGGCGCACCTGACCTGGGAGGAGGCGGCGTGCCCGGGCCTGGTCAACTCGACCGCGTACCGGCAGCTGGTCTCCCACCACGGCGCCGACCTGAAGCAGGGCGACACCGTGCTGATCTGGGGCGCGAGCGGCGGCCTCGGCTCCTACGCGACCCAGCTCGCGCGCAACGGCGGCGCGATCCCGGTGTGCGTCGTGTCCAGCCCGGACAAGGCCGAGATCTGCCGGCGGATGGGCGCCGAGCTGGTCATCGACCGGGCCGCCGAGGGCTACCGGTTCTGGCGGGACGAGCAGACGCCGGACCCGTCGGAGTGGAAGCGGTTCGGGGCCCGGATCCGC
>JBKOXW010000313.1:0-7689 GCA_046744115.1 Actinomycetota bacterium | reverse complement strand
GCGTGCCTACCGTGGCCGCGTGGGTGGCCTGCTGACCCGGCGGCTGCCGGAGCCGCCGTCCGCGCTGCGGCGCGGGCCGCTCCGCGAGGGCGCGTTCCGGTCCCCCCGGCACGAGCCGATCATGGCGGTACGGATCGGCCGGTGGCTCGGCGCGGCGTTCGCGATCTGCTTCGCCACCGGGCTGATCAGCCACTACATGCAGCAGCCGCCGGACTGGCTGACCGTCCCCAGCAGGCCGGTCTGGCTGTATCGGCTGACCCAGGGTGTGCACGTTGCGACCGGGATCGCGGGCATCCCGCTGCTGCTCGCGAAGCTGTGGACCGTCTACCCGCGACTGTGGGTGTGGCCGCCGGCCCGCTCGGTGCTGCACGGCCTCGAGCGGCTCACCGTCTTCGTGCTCGTGGCGAGCGCGATCTTCCAGCTCGTCACCGGGCTGGTGAACACCGCGCAGTGGTACCCGTGGCGGTTCTACTTCCCGCGCGCGCACTACTACGTCGCCTGGATCGTCGCCGGCTCCATCGTGCTGCACCTTGCGATCAAGCTGCCGGTGATCGCCAGAGCGCTGGCCGATCGACGCGCGGAACGGGCTCGTCCCGCCGCCGGAGCCACCGGAGCCACCGGAGCCGCCGGAGCCTCCGGTGCCAGCGGTGGCATGACCCGACGTGGCGTGATGATCGCGGTCGCGGCTGCCGTCGGCGCGGTGACCGTCACGACGGTCGGGCAGACGCTGGCGCCGCTGCGGCGGCTGACGCTGCTCGCCCCGCGCCGGCCGGACATCGGGCCGCAGGGCTTTCCGGTCAACCGCACGGCCGCGGCGGCCCGGGTCATGCCGGCCGCGTTCGACCCCGCGTACCGCCTCCTCGTCACCGGGCCGCGGCCGTTCGAGCTGAGCCTGGAGGAGCTGCGCGCGCTGCCGCAGCACGAGGCCGAGCTGCCGATCACGTGCGTGGAGGGGTGGAGCACAGGGGCCCGCTGGCGCGGCGTGCGGGTACGGGATCTGCTGGAGCGGGCGGGCGCGCCGGACGGCGCCGAGGCGCGGGTCGTATCGCTGGAACCCGCGGGCATCTACCGCACGTCCCGGATCGGCCACGCGCACGCCGCGGACGAGCTGACCCTGCTCGCGCTCGACGTGAACGGCGAGCCGCTGGCGCTCGACCACGGCTACCCGCTGCGGCTGATCGCCCCGAACCGACCCGGCGTCCTGCAGACGAAGTGGGTCACCCGGCTGGAGGTGCTGCCGTGACTGGCCCACAGCGGCCGGGCGGCGCGCGGCTGGGTCCGTGGCGCGTCGCGCTCGGCGTCGTCGGGGCCGCCGCGATCTCCTACGGCGGCTGGAGCATCCTCACCGGCGGCATCGAGACCTCTCCGGCCGAGGTGGGCCGGTGGCTGGTGGCGGGCGTGCTCGCGCACGACCTGGTCATCGCGAGCGTGGTCGCGGTCGCCGGCTGGCTGCTGACCCGGCTGGTGCCGCTGTCCATCCGGCCGACCGTCCAGGGTGGACTGTACGTGGCCGGCGCCGTGACGCTGGTCGCGATCCCAGTGCTCAGCGGCCGGGGCGGGCACGGCAACCCGTCGTCGAACCCGCTGGACTACCCACGCAACCTGCTGTTCCTGCTGGCCGCGATCGCCGCCGTGACGGCGGTGGCCTGTGCGGTCCGGCTGGCGGCGCGCCGACGCGCGGCGGAACGCGGCACCGATCCCGTTCGCGGTCTGTAAGGGTCGTCGCCGCAGCCCGCCGGTTAGCGTGCCGCCATGCCGGACGTGGTGCTGCCCTGCCTGGACGAGGCCGCCGCCTTGCCCTGGGTGCTCGGCCGGCTCCCGGACGGCTACCGCGCGGTCGTGGCGGACAACGGGTCGACCGACGGCTCGGCCGATGTCGCCCGGAGGATCGGTGCCCAGGTGGTCCGAGTGCCGCAGCGGGGCTTCGGTGCAGCGGTGCACGGCGGCCTGCTCGCCTGCGACGCCGAGGTCGTGTGCATCGTGGACGCCGACGGTTCGCTGGACCCGGGGCAGCTACCGAGGGTGGCCGGCCCGGTGCTACGCGGCGAGGCGGACCTGGTGCTCGGCCGGCGCCGCCCGACACGTCGCCGAGCGTGGCCCTGGCACGCGCGGGTCGCGAACGCCGTCCTGGCCCGGCGGCTGCGGGCACGGACCGGGGCGCCGCTGCGCGACCTCGGGCCGATGCGGGCTGCCCGCCGCGACGCGCTGCTCGGACTCGGCATCGCGGACCGCCGGTTCGGCTATCCGCTGGAGATGGTGTTGCGGGCCGCCGACGCGGGCTGGCGGATCGCCGAGGTCGACGTGGACTACCTGCCGCGCGCTGCGGGCACCCGGTCCAAGGTCACCGGCTCGGTGCTCGGCACGATCAGGGCCACCGCGGACATGGCCGTGGTGCTGTCCCGGTGAGCGCCCAGCTGCTCGTCCTGGCGAAGTCGCCCCAGCCCGGCCGGGCGAAGACGCGGCTCTGTCCACCCTGCACTCCCGAGGAGGCGGCCGAGCTGGCCGGCGCGGCGCTGGCCGACACCCTCGGCGCGGTGCGGCGCTCCGATGTGGACCGGCGGGTGCTCGCGCTGGACGGCCTGCTGACCGGCGTGCCGCCGGGTATCGCGGTCGTCGCGCAGCGCGGCGACGGGCTGGGGGAACGGATCGCCGCCGGCTTCGCGGCCGCGGCCGCGGACGGTCCGGCCACCATCCTGCAGATCGGCATGGACACCCCGCAGGTGACGGCGGACCTGCTGGACCGGTGTGTCGCCGCGCTGCGCAGGCCCGGTACGGACGCCGTGCTCGGGCTTGCCGAGGACGGCGGCTGGTGGGCGCTCGGCCTGCGCGACCCGGCGTGGGCGAGGCTCGTCGTCGACGTGCCGATGTCCACAGCGGACACCGGCCGTCTGGCGCTGGCCGCGCTGCGGTCTGCCGGCCTGCGCGTCGCGCCGCTCCCGTCGCTGCGCGACGTCGACCGCTGGGCCGACGCGGTGGCGGTCGCGGCGCTGGCGCCGGGGACGCAGTTCGCCGCAACGGTCCGGCTGTCCGCAGGAGCGCGCCACCGGTGGCGCGTTCCGACGGTCAGCTCGGTTGGGGCACGCCGGCTTCCGCGGCGAACGCGGCCATCCCGGCGTCGAGCGTGATCCGCGGGTGCCAGCCGAGCTCGGCGCGGGCACGTTCGGACGAGGCGGTGATGTGGCGGACGTCGCCGAGCCGGTACTCCCCCGTGACCACCGGTGCCGGCCCGCCGCAGGCCGTCGCGAGCGCCCCAGCCATCTCGCCGATCGTGCGCGGGACGCCGCTGCCGACGTTGAACGCCCGCAGTAGGCCCGGCGATTCGAACCGGTCCAGCCCGGCCACGTTCGCCGCCGCCACGTCCCGCACGTCGACGAAGTCGCGCCGCTGCCGACCGTCTTCGAAGACCCGGGGGGCCTCACCATGCGCCAGAGAGGACCGGAAGATCGCGGCCACGCCGGCATACGGCGTGTCGCGCGGCATCCGGGTGCCGTACACGTTGTGGTAGCGCAGCGCGGTCACCGACCCGCCGGTGACCCGGGCCCAGGACGCGGCGAGATTCTCCTGCGCCACCTTGGTCGCGGCGTAGACGTTGCGCGGATCGAGCCGGGCATCCTCGTCGACCAGTCCGGAGTGGAGCGACGCGCCGCAGCGCGGGCAGGGCGGCTCGAAACGGCCCGCGGCGAGCGCGGCGGGATCGCGCGGTCCCGGCGCCACCTCGCCATGCTCGGCGCAGGTGTAGCGGCCCTCGCCGTAGACCACCATCGAGCTGGCCAGCACCAGCCGGCGCACGCCGGCCCGGGCCATCGCGGCGAGCAGCACGGCGGTGCCGAGGTCGTTGCTGCCGACGTACGCGGGCATGTCCGCCACGTCGACGCCCAGGCCCACCATGGCCGCCTGATGGCAGACGGCGTCGACGCCGCGCACGGTCGCGGTCACCGCGTCGGCGTCCCGCACGTCGCCGACCGCGAGCGTCGCCCCGGCCGGGATCTCGGGCGGCCCGATGTGCACGGCGGGCAGCAGCGCGTCCAGCACCCGCACCTCGTGCCCGGCCAGGAGCATAGCCTCGACCACGTGGGAGCCGACGAACCCGGCGCCGCCGGTCACCAGCACGCGCATCCACCCAACCTAGGCAGGGATCGGCGGCCGACCCGCCACGGTCCGCCCGACGTCACCCTTCCGTAACGACCGGAGCGGGCCAGACTGTCAGGTGTGAGCGTGACGGTGACCCTGCTCGGGGACACGATGCTCGGCCGCGGTGTGGCCGAGGCGATCGGCTCTGCCGGCCCGCGGTCGCTCGTCACGCCGGAGGTCGCCGAGCTCGCCCGGGCCGACCTCGTCGTGCTCAACCTGGAATGCTGCATCTCCAGCCGGGGCGAGCGCTGGCCCGACCCCGGCAAGCCGTTCTTCTTCCGCGCCCCGCCGGAGGCGGTCGACGTCCTGCTCGGTCTCGGTGTGGACTGCGTGACGCTGGCGAACAACCACGCGCTCGACTACGGCGCCGAGGCGTTGCTGGACACGCTGGCGCTGCTCGACGGCGCCGGGATCGCGGCCGTCGGCGCCGGTCCGGACGTCGACGCGGCCCGGCGGCCCGCGGTGCTGGAGGCGCGGGGACTTCGGCTCGCCGTCCTCGGCCTCACCGACCACCCGCGCGACTTCGCCGCGACCGACCACGGGGCCGGCGTCGCCTACGCGGACCTGCGCAGCGGCGTGTCCGGCTGGGTCACCGACGCGATCGGCACCGCGCGCGGCGGGGCGGACGCCGTCCTCGTCACCCCGCACTGGGGGCCGAACATGGTCTCCTCGCCCGTGCCGCACGTCCGCGCCGCCGCGGCCACGCTCACCGAGGCCGGCGCCACCGTTGTCGCCGGCCACTCCGCGCACGTGCCGCACGGCGTCGCCGGGCCCGTGCTGTTCGACCTGGGCGACTTCCTCGACGACTACGCGGTGGACCCGGTGCTCCGCAACGACCTCGGCCTGCTGTGGCGGGTCACGCTGGACGAGCGCGGGCCGCAGCGGGTGGAGGCGTACCCGATCGCGCTGGACTTCTGCCGCACCCGGCGCGCCGACCCCGACGAGGCCGCCTGGATGGCCCGCCGGTTCACGCAGGCCTGCCGCGGCCTTGGCACGGAGGTGCGCGAGGCAAGCGAGTCCGGCGGCGCCCTCGTCGTCTAGGACTCGGCGGCTAGGAGTCGGCGTCGGAGTCCGAGGCCCCGAAGCCACGGAACTCGAACGGGTCGACGGACATGGGCTCGGCTCCTCGTCTCGCGTCGCGATGTACGCAGGCGAGCCACATCCCGGGTCGAGAGGGGCGCGACCACAGCGTGCGCCTTCTCTACCGGCCGAACCGACCAACGTTGGCGGCTGGCTACACCCGCCGGCGCACAGTCACCGCTACCAGCGCAGCAGGGCTGCGACGCCGGCCGGGGCGAGCGCCTCCGCCTCGGCGCCGTCCAGCACCGTGACGGCGGCGCCGGTGGCGAGCGCGCGCTCGACCATGCGCTCGGCGAGGTGCTCGTCGGGCACGAGCTCGTCCGGCTCGACGCCGGGCAGCTGCTCGTCCAGCGGCGCGAGCCGGCCGTCCGGGGCACGGTGCCCGCGCCACCTCCCGGCGCGGTCCAGCAACAGCCGGGCGACCCGGCCCTCGTTCAGCGCGTCGATCGTGTCGTCCAGGCCGTACGCGCCGGGTCCGCCGGCCAGCGCGGCCGACCGGGCCTGCTCGGCGAGCGTGGACCGGCGGGCGGTCCGGGCCGCGAGCAGGTCGTCCGCGACCGCGGCGGCCACCTGGACCGGCGTGGCCGAGGAGAGCACGTGGTGGACGTGGACCACCTGAAGCTGGCTGCCCTGCTCCCGCAGCCCGGCCTCGAACGTCTCGGCGAGGTGGGCGTCGCCCGCGACCACCAGCAGATCCCAGCCGCGCGCGAGCGCGTGCGAGCGGGTCTCGTGGCCGGCCGCGCGGATGAACCGGCTCACGTTCTCCTCCAACCGCCGTTCGATGAGCTCGCGGTACGCCGGCCCCTTCTGAGCCGCCTCCGGATGGGCGGCCGGGGTCAGGCCGGGCTCACGGTCGTTGACCCGCGCCGGGTACCGGACCGACTTCACCGGCTCGGCCTTGCCCAGCGCCCAGTGCAGCAGCTGCACGCTCTCCCGCGATACGACCGCGACACCGGCCGGCGCGCCCAGCTCGTACGCAGTGAGCAGCGGCAGCACGTACGCCGTCCGTTCGAGCACGACGAGGTCGGGCAGCGGCAGCTGGATCGCCACCTGGCGGACCTCGCCGTCGGCGAGCGGGGCAAACAGCGCCCGCCCGAGGCCGTGCTCGCGCGGGTCGAGCAGCGCCTCCAGGGTCGTCTCGAGGCTGCCGAGCCGGCGGACGAGCGCGAGCCAGCGGTCCCGCGGTCCCTCCGCCTTGACCCGCTCCCGCAGCGCGGCGAGCTCGCCCCGGATGCGGATCTGCCAGGCCGGATGCGAGCCGGGCAGCTCCGACGGGTCGGCGGTCAGGTAGATGGAGAGCACCCCGTGCTTGTCGTTCAGGCGGGCGAGGCCGAGCAGATCGCGATCGGTCATGTCCCACCACCCTTCCCGGGTCGCTGACGCAGACACCCACGGTGACAAAGCGGGCCCGCAACCGCCAGACGGGGGTCAGTGGCCGCGGAAGGCCTCCTCCAGCCACCACGCCCCGTGCTCGGCGGTGACCTTCGCGTCAACCACGAGCGGCGCGTCCCGCGTTCCGGCCAGCCAGTCGGCGACGCCCTTCAGGTCGTCCCGCCGGCGGACCGTCACGCCGGCGCAGCCGAACCCGCGCCCGATCGCCGCGATGTCGGTGTCCGGAAACAGCACGGTGTCCAGCGGCAGTCCGTCCGGGCCGAAGTGGTGCACCTCGGCGCCGTACGCCGCATCGTTGTAGACCACGACCACCATGGGCAGGCCGAGCCGGACGACGGTGTCCAGCTCGGCAATCCCCATCAGCGCGCCGCCGTCGCCGAGCGCGGCCACGGGCAGTCGGTCCGGCCGGGCCAGCGCCGCGCCGATCGCGGTGGCCAGCCCGAGCCCGATCGACTGGAACGCCTGCGTGAAGCAGAAGCCCCGCTCGTCCGGCACGGACAGGTACGCGCTTGGGTAGCCCATGAAGTTGCCGGAGTCGACGGCAACGACCCGCTCGGCCGGGAGCAGCTCGTCCAGCCCGATGGACAGCGTCCGCGGGTCGATGCGGTCGGCCGTGCTGTCGTCCGGGTACGGCACGTCCCGCCAGCGGACCTCGGCGGCGAGGCGGTCGGCGAGCGCCCGGTCGCGGTAACCGGTGGCGGTGTGACCGCGGCCGGCCAGCTCTGCCCCGACGGCTGCGGCGGTCTCCGCCACGTCGCCGAGCACGCCGAGGTGGACCGGCCGGTGCGCGCCGATCGCGTCCGAGTCCAGATCCACCTGCACGACTGTGGTGTCCGGCCCGACCAGCGTGCCGTGCCGCATCGTCCACATGTTCAGCGCGCAGCCCCAGCCGACGAGCACGTCCGCGCCGCGGATCAGCTCGGCGGCGAGCGGGGAGGCGAACCCGCCGGAGACGTCCAGCGACCAGCCGTTGCCCGCGAACAGCCCGCGGGCCACGGCCGAGGTGGCGAGCAGAGCGCCGCACCGGTCGGCCAGCGCCTCCAGCGCCGCGCGGGCGTGCCGGGCGCCGCGCCCGGCCACGAACAC
>JBKOXW010000061.1:0-12034 GCA_046744115.1 Actinomycetota bacterium | reverse complement strand
GCCGTACGGCATCCCGACGCTGCCGGGGTTGACGACGAGCCGGCGGTCGGCCAGCCGTACGAACGGCATGTGCGTGTGCCCGCAGACCACTGTGGACACCGGCTCGTCAAGCCCGGACAGAACCTCCGTCCACCGCTCGGGTCGACTGTCCACCAGCACGACCTCCTCGTCGTCGCGCGGCGTCGCGTGGCAGAACACGGTGCGGCCCAGCTCGTCGAGCTCGGCTGTGAAGGTCAGCGGCAGCGAGTCGAGCAGCGAGACCTGGCCGGGGCGCAGCTGGTCGGCTGCCCAGGTCGCGATCGGGTCCGGGATCGAGGTCTCGCCGCCGCGGCTGAGCGTGACCAGCTCGCGGTCGGCGTTTCCGCGCACCCAGACCGCCCGTTCGCCGAGCGCGCACAGCGCGTCGAGCGTCTCGATCGGTTGCGGCCCGGCCGCGAGGTCCCCGGTGAGCACGATGCGGTCGGCGGACCGCACATCCGGCTCGCTCAGCACTGCCTCGAGCGCCGGCAGGACCCCGTGGATGTCCGACAGCACCGCGGTCCGCATGGGCCCACCTTGACCGGCGCTGTGGTCGGCCGCAAGGCTGCCCCTGACCGCGGGAGGAGCACTGTGTCCCCGGGGAGGACGCGTGAGTCACGAGGACATCGCCGCCTGGGAGGGCTTCGGCGTGGCGCTGGTCGGCGCCGCCGCGGTGCTGTCCGGGCTGCTGTTTGTCGCCGTGTCGTCGGGAGCGTCGACCTACGGGACATGAGCTACGTCTTCCCCCTCGCCGGCATTCCGGAGTGGCTGGCCGGGCGCATCTTCTACCGGTTCTTCGACGAGGCCGTGCGATGGCTCGCCGTCCTGTTCGGCGCCCACATGGTCATACTCGCCACGGCGACCCTGCTTCGCGCGTCCGACGACGCTTTCCGTACCTTGTGGACGATCACCGCCGAGGTCGCCTACGACGTGGGGCTTCTCATCGCCGTTCTCGTCGTCCTCTACCTGGTGAGCCGACGGGCGGCCGGGCGGGTGATCTCGTTCGTGGGCGCGCGGCTGCGCGGCGCGGCGTCCGGGTCGGAGCCGGAGCGGATCCGCGAGTTCCTGCTGTCGGAAGGCCGACCGCCCCTGTCCGACGGTGTCACCAGCCAGGAGATCGCGGTGTTCGTCTCCGCGCACACCCACTCGCCGTCGATGACGCAGCTCGTTCGGGCCGACGGGAGGAGGGTCGCCGTCGTCAACACCGGATGCTGGCTGCGTCAGCTCCAACCGGTCCCAGCGCGACTCGGCGCTCCGCCCGTGTTCGTACCGACCTTCGTGCTGACCCACGTCCGGGTCCACAGTGGCGCCGACGACATCACGGTCGAGCTGTGGAGCCGGCCCAAGCCCGCCGAGCGGCGGCTTTCCTGGACTCAGCGCGTGACCATCGCGGGACGGATGCCCGCGCAGGCACCGCTCGACTCACCACCGCACCTCGTCGACCGGCAGGTCATCTCTCGCTGGACCACGCGATCGACGACGGATCCAGCATGAGAGGGGAGCCTCCGTGTCCGACGTGAAGGCGGAGCTGCATCGCAAGCTGCAGGTCAGCAGGGCGGGGCTGCTGTCCAAACTCGACGATCTGAGCGAGTATGACCGCCGGCGGCCCATGACACCGACCGGCACCAACCTGCTCGGCCTGGTGAAGCACCTGGCCGGCCTGGAGTACGGGTACCTCGGCGAGTCGTTCCAGCGCCCGCCGCCGGAGACGATGTCGTGGATCGAGGACGGATCGATCTGGGAGGGCGCCGACATGTGGGCCACGCCCGACGAGTCCACTGACGACATCGTCGGGCTCTACCGGCGTGCGTGCGCGCACGCCGACCAGACGATCGCCGAGCTCGACCTGTCGGCGCCGGGCCGGGTGGCGCACTGGCCCGAGGACCGGCGCGACACCACCCTCGGCGTGCTGCTGATCCGCATGGTCGTCGAGACCGCCCAGCACGCCGGCCATGCAGACATCATCCGCGAGCTCATCGACGGGCGCGGCGGCCCCGATCACGACGACGTCGACGAGGCGTCGTGGCGTGCGTACGTGGCCCGGATCCAGGCTGCCGCGGACTCGTTCAAGCCGCCGGGGTGACCGCGTACCGGGTGAGCACCAGGCTGGAGCCGTCCCAGGTGCGGGTGCCGAGGAGGCGCAGCGACACCGGCGGCCGGCCGGTGAACGCGGGCACGCCGTCGCCCAGGACACCGGCGCCGATCATCAGGTGCAGCTCATCGACGAGGCCGTGGGCCAGCAGGCTGTTCCAGAGCTTGTGGCTGCCGAAAACGAGGATCTCGCGGCCCGGCCCGCTCTTGAGCTCGGCGACCTGCTTGGGCGCGTCGGCCCGGCCGATGATGCGGGTGTTGTTGTGCCACGGCGCGGTCCGGTCAGCGGTCAGGCTGTCCGACACGACCACCTTCTCGATGGCGTTGTCGAGGCGCGAGATCTCCCGCTCCACCGGCCGGACGTCAGGCCTGTCGGCGATCGGCGGCCAGTAGTCCCTGAATCCCTCGTACGATGTGCGGCCGAGCAGCAGCGTGTCCGCCGCCCGGAGCCGTTCGGCGTTGTAGTCGTCGAAGCCCTCGTCGAACGGCATGGCCATGACGTTGCCGCCGGTCCCGGAGTAGTAGCCGTCGAGCGAGATGATGTTGCAGACGATCAGCTTGCGCATGGTCGAAACCCTCCCGGGCGTGCACGGTCGGCACGCTCCACCACTTCAGAGACAGCGTTCCCCGCGAACTCATCGGGCTAGACCCACGTTCTTGCATCGACGATGAGAGACTGCCTGGCCGGGATCGGCTCGTATGGCGCTGCTGGTTCAGATGAGGGAGAAGTCGATCACCGGGATCCGCTCGGTCAGGTCGGCGAGCGACCGGCGGGAGAGGTCTGGCTCGCCGGCTGCGAGGAGGTTCGCCATGCCTGCGTCGCCGGCCGCTGCGGCGGCGGGAATGCCGTCGAGCATGAGCCGGATCCGCGGCGGCACGGCACGCAGGATCTGCCGGGCGGCCGGCCCGCCGTAGGTCGCCGCGATCAGCCGCAGCCGGGCCGCGGCCGGCTCGGCGCCGATGTCCCGCCACAGGGGCACGCAGTTCCAGGCGATGAACGCCAGCTCGTATAGCGGAGTCGTCGGGCCGGCGAGATCCCAGTCGAAGACCCCGACCAGGTCCTCCCCATCGAAACAGGCGTTGTAGGGCGCGATGTCGTTGTGGCCGATCAGCGTCGGGTCCTTTACGGGGAAGAACCGCCACGGCCCGGCATGGGAGAATCCCGCGACCACCTCGTGGAAGGCGCGGGTCCAGCGCACCAGCGAGACGATCTGCCCGGGCGAGAGCATCTCCGTATCGATGTCGACGACCCGGCCGGGAAGGTATGACAGCACCTCACAGCCCTGGTCGTCGTAGCCGAAGACCCGCGGGACGCACGGCATGCGGGGCCCAAGGTGATCCAGCAACGCGTGCACCGCCGGCGTCCATGGCCCGACCGGCCGGTGCACAGCGTCGCCGATTCGCACGGCCCCGCCCACGTTCCCGGCCAGCCGCTCCTCGCCACCCGCTGCCATGTCACCCCCTCTCAAGACGAGAACCCGAGGAACCAGGCGCCTGCCAACCACCCGCGGCGCGTCCTCGCGATCGGCAATGATCGGTGTCCGACTCACCGTATGGCGAACAGCTCAGGCCTCGCCCACGGTGGGTGCTTGTGCGCCGTCTCGGCGAAATGGTCTAATTGCACATCGTCTGGGCGGCCGAACCGGGGAGCTTCCGCTGGCGCATGTGGCCTACGTGCGAGGACGGATCAGCGCGCGCACCCCTCTCGGCATCGCAGCCCGGGAGCGCGGACCGCCGCCTTGATGCTGGCACAACTGCCTGCACGTGACTTGCATCCGTCCCATCTCACCGTTGAAAGGCAGCTCCATCATGAAGCGAAGCTTCCGTGCCGCGCTGACTGCGTGCGCACTGGTGGCGCTCGGCATCATCCCGGCCGGCGCCGCATCCGCATCACCCGCGTCCGCACCAGCGGGCCAAGCCGGCACGACCGGCCAGTACATCGTCGTGATGAACAACGGCGTCAGCGCGTCCGCGGTCACCGGCCACGCGCGCGCCCACGGGGTCTCTCCGAGTCACGTCTACAGCCACGCGCTCCGCGGCTACGCGGCCCCGATGAGCGCGGCCGCCGCCAGGCGCCTGGCCGCCGACCCGCACGTCGCCTGGGTCCAGCCGGACCGCCCCGTGAGCATCGACGTCCAGGCGGTGCCGACCGGCATCGACCGGGTCGACGCCGAGCTGAGCCCGACCGCCGCGATCGACGGCGTCGACACGCGCGTCGATATCGACGTCGCAGTCATCGACACCGGCATCGACCTCGACCACCCCGATCTGAACGTCCACACCGCCGGTGCCCGGAACTGCTCCACCGGCAAGAGCGCGGACGACGGGAACGGGCACGGTACCCACGTCGCGGGCACGGTCGGCGCGCTCGACAACACGATCGGTGTGGTCGGCGTGGCGCCGGGGGCCCGGGTCTGGCCGGTCCGGGTGCTCAACAACAGGGGCTCCGGCACGACCGCGACCGTGATCTGCGGCATCGACTTCGTGACGGCGAACGCCGGGCAAATCGAGGTGGCGAATATGAGCCTCAGTGGACCCGGCGCGGACGACGGCAACTGCGGTCGGACCAACGGCGACGCCGAACACCTGGCCATCTGCAACTCGGTCGCCGCGGGCGTCACCTATGCGGTGGCCGCCGGCAACCTGGCCAGCGACGCCGCCGCCCGTGTCCCCGCCGCCTACGACGAGGTCATCACGGTGAGCGCGCTGGCCGACTTCGACGGCCTGCCCGGCGGCGGGGGGGAGCCCACCTGCCGTTTCGACATCGACGACACGTTCGCCGACTTCTCCAACTTCGGCGAGGACATCGACCTCATCGCACCCGGCGTGTGCATCCTGTCCACCTACAAGGGCGGCGGCCTGAACACGATCTCCGGCACGTCGATGGCGACCCCACACGTCGCGGGCGGGGCCGCCCTCTACATCGCCACCCACCCGACCGCGTCGCCGTCCGAAGTGAAGGCGGCCCTGCAGGCGGCCGGAACCCTCGACTGGTTCGACTTCGAGGACCCGGACGTCACCAAGGAGCGGCTGCTCAACGTCGCAGGACTCTGACCGACCCAGCCGGGGCGGCGGCCGCGTGCCGCCGCCCCGTGCTGTGAACGTGCACGAGCACCCTCGTCCTGGCCAACTCGCAGCAACACATCGTGGGCAGCGCACGAGTCGACGTCCGGCGTAGCGGCAACCTGGTCTCGCGCACGACCTTGAACACGTGGTCGCCGGGCGACTGGGACGTCAAGATTACGTACGGGTCACGGCTGTTCAGCGATCGACTCGTCGGCGTCGCGGGCTGGGGTGACGGTCAGGGCCACGGCGCGGGCGACAACTTCAACGTGTCGATCGCCGGCCTCGGCAACTGCTGAGCTCGCCGGCGTCAGGCGAGTGAGGACCGCGGTCGTGGTTCCAAGATCACGACCGCGGTCTCGGACGACCGCAGTGCCGCGTACGCGTCGAGCTTGGCGTCGATGTCGCGCCAGCTGGCCCACAACCGTGATCGCTCGTCGCGCTCGGCAGCGCGTCCGCGCACCGGGCGGGGTCCGCTGACCGTATCGACCGTCGCGTCGGGATGGGCCTGGAGGTTGAGCCACCATGCCGGCTCCCCGTCGCCCCAGCCGTTCATCGCGAGGGTGACCAGGTTCGGACCATCCTCGAAGTAGCCGACGATCACGCTGTGATCGCGGCCGGTGCGGCGCCCGGTCGTCGTCAGGCGCAGGGTGCCCCACCGGCCGGGCTTCGGGCGCCACAGGCCCACTCGGCCGCCGGTCAGGCGGTAGAGCGCGCGATGCGCCTTCCAGGCGAAGCGGATGAACCAGCGTGGCGGAAGGCGCGGATCTCGCTCGCGGCGCTCGGACACGGTGGCCACCTCGCTGTCTCTCGGCTCCCGGCGCTGAGCCTACGGCCTCGACCCGACCGCCGTCCTCCGACAAAACTTTCTGTCTTGACAGGCATGGTCGTCGGCGGCCACCATGGGGATCGGCCCCGCACGAGCGGGCTCCCGATGACCAAGGAGGTCGACATGAGGAAGCTGGTAGTGGGCGCGTTCGTGTCGCTAGACGGAGTCATGCAGGCGCCCGGCGCGCCCGACGAGGATCAGGAGGGTGGCTTCCAGCACGGCGGCTGGACGGTGCCGTTCTTCGACGACCAGATGGGCCGGACGATGGTCGAGATCGTCGACCGGGCCAGTGCGCTGCTGCTCGGGCGGAAGACGTACGACATCTTCGCCTCCAGCTGGCCGCTCGTCGGTGACGAGGACCCGATCGCCAGGAAGCTGAACAGCATCCCCAAGTACGTCGTCTCGCGGACGCTGCGCAGCGTCGACTGGAACAACTCGACCCTGCTGACCGGCGATGTCGCCGAGGAGGTCACCAAGCTCAAGCAGCAGGAGGGCGGCGAGATCCATGTCTCCGGCAGCAGCGAGCTCATTCAGACCCTGCTGAAGCACGACCTGGTCGACGAGTTCGGCCTGTTGATCTTCCCTGTGGTGCTCGGTACCGGCAAGCGCCTCTTCGGCGACGGAACCCTTCCGCGCGGCCTCACCGTCGTCGACAGCACCATGTCGAACACCGGCGTCATGATCAACACGTACCGACGCGTGGGCGAACTCGAGTACGGCGCCGTCGGCGCCGAGCAGGAGAACCCGACGAGGTAACTCTCGATCGACACCCTGAACGGACTCGCACGCCAACCCCGCAGCAGAAACTGCTGCCATCACAGCAGTTTCCGCTGCAGGGTTGGTTGTACCGGCCGGCTGATGCGAGCGCACCACGGGTGAGAGGAGCAGATCGATGGACCAACCAACCGCGGAGCAAGCGTTACGCCAGCTCGAGCCTCTGGTCGGCGAGTGGACCCTCGAGGCGACGTGGCCCAACGGAGAGCCGTGGCCGGGCGGCGGAAGGGTCATCTTCGAGTGGCACGCCTCGGGGGCACATCTGGTCGAGCGTGGGACGGCCGAGCTTCCCGAGGCGCCCGACAACGTCTCCATCATCGGATGCGATGCGGCCAACGGGACGTACTTCCAGCTGTACTCCGACGAGCGCGGCGTGTGCCGCGTCTACGAGATGAGCATCGGCAACGGCGAGTGGAAGCTCTGGCGGTCGGGCGAGCCGTTCTCCCAGCGCTTCACAGCGACCCTGAGTGCCGACGGGAACACGATCATCGGACGCTGGGAGATCGCCGAAGACGGCACCAACTACACGACCGATTTCGACCTCGTCTACCGCAGAGTCGACACCTAAATCCGGGACGAGGGAGTAAAGAACCGCGTCCATGTCGATCTGAAGGTGAGCGGTGGCCGCAACAGGCCGGCGGATCTACGCCGGAGCCGGATACAGACTGTGGTCGACCGGCTCGTCGCGGCCGGCGGCGCCGTACAGCACCTGGACGAGCACAGCGGCAAGGTCGACCACGTGGTGATGACCGATCCCGAAGGCAACGAGTTCTGCGTCGTCTAGGCAAGCTGATGAAGGCCGCCGTGCCGGCACCCGACCCCTTGGCTTCGTACGCGTCCCGAACGCCGGCGCGGCGCGCTCGGCGGCCTCGGCGTCGGGGAGCACCGAGATCAGCGGGGGCTCGTGTGCCGCCAGGGTGGTCAGGTCGTTGGGGTGGGCCGCCACGAGCGCGAGCGCGGTCACCGCGCCGCCACTGCTCGCGAACATCTCGACCGGGCCGACGCCCAGCGCCTCTATAACGGCGTGCACGTCGTCCGCCTGGACCGTGGGGGCATGGTCGATGCTGGATCGGAACCGGTTCGCCTCCTGGACCGGCACCGCCCCGATCGACGCCTCCTCCGGCGAGCAGATCCGGCACCGGCTGTCTCGAGCCGGCAACCGGCGGCTGAACCACGTCCTCTACATCGCCGCCGTCGTCCAGATCCGCCACAACACCCCCGGCCGCCGGTACTACCAGCGGAAGCTCGCTGAGGGAAAGACCCCGCTGGAAGCCCTGCGCTGCCGGCGCCGACGACTGTCCGATGTGGTCTACCGGCAGCTGGTCGCCGACGCAGTCAAAGCCAACCAGGCCAGCCAGGACGAGGCGGGCCCGGGAGGGCACTCGGGGGCGACTCTGACATCCAGCGCGGCCGACCTCACCCCGGTGATCGGCTCTTCGGACAAGCCACTTCCCGGACCCGCATCCGCGAACCTACCCGCCCCGATGGCCAGCGCGAACCCCCACCGGCCCCGGGCAACTGCCGCCGGGCGCCGACGCGCCCGAGGCGTCAACGTGGAGCAGCCCACGGCTGAACGACGTTGACGCCGACCAAGCGTCGGCGCACCCTCCCACGGCCCGACCGGGGCTATTGACACAGAGGGGAGCCAAAGTCGGACGATGAGCCGACAGCTGGACCCCGCAAGCCACGGTGGTACAGGTACCGCCACCGGCCCATGACCCTTCACGTAGGTCTCGTCGACAAACCACCGATCGCCGGCTGCGTGCCGCAGCGGGCGGGCGGCGTCGGCGAACATCGGTGTCAACCGCTGCACCCACCGGTACACCGTGACGTGATCGACCTCGATGCCACGCTCGGCCAGCAGCTCCTCCACATCCCGGTAGGACAGGCCGTAGCGCAGGTACCGGCGGACCGCGACCGTGATCACCTCGGCTGGGAACCGGAACCCGGCGAACGCCGACCGCTGGACGTGCGGACGGTGGCTCGAGGTCGACGCATCCGCTCATGCTTCTCAGCCAGGCCCGACTGTCATCGTCCAGGCTCGATCAACGTAACAGGCCCGCCTACGCCCCCCGACGGGGTCGAGGAGGTGGATCGATTCCCTTGCGCGGTGCGTCGCTGCGTGGGACAAAGCATTCACCTGGCTCACGTCGGAGTGTCGAAGCGCGGCAGGACGTTCGGCAGTCGCACCCGACCACCGCCGTACCACGTGCGCCGCCCGCCGCGTGGAGAGGGGGTCCGGTGCCGACAGTGGAGACCGTGAAGGGACCGGTCGAGGTCGACGATCTCGGGCCGACGCTGATGCACGAGCACGTTTTCGTGCTGTCGACCGAGCACGTGCAGAACTACGGCGCCGGGAGCTGGTGGGACGAGGAGGCCCGGGTCGCGGATGCCGTGGCCAAGCTCCGCGCTCTCGGCGCGAAGGGGATCAAGACCATCGTCGACCCGACGGTGTGGGGGATCGGCCGGTACATCCCGCGGATCCAGCGGATCGCCGAGCAGGTCGACCTGAACATCATCGTGGCGACCGGCCTGTACGCGTACGAGGAGCTGCCGCACCAGTACGCCTACCGCGGCCCCGGGCTGCTGCTGGACACCCCGGAACCGATGGTCGCCGACTTCACCGGCGACATCGTCGACGGCGTCGGCGAATCCGGCGTGAAAGCAGCCTTCCTCAAGTGCTGCGTCGAGGCGGCCGGCCTGACGCCGGGGGTGGAACGGATCGCCCGCGCCGTCGCTCGCACGCATGTCGCGACCGGCGCCCCGATCACGGTGCACACGTCCGGCCCGGCGCAGTCGGCGCGGCTGGCCCTCGACCTGTTCGGCAAGGAGGGCGTGGACCTGACCAAGGTCGTCATCGGGCACGCCGGGGACAGCAACGACCTGGACTACCTGATGGAGCTGGCCGACCCGGGTGCGACGCTCGGCATGGACCGCTTCGGGCTGGACGTGTTCAACCCGACGGCGGATCGGATACGCACCGTCGCGGCGCTGGCCGCACGCGGCTACGCGGACCGCATGGTGCTGGCGCACGACTCGTCGTGCTTCATCGACTACTTCGGCGCCGCCCACGACGAGATCCGGGCAGCGGTCGCGCCGAACTGGCACTACGAGTTCATCAGCGACGACGTGCTCCCGGCGCTGCGCGAGGCCGGCGTCACCGAGGCGCAGATCCAGCAGATGCTGGTGGACAACCCGCGGCGGTACTTCACCGGGAGCCGGCCGTGATCGCCCCGTTCGACACCACAGGTGTGACGCGGGGGCCGGACAGGATCAAGCGATACGACGGGCTGCCACCGAGCCTGCTGCACATGTTCCGGGACACCGTGGGCCGAGACGCTGGCCGCGAGGCGCTGGCCGAGACGGGCGACGGGCCGCGGCTGACCTACGGCGAGCTGTGGGACCGCGCGGCGCGAGTGGCCGGCGGCCTGCGCGCCGCCGGCGTGGGACGCGGGGACCGGGTCGCGATCCGGCTCGGCAACGGGATCGACTGGGTTCTCGCCTTCTTCGGCACGATCCTCGCCGGCGGCATCGTGGTACCCGTCAACACCAGGCTCACCGAGGACGAGGTGAGCTACGTGGTGACGGACAGCGGCGCCGCCTACGTAGTCGTGCCAGGTCGGCCGCTGCCCGATGGGGAGCCGCACGTCACCGACGACCCCGGGCCGGACGACCCTGCCGCGATCTTCTATACGAGCGGCACGACGGGTTTCCCCAAGGGCGCGGTCACCACGCACGCCAACTTCCTGTCGAACTGTGAAACCTGCCGACGGATCCTGCACCTGGAGCACGGAAGCGAGTCGCGGACGCTGGTATCGGTGCCGCTGTTCCACGTCACCGGGTGCAACAGCCAGCTGCTGGTCGAGGTGTACCTGGGCGGCACCACCGTGATCATGCCCCAGTTCGAGGTCGGCGCGTTCCTGAAGGCGATCGAGGACGAACGGATCGACGTGCTCACCACGGTGCCGGCCATCTACTGGCTGGCGATCAACCATCCACGATTCCCTACTACGGACGTGTCCTCCGTGCGCGCCCTCTCGTACGGCGGCGCACCAATCGCGCCAGAACTCGTATCCCGGATCATCAAGGACTTCCCGGAGGCGCGGGTGGGCAACGGGTTCGGCTTGACCGAGACGTCCAGCGTCGCCACCTATCTGCCGCACGAGTACGCCGACCATGCCGATTCGGTCGGCTTCCCGGCCCCGGTCTGCGACGTCCGGGTGGACAAGCTCGGCCACGACGAGGTCGGCGAGCTTCTCGTCCGCGGGCCCAACGTCGTCGCGGGCTACTGGAACAAGCCCGAGGCCACCGCCGCCACGTTCGTCGACGGCTGGCTGCGGACCGGCGACCTCGCCCGCATCGACCCGGACGGCCTCGTCTACATCGTCGACCGAGCCAAAGACATGATCAACCGTGGCGGAGAGAACGTGTACTGCGTCGAGGTCGAGAACGCGCTGGCCGGTGCACCTGGCGTATTCGACGCCGCGGTGGTCGGCGTACCCGACGAGATGATGGGCGAGAAGGTGGGCGCGGTGCTCGTGCCGGCACCCGGCGGCACCATCGACGTGCCGGCGGTGTTGGCGTACCTGCGCGAACAGATCGCCGACTTCAAAATTCCCCAGTACGTCGTCGTCCGGCCCGACCCCCTGCCGCGCAACCCGGGCGGAAAGCTGCTCAAACGCCGCGTACGCGACGAGACCCACTGGGGCTCGGCGATCCGCTAGTCGGACCAAGCCGGTCTATGGACACGCCGGCACGAGTGCGGCCCGCGCAGGGCCCGCCTGGGCCCGCTCACACGCGGGGTGCGGTAGAGCCGCTCAGCGGATTTGAGCCGTAGCGCCGCTCCACGGCATAGGTCGCGCGGGAGCGCGCTCCGCGGCATGAGCGTGCGTTCGGGCTCCGCGACGAGTGGCGACACCGCTGATCGGATGGGAAGTCGGCGTTGACCGATCCATGCCGGGCCCGAACGGCATGCTGGATCCCACACCGAGCGGCGGCAGCAGGCGACAATCGAGCAGCTGACGCTGCGCATCCGACGAAAGGAAGGTCGATGCAGAGCCTGATGGTGGACTTCATCATCTCCCTCGACGGCTACGGCGCCGCGGAGGGCTGGCCCGGCTTCTGGGGGATGGAAGGGCCCGAGTACCTGGGGTGGCTCGAGGAGCAGGAGGAGCACACGGCCCTCATGGGAGCGACGACCTACCGGCTGATGTCCGGGTTCGCCGAGCAGACGCCCGATGAGGCCGGCATGGCGGGACT
>JBKOXW010000039.1:0-37879 GCA_046744115.1 Actinomycetota bacterium | reverse complement strand
GTGGCCTCGTCGTCGGTGGACGCGACCAGCCGGTCGGCCACCTCGACGACCTGCTCCTCGCCGATCAGCCGGGCCAGCGGCTCGGGCTGGTCGCCCTCGGCCAGCGCCGCGTTCTTCACCTTGGCCAGGGTGTGCGCGGAGTGCACCAGCGGCACCCCCCAGCGGTCCCGGGCCAGCCAGCCGACCTGCCCGGACAGCCAGTAGTGCGAGTGGATCACGTCGTACCAGCCGGGCTCCTGCTGCGCCTCGGCCCGCAGCACGGCCGAGGTGAACGCGCAGAGCTGGGCGGGCAGGTCGTGCTTGCCGAGACCCTCGAACGGCCCGGCCGCGACATGTCGAACGGTCACGCCGGGTGCCAACTCGACTACGGGTGGCAGATCGCTCGAGGTCGCCCGGGTGAAGACCTCCACCTCGACGCCCATCTCGGCGAGGCGGCGGGACACCTCGACGATGTAGACGTTCATCCCGCCGGCGTCGCCGGTGCCGGGCTGGTCCAGAGGCGAGGTATGCACCGACAGTGTCGCCACCCGGCGCGGCAGCCCACGCCGGATGGGGGTCACCCGGGCTACGGACACGACGTACCTCCTCGGCGGCGGCAACTCCAGAGCCCCAACGTCTCCGCAGCACGAATCCTGCCCGATCGGGCAGGTGGAACGCCCCGACGGACCGCTCAGGTGGTTCAGCGGCCTCCTAGAGCTCGACGCCGACCAGCAGCGGTTCGGGCCGCAGGCCGATCCCGAACCTCATCAGCACCCCGTCGCGGATCTCCCGGGCCAGCGCGACCAGCTCGGCGGTGGTGGCGCCGCCGCGGTTGGTCAGCGCGAGCGTGTGCTTGCTCGACACCCGGACCCGGCCGGACCCGTATCCCTTGCCGAACCCGGCCCGCTCGATCAGCCACGCCGCCGAGAGCTTGGTGTCACCGCCGGACGGCCAGGACGGGTACGTCTCGTCGGGTTGCAACCGGGCCTCCAGGTCGGCCAGCGCGGCCGGCGACAGCACCGGGTTGGTGAAGAACGAGCCGACGCTCCACGTGTCGTGGTCGGCGGGGTCGAGCACCATGCCCTTGGCCCGGCGCAGGCCCAGCACGGCGTCGCGCACGTCGGCGAGCTTGGCCCGGTCGCCGGCGGCGACGCCCAGCGTGCGGGCCAGCTCCGCGTATCGGATCGGGCGGGCCAGCGGGTCGGCGGCGAGCGCAAACGTGACCGACAGCACGACGTACCGGGCGGAATGCTTGAAGACGCTGTCCCGGTAGCCGAAGCCGCACCGCTCGGGCGGAAGGTCGCGCACGGCGGCCGCGGCGCGGTCCCAGACTCGGACCGTCAGGATCGTGTCGCTGACCTCCTGGCCGTACGCGCCGACGTTCTGCACCGGCGTGGCACCGGACAGACCGGGGATGCCGGACAGGCACTCCAGGCCGGACCAGCCCTCGGCGACCGCCCGGGCGACCAGCTCGTCCCACGGCTCGCCGGCCTCGACGGTCAGCACGGCGCGCTCGCCGTCGCGGGTCACCGCCTCCACCCCGCGGGACCGCAGCAGCACCACCACGCCCGGCCACCCGTCATCGGCGAGCACCAGGTTGCTGCCCCCGCCGAGGAGCAGCACCGGCGTGCCCGCCTCGTCCGCCGCCTGGACCGCCGCCGCGATCTCGCCGCCGCTGGTCGCCTCGACCAGCCGCGCCGCCGGGCCACCGAGCCGCAACGTGGTCAGCGGCGCCAGCGCCACCCCCCTCCGCTCCTCCACCCGGACAACCCTACGGGCGCTGGTAGACGAGCTCGGTGCGCCAGGCCGAGCGCGGCTCGGTGTGCAGGGCCCAGTACTGCTCGGCGATGCGCTCCGGGTCGTAGTACGTGCCCGGGCGGATGAGGCCCATCACGGTCACCGTCGCGACGTGGATCCCGTCCGGCGCCAGCTCCTCGGCCAGGCTGAGCGCGAGCGACCGGACGCCGGCCTTCTGCACGCCCAGCCCGGCGTACGAGGCCGACGGGCGGACCGCGGCCGCGCTGCCGGTGACGAGCACGGTGCCGCGGCCGGCCGCCCGCATCGCCGGGGCGAGCTCCTGCGCGGCGACCACCAGCGCGCCGACGCCGGCATGGAGGCCGGCCGTGAACGCCGCGTAGTCCAGCTCGGTCGGCGGGCCGGGCACCGGCACCGACACGTGGTGCACCAGCACGGTCGGGTCGCCGAGGGACACGCGGACGGCGCGCAGCGCCGAGCGTAGGTCGTCCGGGTCGGCGGCGTCGGCGACGAACGCGTGCCCGGACGCGCCGGCTTCGCGCAGCTCCTCCACCATGCCGGCGAGCCGCTGCGCGTTGCGAGCGAGCAGCGCCACCGAGGCGCCCTCCCGGGCGAACCGCCGCGCGATCGCCAGGCCGAGGCCCGGCCCCGCGCCGACGACCACCACGATCTCCCGCTCCGGCATCTCCCCCTCACCCTGCGCAGGTGTCATGCCTTGCACAGTAGGGGCAGGCGGCGGACGGAGATCGAGCTCACCCCCTATGGTGACGGGCTGTGAAGAAGGCGCCGCGGCTGGCGGCGGGGCGGGCGCGCGCGCTGGGCCTGCCCACGCGCGGCACCACCCGTCCCAACCGGCTGCGCCGGGTGGACCGCTGGCTGGTCGGCACCCAGTCCGCCCGCCTCCGGGACGCCGTCGACCCGCTCGTGGTCGACCTCGGTTTCGGCTCCCACCCGGTCACCACGATCGAGCTCGCCGACCGGCTCCGGGACGTGCGCCGGGACACCCGGGTGCTCGGCTTGGAGGTGGACCGGGAGCGAGTCGCCGCGGCGCAGCGGTTTGCCGAGCCGCCCGCGCTGGACTTCGCCCTGGGCAGCTTCGAGCTCGCCGGCCGCCGGCCGGTGCTGGTCCGCGCACTGAACGTGCTCCGCCAGTACGACGAGGAGGCGGCCGCGCGGGCCTGGACGGTGATGCGCGGCCAGCTCGCCCCGGGCGGGCTGCTCGTCGAGGGCAGCAGCGACGAGCCAGGCCGTCGCGCCTGCTGGGTCGCCCTCGACGCGGGCGGCCCGCTCACGCTGACGCTCGCGGCCCGGAGCACCGGCCTGGACCGGCCGAGCGAGCTCGCCGAGCGGCTGCCGAAGGCGCTGATCCACCGGAACCGGCCGGGTGAGCCGGTGCACGAGCTGCTCGTCGCGTTCGACCGGGCGTGGGCGACGACCGCCGGGTACGCCGCGTTCGGACCCCGGCACCGCTGGGCGGCCGCGGTGGAACGGCTGGCCGACGACGGCTGGCCGGTGGTGGGTGGTCGGAGCCGGTGGCGGCTCGGCGAGCTGACCGTCCGGTGGTCGGCCGTCGCGTCGACCTGACGGGCCGCCCCTGACCAGCGCGCCCTGACGAGCCGGTGTTGTACACAGCGCGCGGACCACGGATACGGTCGGAGTGTGCAGCCAGTCCTCGCCACCGAGCGCCTGATCGCCCGCCCGTGGACGGTCGGCGACGACGACCTGAAGGCGGCCAACGACATCTACTCCCGGTACGAGGTGGCGCGCTGGTTGCCCACCGAATCCGGCGACATCGCGGAACGGGTGGAGCGGTGGTCACGGCCGACGAGCGACCCCACGTACGGCGTCTGGGCAATCGAGGAGCGGTCGAATCCCGGCGTCGCGATCGGCAGCGTGCTGCTCCGGCCGCTGCCACCGGTGGACGAGGACGTCGAGGTGGCCTGGCACTTGCATCCCGACCACTGGGGCAAGGGCTACGCCACCGAGATGGGCCGGGCGGCGGCGGAGCGGGCGTTCCGCACCGGGATCGAGGAGGTCTTCGCGGTGGTCCGGCCGGGTAACCGCCGGTCCACGGCGGTGGCCCGCCGGCTGGGCATGGAGTACGTCGGCACCACCGACAAGTACTTCGAGCTGCGGCTCGAGCTCTACCGCCTGCGCCCGGGCGACCTGCCCGCCGCGGTCGACCTGCGCCGGCTTGCCACCAACCCCTGATCTACCGCTCGGCCAGCGCCGCGCCTACCAGCGGTTGCCGCCGCCCTGCACCTCGCGCACCGCCGGACGCACGTCGACCAGGTACACGATCGAGCCGACGACGGCGGCGATGCCGAAGATGCTCAGCACGCCAAAGAGCAGGCCGATCACCAGCGCGGCGCCGGTGATCGCGAGCCACGCCGGCTTGGTCAGCTTGCCGGCCGCGACGAAGGTCGGCGTTGGACGGATGGCGCAGTCGATCAGCGCCCAGCCCTGCAGGACGAGCACGGCGAGACCGATGAGCCCGAGCACGGTGCCGGAGAGAAAGCCCACCAGGCAAGAGTACGGCCAGGTTGCCGGAGGATGCCCCCGGGCATGACGAAGGCCCCCGGGCGGGAGGTCCGGGGGCCTTCGGCGGGGTCAGGCCGGGGTGATCAGGCCTTGGTCGCCTTGCGGGCCGGGGCCTTGCGCGCCGGTGCCTTGCGGGCAGCGGACGTGGACGCCGGCTTGATGGTCACCGAGTCCTCGGCCTTCTCGACGGCCTTCTCGGCACGGTCGAGCAGCGCCTCGGTCGAGTCGAACGCCGCGCGCAGCTCCGGCCGCCGGCGCAGCCGGCGGACCGCCAGCTCGCCGCGGTGGCTGAGCGAGTCGTAGGTGTCCTTGGCCTGCACCGCGTAGCTCGCGTACGCCTGCCTGGCCTGCGCGACGTAGCCCTGGACGCTCTCCCGGACCTTCGTGGTGACCTGGCCCGGGTCGACCGAGGACACGCCCGACTGGGCGCGCTCGGACAGCTTCTTCAGCTGGCTCTGCGTCTCGCCGGACACCTTCTTCAGCCGGGCCTGCGCCTCGACCGGCAGGTCCTTGAGCTGGCTGACGATCTGGCCGTACGCGAGCTCGGTCGCGCCGACCGCGGCGAACAGCGGCTTGCGGGCCTCGTCGCCGTACTTCTTCAGGTCGCTGGTGGTGGGCATGCGTGTCTCCTCTGCGTGCTGGTGTGGTTGGTGCCGGTGGGTGCGCCGGTCAGGACGCGTCGGCGGACCGCCCGGCGTTCTCCTTGCGGAACGACTCGTAGATGTCGCGCAGGACCTGCTTCTGCCGCTCCGTCAGCCCGGCGTCGGCGAGGATCGCGGTGACGACGCTGTCGTCGCTGACGCGCTCGTCGAGGATGCCGGCGTGGATGTAGAGCTGCTCGGCGGAGATCCGGAGACCCTTGGCGATCTGCTGCAGGATTTCCGCGCTCGGCTTGCGCAGTCCCCGCTCGATCTGGGACAGGTACGGGTTGCTCACCCCGGCGGAGCGGGCAAGCTGGCGGAGGGAGACCTGCGCGGCGCGGCGCTGCTCGCGGATGTACTCGCCGAGTTCCCGCATGGACAGTGCCGGCATGGCTGGCGCCTCCTCTCGCCCGATCGCCCGTCGATGGAGCGTCGTGCACCACCGACTCTAGACCGCAGTGCTAGCTAGAGCAAGCACTCTGCAAGCAGTAGCGACGTGAGGTGGCTCACCCCGCCGAGGAGACCTCGCAGTCGTACGAGAGCGTCTCCGTGCCGGACCGGGCGACCGTGCCGTCGGTGGTCGTCACCGTCACGCTCCAGGTGACGACGGTGTTCACCGGAAGGCCGGTAAGGTCTGCCTGCCACCTGCGGCCGGACCCCGCCATCGGCACCGTCCGCTCCTGCCCACCGCCCGTCCACCGCGCGACGACCCGCCCGACATCGTCACTGTGCACGAACGCCCACGCGCCCGCCGTCCACGTCTCATCGCAGGCCGGCGCGGACTCGTTCTGCGCGCCGATCCGTACCCGCGGCGGCTCGGCCCCAGCGCTGCTCGGCGACGACCTGCGGGGCGCCGTTGACGGCGCCGGCTGAGCACTCGGCGACGACGGGACAGGTGCGGGGAGCGTCGGCGCGATCAGCGTGGCGGCCGGACTCGCCGGCGGCCACGACGCCGGGGTCGGCGGCGTGGACGCGCCGACGCTCGACAGCGGGCCGGTGACGTCCGCGGCCGAAGCCACCCCGGTGCTCGCCGGCGACCCGGCATCCCCGCCGCTGCGCGGCAGCACGACGAGCAGGGCCAGCACGACGAGCACCACTGCCGCGGTCGACCAGGCCAGCACGCGGCCGCTGATCATCCGGCGCCGGTCGAGCGGCAGCGGAAAGCCGTCCTCGTCGTACGGGCCGGCGCGCTTCGCCAGCGCGGCACGATGCCCGGCCTCATCGGCGTCCGGTGCGATGACGAGCTGTTCCCGCGGCCAGGTGGGCGCCTCCAGGAGCGGCGCCGCGCCCGGGTCAGCGGCGAGCACCGCATTCACCTGGCCAGCGACCACGTCGAACGGGAGACCCAGCAGCGTGGTGATCTCGATGACGCCCAGCCGGTGCCGGCCGGCCAGCTCGGCGAGCTCCTCATCGACGTCGGCGAACTCCTCCGCGTCGGCCCGGCGGCGCAGGCACTCGTTGCGCGCGAGGGCGTAGAGCCAGCAACGCAGGCGCTCCGGCTTGCGCAGCTGACCCACCCGCTGGGCCGCGACGATCAGGCAGTCGGACAGTGCATCGGCGGCGAGGTCGGGGTCGGACAGCAGCGAGTAGCAGTACGTGTACAGCCGGTCTGCATACGAGTCGTAGAGCGCCGGCAGGCTGTTGGTGCCACCGTCCACCAGGGACGCGATCGGCCGTCGTTCGCCCACGGCGGGGACCGTACCGTTCCTCGCCCGGCCTGGTGCGCGGAACCCCCGAACCGGCGGCACCCGGCGGCAAGTCCGGTCATGTCGCGCCGCCGGTGACGCGATCCTGCGGACCGCTGCGACGGCTTCCCGGGCGCCGATCTCGAACCGGCTCAGCCGGGGTCGAGCGCGCCGGCCCGCAGCCTCACCGCGCCGACCGGCGCGCCGCCGCCGAGCACCGGCTGCTCGGCCAGCTCGTCGAGCACGGGCGCGTCCATCCCGAGCCGGCGGAGCGCGCCCACGAGGACCGGCGTCCGGGCCCGCCCGCCGCCGTCGACGATCTTCACCGCCACCGCCGCACCGGAGGCCAGCGCGGCGGCGTAGGCGCCCTCCGCGCCATCCTTGGCCAGCAGCCCGGGCATGCCGCGCATCAGCAGCGTGACGTCTCGGCCGGACCCGCCGACCAGGTCGGGATGAGCGCGCATGGCGTCCGCGACGGTCCGCTCCGGCGTGCCGGGCTCGGCGGTGACCAGGCGCGCGTAGGCCCGGGCTATCCCGGTCAGGCTCAGCGCGAAGAGCGGTGCGCCGCAGCCGTCCACGCCCACCGCGCCGACCGGCTCCCCGGCCAGGTCCTCGACTGCGGCCCGCAGCGCGGTCTGCAGCGGGTGCGCCGGGTCGGTGTAGCCCTCAAGCGGCCAGTCGTTGGACAGGCAGGTGAGCAGCATCGCGGTGTGCTTGCCGGAGCAGTTCATCAGGACCCGGTCCCGGCCGGCGCCGGCGGCGATCACGGCGTGCGCGGCGTGCTCGTCGAGCGGCAGCGCCGGCGGGCAGGCCAGCGCGCTGTCCGGCAGGCCGGCGCGGGCGAGCAGGTCACGGATCCGGCTGACGTGGGCCGGCTCGCCGGAATGCGAGGCGGCCGCGAGCGCGAGATCCGGCGGGTCGAGGCGCAGGCCGGCGCGGAGCATGCCGACCGCCTGCAGCGGCTTGTTCGCCGAGCGCGGGAAGCACGGCCGGTCCGGCTCGCCGGCGCTGATCGCCACGCCGCCCGCGGGGTCGAGCGCTATCACCGAACCCCGGTGCACGCACTCGATCACGCCGGACCGGACGACCTCGACGAGCTCCACACCCGGGCCGGCGACATCGGCCGCCACCGCGCTGTGGCCCGCCGGCAGCCCGCTCACTGCGCGGTCGGCGCCGCCGCGCCCGCCGGCCGCCGGTCCTTGACGCCGAGCAGCTCGCGGGCGGCCGGTACCGGCATCGGCGGCCGCAGCGCGATCCGGGACACCTCGGCCGCCCGCTCCACCAGCTGGGCGTTGTCCCGCACCGGCCGGCCAGGCGCAAACGTCAGCGTGTCCTCCATGCCGACCCGCAGGTGCCCGCCGGCGGCCAGCGACGCGAGCATGACCGGGATCGTGGTGCGGCCGACGCCGGTCGCGGAGAACGTCGCGCCGGCCGGGAGCATCTGCACCGCGGCGACGAGCGCCGCCGCCGTGCCCGGCATCCCACCCGGCACGCCCATGACCAGGTCGCAGTGGACGTGGCCGCCGTACGGCGGGCCGTGCTTGTCCAGCAGCCGGTGCAGGGCGGCGAGGTGCCCCAGGTCGAAGATCTCGTACTCGGGCACGATCTCCCGCTCCTGCATGCGCCGGTGCAACTCCACCACGAACTGCCAGCGGTTGAGGAAGACGTCGATGCCGAAGTTGACCGTGCCCATCGTGCAGCTGGCCGCGTCGGGGTCGGCGTCCAGCGCGCGCAGCCGGTCCGCCTCCGGGTCGGTGACCGCGCCGCCGGTGGACAGCTGCACCACCAGGTCGGTCGCCTCGCGCAGCGCGGCCACGGTGTCGCGGAGCCGGCCGAGATCCAGCGTCGGTTCGGCGGCGGCGTCGCGGACGTGGACGTGGATCACGCTCGCGCCGAGCCGCTCGCACTCGCGGGCCGTGCCGACCAGCTCGTCCAGGGTCACCGGCAGCGCGGGCGCGTCCGACTTGGCCGTCTCGGCGCCGGTCGGCGCCACGGTGATCAGCGTCGTCGCTGCGCTCACCCCGGCATCGTCGCACGGCCGGGGACGGCTCCCTGCAGGGAGACCCGGCGGCCGTCCCGGGCGCTGCGCAGCAGCGCCTCGATCGTCGCCGCGTTGTCCAGGCTCTCGGCCAGCGGCATCTCCGGGAGCCCGGTCACGTCGTGGCCGGCCGCGATGAGCCGGTCGAAACCCTCGGCCTCCAGCCGGTACTGGTCCACCGGGTCGAACGTCTCCTCGACCCGGCTGCCCGCGCGGCCGATCACCAGCCGCGCCGGTCGATCCTGCGGCGGGGCGAACGGGGTCGGGATCTCGATCATGCCCTCGCTGCCGATGACGACCGCGGTCTGGTGGTCCTCGGCGAACATCGAGCCGTAGACCTGGCCGAGCTCGCCGCCCGGATAGTCGAGGCTGCCGGCCAGCGCCGCGTCCACTCCGGTATCGGCCCAGCGTGCCGCCGCGAACACGTGCGCGGGCCGGGCGCCGATCACCATCCGGGCCAGGCTCACCGGGTAGCAGCCGACGTCGAGTGCCGCGCCGCCGGCCAGCTCGGCCGACAGCCGGGTGTTCGCGGTCTCGCCGACGGTGAAACCGAACGAGCCCTGCATGACCCGCACCGGGCCGACCGCCCCGTCCGCGACGAGCTCGGCCAGCCGCAGCGTGCGGGGGTGGAAGCGGTACATGAACGCCTCCATCAGCCAGACCCCGGCCACACGCGCCGCCTCGAACATGGCCTCCGCGTCCGCCTCGCTCGCGGCCAGCGGCTTCTCGCAGAGCACGTGCTTGCCGGCCCGGGCCGCGGCGACGGACCACTCCGGGTGCAGGCCATTGGGCAGTCCGATGTAGACGGCGTCGACGTCCGGATCGCCGAGCAGGTCGGCGTACGAGCCGTACGCCCACGGCACCCTGAACTCGTCCGCGAACGCGCGGGCCCGCCCGGCGTCGCGGCTGGCCACCGCCACCGCGGTCGCGCCGTCCGCGTCGGCCAACCCGGTCAGGAACGCGCGGGAGATCCGCCCCGGCCCGAGGATCCCCCAGCGCAGCGTCACTGTGTCCGCTCTCGCTCCACGGGCGGGTCGACCGTGGCCGGCAGGCCGTCGACCGTGAGCTCGGCGCCGTCCGGGACGGTCCGCTTGACCACGGCCAGCGCGACCTGGCCGAGCTCGTGGTGGTGCACGGCGGTGCCGAGGAAGCCGACCGGGCGGTCGGCGTACGACACGGCCGTGCCGGGCGGCGGGAGCTGCTCCGACTCACCCGACAGGTGCAGCAGGACGAGGCGGCGCGGTGGGCGGCCCAGGTTGTGCACCCGCGCCACCGTCTCCTGTCCCCGGTAGCAGCCCTTGTCCAGGTGCACGGCGACGCCGATCCAACCGACCTCGTGCGGGATGGTCCGATGATCGGTCTCGAACCGCAGCCGGGGTCGGCGGGACTCGACCCGCAGTGCCTCGTACGCCCAGATGCCGGCGGGTCGGGCCCCGGCGTCGATGAGCCGGCGAGCGACGTCGGCCAGCGCCAGGCGCGGCACGAGCAGGTCCGCCGCGTCCTCGCCGGGCCACGGCATCCGCCGGACCAGGCCGCCGCCGGGCAGGGGCGCCACGCCGTGCGGCCCGTCCGGGACGGGCCAGCCCCGCGAGGCGAGCAGCGCGCCAGTCTCGGGGCCGACCACCGACAGGGTGGCCAGCTCGTCGGTCGCAGCTCGGGGCTCGACGCGGAGCAGGAAGCGCATCGACTCCAGGTAGCCGAGCAGGGCCGGCACCGTGCCCGGCTCGACGTCCAGCCAGGTCGTCCCGCCGGACTCCGCGACGAGCAGGTGGTGCTCGACGTGTCCGTGCGGGGAGAGGACCAGGGCCTCCGCGCCGTCGCCGTCGGCGAGCTCGGACAGGTGCTGGGAGGTGATGCTGTGCAGCCAGGACAGCCGGTCGGGGCCGGGCACGGCGACCACGCCGCGGTGGCTGCGGTCCACCCAGCCGACACCGCCGGCGAGCGCGCGCTGCTCGGCGACCGGGTCGCCGTAATGCAGCGCGACCCCGGCGTCGACGCCGTCCGCCGGCACCGCGCCGGGGAGACCGAGCAGCGTCGAGCCCTCTGCGCGCACAGACGTCACGTCTCCAGTATCGCCGTCGCGCCCGCCGGCATTCCGCCCCCGGCCCGGTGCGTAGGCTGGCGCGGTGACGGACCACATCCTGGGCGTTGTCGGCGTCGGGCTGGTCGATCCGGCCATACCGCTGCTGCGCGGCGACGACCTCGGGGTCATCCGCGGCGACGGGTGCTTCGAGACCCTCCGCGTCGCGGACGCGGCGACCGGGCTGGTTGACGCGTTCGAGGCACACCTCGCGCGGCTCCGCCGCTCGGCGGCGCGGCTGGACCTGCCGCCCCCGGACCCGGCGGCGTGGCGCGCGCTCGTCGCCGAGATGCTCGCCGCATGGGGGCAGCCCGGCGAGGCGGCGCTCCGGTTGATCCTCACCCGTGGCGTCCCCGACGACGCCGGCCGGCCGGTGCCGACGGCGTACGCCCTGCTCTTCCCGGTCCCCACCGAGACGCTGCGCCAGCGCAGCACCGGCGTGCGAGTGGTGACGCTCGACCGCGGCATGCCGGCCGACGCGCACCGCACCGCGCCGTGGCTGCTCGGCGGGGTGAAGACGATCTCGTACGCGGTGAACATGGCCGCCGTGCGCCACGCCCAGTCGCTCGGCGCGGACGACGTGATCTTCACCTCGACCGACGGCCAGCTGCTCGAGAGCCCGACCGCGTCGGTGCTCTGGCTCAACGGTGACGTGCTGCGCACGCCCCCGCCCGACCCGCTCGGCATCCTCGACGGGACGACGGTGCGGACGGTGTTCGCCCGTGCCGGCGAGCGTGGCCTGCGCACCGAGTTCGCCCGCGGCACCGTCGAGGACCTGCGTGTGGCCGCGGGGGTCTGGCTGGTCTCCAGCGTGCGGCTCGCCGTACCGGTGACCGCGCTGGACGGCGTCGCGCTGCCGGTCGACGCCGACCTCAACGCCGGAGTCCAGGCCGCCGCCGGGCTGTGACCCGCGATGCCGAACCGCCACGCGGGGATACGACGTTGCGCGGCGTTCTGTCCGCACGTAAGTTCGCGGTACACGAGGAAGGGGGTGGTCCAGAGTTGAATAGATCTCGGACACGTGAGGTGACTGTCCGCTAGCCGCCCTCCCGCGAGGACACTGGTTCGCCCAACGCCCGCGTCGAGAGCGGTGCGGCGAATCCACGGCAGTTACCCGGCCCCCGAGCCGCCGGCCTGTCCAGCCGGCCCCGGCTGACCGACGCTGCGTCGACAGCTGCGGAGACAGGCTCGGGGGTTGTCCGCGTTCTGGGCGACGATCGGCATCCCTGCTGCGCCGGATGTCGAGGCCGTGGATCCTGGCTTCGACACACTGGGCGACAGCCGTCCGAGTCGCCCGGGAGGCCACCGTGAAGTACCTGATCCTGATCTACAGCAACCCCGAGTCCCGGCAGGTCTGGGAGTCGTTCTCGGACGCGCAGCGCGCCGAGGGCTACGCGTACTACAGCGCGCTCACCGACGAGATCGCCACGTCGGGGGACCTGATCGTCTCCGAGGCGCTGGCCGACCAGTCGCTGGCCAAGCGGGTCACGGTGCATGACGGCGAGGTGATGACCAGCGACGGGCCGTTCGCCGAGGCCAAGGAATACCTCGCCGGTTTCTTCCTCGTCGAGTGCGACAGCATGGATCGCGCGATCCAGCACGCCGCCCGGATGCCCGAGGCCGAGTACGGCCTGATCGAGGTCCGGCCGGTGCTGGACATCGGCGGGCCGGACATGTGACGACGTCGACGGAGTTCGACGGCCTGCTGCGCGAGCTGGCGCCGCAGGTCCTCGGTGCCCTCGTGCGCCGCTTCGGCGGCTTCGACACCTGCGAGGACGCGGTGCAGGAGGCGCTGCTGGCGGCCGCGGTGCAGTGGCCGGCCGACGGCGTTCCGCAGCACCCGAAGGCGTGGTTGATCACCGTCGCGTCCCGCCGCCGGACCGAGCTGTGGCGCAGCGAGACGGCCCGGCGCCGCCGGGAGGAGGCCGCGGCCGCGCTGGCCCCGCCGGAGCCGGAGCCCACCCCGGCCGTCGACGACACGCTCACCCTGCTGCTGCTCTGCTGCCACCCGTCCCTCACGCCGACCTCCCAGGTGGCGCTGACCCTGCGCGCCGTCGGAGGGCTGCGCACCGCGGAGATCGCCCGCGCGTTCCTCGTCCCGGAGTCGACCGTGGCGCAGCGGATCAGCCGGGCCAAGCAGCGGATCAAGGCCAGCGGCGCGCAGTTCCGGCTGCCCCCGCCGGCCGAGCGGTCGGAGCGGGTCGCCGCCGTCCTGCACGTGCTGTACCTGATCTTCAACGAGGGTTACACCGCGAGCTCCGGGTCCCGTCTGCACCGCGTCGAGCTGACCGCCGAGGCGATCCGGCTGACCCGGCAGCTGCGCGAGCGCCTGCCCGGTGTCCATGGCTCGGCTCCGCGCTCGCGCCGCTCCTCGCGGCCTGACGGCCGCTGCGATGCTCACTCGCTGTCGCCTCGCGACGAAGGCGAGGTCGCCGGGCTCCTCGCGCTGATGCTGCTCACCGACGCCCGGCGCCCGGCGCGAACCCGCCCGGACGGCGCCCTGGTCACGCTCGCCGAGCAGGACCGCAGCCGGTGGGATGCCCGGGCCATTGCCGAGGGCGTCGCCCTCATCACCGAGACGCTCGCCCGCGCGCCGATCGGCCCGTTCCAGCTGCAGGCGGCGATCGCGGCGGTGCACGACGAGGCGGCGCGCGCCGAGGACACGGACTGGCGGCAGATCCTCGGGCTGTACGACCTGCTGCGCACGATCGCGCCCGGACCGATGGTCACCCTCAACCGGATCGTGGCCGTCGCCATGGTGCACGGCCCGCGGGCCGGCCTGGAGCAGCTCGACGCCGCCGCGACCGATCCCGCCCTCGCCGGGCACCACCGGACCGAGGCCGTCCGCGCGCACCTGCTCGACATGGCCGGCGACGACGGGGCGGCCCGCGAGCACTACCGGCTCGCCGCGCGCCGGACGTTGAGCATCCCGGAGCAGCGCTACCTCGAGTCCCGCGCGGCCGCCCTGGGTCGGAAGCAGACAGTGCTGCCGTAGGAGGCCGCTGAACAATCCACTGCCCTGCTGCGCCGCGCCCAGGCGACGACCGGCGGCGTTGTCGTCGTAGCCGATATGTCTCATATCGGCCCCTCCTCGGCCTTGCCGGACCGCCACCTGGATCCTGGCTCGCGACGGGCGGGATTGTTCAGCGGCCTCCTAGCGGCAGCTCCCGCTTCCGGGGTGGTCAGGCCGGGGTGACCGGCTCCAGCCGGGCCGACAGGTGCGGCTGGAGCGGTTGGCCCACGGCCGCCATGTCGACCGCGTACATCAGCGTGCCCGCCACGATCCCGTACAGCCGGTGGTTGGCCGTGACCTCCTTGGCCGTGCGGGTGCGGGCCACCACATCGGTGCTCAGCTCCCATTGGGCAGGCCCGCGCACCCGGCCCGTGTAGACCTCGACGAGGCCGGTCGGGTGGGCGAGCAGCACCTCGAGCTCGCCGGGTTCCGCGCCCGCGCGCCACCAGCCGACCTCGCGGGCGGCCGGTCGGATGACGTCACCGGCGGCGTCGATTAGCCAGGCCCGCGACTCGTACGCCAGGAACGGCCGGCCGTCGTGGGAGAACGTGACCTGCTGCCCGTAGTCGAAGTCGTCGATGGTCGGATACCCGCCCTTGCCGGTGCCCCGCCACGTGCCGAGCAGCGGTCGCAACGACTCCAGGCTCGGATGCAGCGCCGGCGCCTGCGCCTCCGACGACCCCGACGTGCCGCCCATCGCGCCGCTCAACGCTGCCCGGCGAACGCCCGGTAGACCACGTACGCCGCGAGGATCCCGACGGCCACGACCGCGGCGACGAGCAGCACGAGGTACGCCGTCTCCAGCACGACCGCGAGGATAGCGGGCACACCCCGTCCCGGCGGCAACCTAGACTGCCGGCGAGATGGCACGCGCCCTCGTCGTCAAGGCCACCGCCGGTGCGGACGCGCCGGAGCGGTGTAGCCAGGCGTTCACCGTGGCCGCGACCGCGGTGGCCGCCGGGGTGCCGACGTCGCTGTGGCTCACCGGCGAGTCGGCCTGGTTCGCGCTGCCCGGCCGGGCGGAGGAGTTCCGGCTGGCCGAGTCGGCGCCGCTCGCCGACCTGCTCGCCGCAGTGCTCACCGGCGGGACGGTCACGCTCTGCACGCAGTGCGCCGCCCGCCGCGGCATTGGCCCGGACGACGTCATCGACGGCGTGCGGATCGCCGGCTCGCAGACGTTCGTCGAGGAGGCCGTCGCCGAGGGCGCGCAGGCACTGGTCTACTGAGACCGGCTCTGCGAGACCTAGCCCTTCGGCCAGTCGCGGTACGTGTCGTACGCGGGCTGCCGGGGCCGGTAGCCGCCGAGGGCGTCCCGCGCCACCCCGATCGTGTCGTCGCTGAACGTGGCGTAGCCGAGCATGTCGACGGCGACGATGGAGGCGAGCCGGTTGCGTGCGTCGGACATGGCCGCGGTGTACGCCGACGCGTCGGCGTACCTCCGCTGGTCGAGCCGCCACTCGCTGATCCAGATCGGCTTGTCGGTGAGCACGCCGGCCGCCCGGCGCACCCAGGCCGCCTGCCCGGCCGGGCTCGGAAAGTCGGGCTGCAGCCCGGCGTAGTCGACGTAGCGCAGGTAGCCGGCCCGCACGTACGCCTTCGTCACGTTGAGGTTGTACGAGGCCGAGGCGGAGAAGTCGCGGGTCTGCTCCCACAGCGTGAACGCGGCACCGAGCACGTCGACGTCGGACCCGCCGAACTGGTCCCAGGCGGCCTTGAGCGGCCCCTGCACGTACCGGCGAGCCTGCTCGCCGAGGCTGAGCGTGGTGCTGAACGCGTCCGCGTTCGACGCCCGCACGGTGACCGGACCGAGCACCTCGACCACGTCCACCGAGGACCAGCCGGGCCGACCGGACAGCCACTGGAAGAAGCCGCGGGCCTGGCCGTACGACGGGATGCCGCCGCCCTCGCTGTTCACTCGCAGGACGACCCGGAAGCCGGCGTCGGCGAACGGCTCGGCCTGGTCCAGCGCGCCCTCGTATGCGGTTCCGCCGGTGTTCGCGCTCGGCGTCGCCCAGTCCTTGACGTCCATCCGCAGCCGGACCGTGTGCACGCCGACGTCGCCGAGCCGGCCGACCGCCTGGCCGGCGTTGACCTCCGGGTCGACGACCATCCCGTAGAGCGGGTCCGGACCGGCCACCTCGCTGTCCGGGCCCAGCCACACAGTGAGCAACGCGGCGCCGATGGCCAGGAGCAGCAGGTTGCGGCCGACCCTCAGCGTCGAGCCGAGCCCGAAGTCCAACCCACGCCACCCTTGTCCACGGCGGTGATCCACCCCGACGGGCCGAGTAAACCACCTTCGCCCGCGCGGAGCCGGCAAGCGCGACGGCGGTCGCGGACAAGGCGACCGCCCTCACCGGGGGAAGCGCGCCCGGGTTAGGAGGCCGCTGAACAATCCACTGCCCTGCTGCGACGCTCGCGACGGACGGGATTGTTCAGCGGCCTCCTAGCCGATCTCGACTCGCACCTCGGTGAACCCGAGCCCGGCGTCGACGGCCCGCTCGCCGGTGCCCCGCGCGGACAGCGCCCGCACGGTCCACCGCCCCGGCGCGGCGAAGAACCGGAACACGCCGGAGGCGCTGCTCACCACCTCCGCGGTGAAGTCGCCGGACCGGTCGAGCAGCCGGACGTACGCGGCCGGCACCGGCTCACCGTCGTGCACGACCCGGCCTTGGATGATCGTGGCGGTGGCCGGGTCGACGGCGGCCGGCAGCGTCTGGTCCAGGGCGTCCTCCTGGGCGAGCGCGCCGCACATGCCTATGCCTCCTTCTCGATCGGCACGCCGACGAGCGAGCCGTACTCGGTCCAGGAGCCGTCGTAGTTCTTCACGTTCGGCTCGTCGAGCAGCTCGTGCAGCGCGAACCAGGTGTGCGAGGAGCGCTCGCCGATCCGGCAGTACGCGATCGTGTCCCGGGACTCGTCCAGCCCGGCGCCGGCGTACAGGGCGCGGAGCTCGTCGTCGGACTTGAACGTGCCGTCCTCGTTGGCGGCCTTCGCCCACGGCACGTTGATCGCGGTGGGGATGTGGCCGGCGCGCTGCGACTGCTCCTGGGGCAGGTGGGCCGGCGCCAGCAGCCGGCCGGCGAACTCGTCCGGCGACCGCACGTCCACCAGGTTCTTCGCCCCGATCGAGGCGAGCACCTCGTCGCGGAACGCGCGGATCGAGGTGTCCTGGTCCTTGGCCCGGTACTGGGTCGGCTGCCGCTGCGGGACGTCCTCGGTGAGCGGCCGCGAGTCCAGCTCCCACTTCTTGCGCCCGCCGTCGAGCAGCCTGACCTTCTCGTGGCCGTACAGCTTGAAATACCAGTACGCGTACGCGGCGAACCAGTTGTTGTTGCCGCCGTACAGCACGATCGTGTCGTCGTTGGCGATGCCCTTCGCCGAGAGCAGCGCCTCGAACTGCTCCTTGGTGACGAAGTCGCGCCGGACCTGGTCCTGCAGCTCGGCCTTCCAGTCGAGCTTGACGGCTCCGGCGATGTGTCCCTTGTCGTAGGCCGTGACGTCCTCGTCGACCTCGACGAAGACGATGTCCGGCTGGCCGAGATGCTGCTCGGCCCAGTCGGCGGTGACGAGTGTGTCGGTGCGGCTCATGGGGCGGGCTCCTTAGTCGTTGATGGGCGCAGTCGTGGTGCGGGGCGGCACGATGCGGCGGATCCAGAGGTACAGCTCGCAGCCCAGGCACAGGCCGAACGCCGCGTTGAGGAACGCGGCGGCCAGCGCGAGCGCGGTCGCGGTGGTGCCGAGCGCGGTGGCGCCGGCGAGGTAGCCGACGACGCCGATGGCGGCGAACGCGAACCCGACGCCCTGGGCGAACCTCGGTGGCGCGGACGGCTCGAGCTCGGCCGGCGGGCCGAGGCGCGGCACGGCGAGCGTTCGGTACAGCCAGCCGTACGGCGACCAGCGCAGGTTGGCGGCGCTGAGCGCGAAGACCAGCGCCTGCGCGGCCAGCAGCGGCCAGCTGCCGGTCAGCAGGACGAGCGCGAGCACGACCGTGGTGACGGCCGCGGCGAAACGTGGCCCGCGCGGATCGATGTCCATGCGGTGGACTCCTGACGGTGACGGGCAGTGGACACGTCAGGGCGGCATGCGGGTCAGCAGCCGGCGTGGGCCGGCACGGGACGACGCCGCCCGGTCAGGACATTCGACACAGGCAGCTGCCCACGCGGCACAGGTCGACCGCGCGGCGACGGGTGAGCAGCGTGCCCATGGCGGGAAGGGTACCAGCGCGCGACAGCGGGGAGTCCGCCTGCGCCGCTGGCGTCACGCGGCGACGAGCAGCGGCGCCACCGCCGCGACCACGTCCGCCTTGCGCGGCGCTCCGCTTGCCCGCTTCACCACCCGGCCGGACCGGTCGATGACGAGCACGGTCGGGGTACGCATGATGCGCAGTGCGCGCACGTCGTCGAGGTGCGACTCGGCGTCCACCTCGACGTGCCGCACCGCCGGCAGCAGCGCCGCCACCTCACCGATCACCCGCCGGGTGACCCGGCAGGGCTGGCAGAACGCGGACGAGAAGTGCACCATCGTCACCGGCGCCGCGGCCGCGTCCACCCCGAGGCGGGCGAGCAACGCGGGGTCGAGGATGTCTCCCCCGTCGGCGGCGACGGCGCGGATCCGGCCGTCCCGGCGGCGCCAGAGCAGGCCGGCGATGGTGGCGCCGGTGAGCACCGCGAGCAGGACGACGAGACCGGTCACGGTGTCCAGTGTGCGTTGCTCCGGCCGCCGCCCGCCAGCACGCCCGCGGCGCGCGCGAGCCGTCAGGAACCCGACCCGGCCTCGCCGCTGCCGACCTCGCCCCGGCGCAGCACGACGTCCCGCGCGCGGGCGGCCACGGTGAGCTGGTCCGGTTCGGTGGCCACCCCGGTCACCCGCAGGTCGAGCGGCAGCTCGCTCGGCGACACCCGGAAGCTCAGCAGCTCCGCTGCCGCCGCGCGCAGGCTCGCCGGTGCCTGTACCCCGGCGATCTCCGCGTTGTCCGCGGTGATGGCGAGATCCTCGTCGAGCACGGAGACCTGGGCCGTGGCCGAGGCCTCGAACTCGCGCCCGAGCACCTCGACGGTGCCGCTGAGCCGGAGCGCGTCGTCCCCCTCCTCGGTGATGCGCAGGCCCCGGATGCCGGAGGCGCGGGCCAGGTCGTCGTAGTGCACCGCGAGCGTGCCGGTGATCTCCCGGACCGGCACCGCGTCGAGCCGCCCGGCGACCATGTCGGACAGCGGCGCGCGGAGGTCCCGCATCCGCGCGTCCACCTCGATGTCCTGCAGCGGGCCGGAGTCGACGTCGGGGATGCGCACCTCGATGTCGCTGTACCTGCCGCGCATGGCCTGAGTCAGGAACGGGAAGCCGTGCACGCTGACCGACGGCTGCCGGTCCAGTGCCAGCTCGGTACGCACCTGCCGGGCGACGGCGCGGCCGGCCACCACGGCCGCTATCCGGTCGACCACGACCAGCAGCGCGAGCAGGATGAGTCCGGCGATGACCAGGCGGCGCATGCCTGACAGCATTCCCTAGCAGGCCGGGTGCAGTCCCGTGCTGGTCTACCCGGCGGAGACGGACAGGCCGATCAGGTACGCCACCGGGGCCGCGAACGCGAACGGCAGCGCAGCCCGCAGGTACGGCAGGGCGAGGAAGCCGAACCGGATCCGCCGCGGCTGCGCGACCTGCGCGATGTACCCGACGCCGACGGCCACCAGCGCGGCCACCGCCGCCGTCCCGCCGCCGAGGATCGCCACGCCGGCCAGGTCGACCCGTATCGACCCGAACCCGTGCAGCGCGCCGGCGATGGCGCCGGTCGCACCGGCCAGCAGGACCCCGAGCACGCCCTGCGGGACCTCCGCGCTGAACCGGACCAGCGGGAGCACCGAGTCGACCAGGTACCCGACCACCAGCCCGACTCCGGTGGCGAGCACGGCGGCCGAGGTCAGCCGCGCGCCGTCCGGGCCGCGGAGCAGGGCGATCAGCGCGCTGAGCGCCGCCACCGCGGTGCACAGCGCGGCGACCCCGGAGACCGACTCGGTGACCCGCACCCGCACCACGCCACGGGCGAGCTGGTGCACGAGGAGCACCGCGAATGCGACCCCGAGCACGCCGAGCAGTACCGACAGCGAGGCTCGGGGGCGCTCGAGCACCGCGATGTCGGCCGCGGCGGCGGTGCCGGCCCCGATGAGCAGACCGCCGATTCGGCCCGGCAGCGCGGTGCCGATCACCCACGCGATGACCAGCAGTGCCTGCACCACGCCGACGGCGACGGCGAGCGGGACCGCGCCGAACCAGGCCGGCACGGCGAGACCAGCCGTGAGCGCCGCGGCAACGCCGGCCGCGGCGTACAGCTCGGTCCGGGTCAGGTCGTCCGGCGACGGCGGCGCCGCATGGCTCACCGCGCCGGCTCCCCGGGCGCGACCCGCTCGGCCAGCCAGGCGGCGATGCGGTCGACCAGGGCGGGCGTGGCGGCGCCCTCCGCGTGCCCGAACCCGGCCTCGAGCCACAGCTCGCCGCCGGCGGCGTCGGCCAGCGCCCAGCCGTGCTCGACCGGAAAGAACGCGTCCCGGTCGCCGTGCACGATCAGCAGCGGGGTCGGCGGAATGCGGCCGACCACCTCCACCGGCGACTCCGGCACCTGCACCCAGCGGCCGTTCAGCCGGGTGCGCAGCAGCGTGGCGGTGGTGAGCCGGCCGGCGGCCGTCTCGCACAGCCAGTGGATCCGGCGCATCGGCACGGTGTCGCGGACGTACCAGCGGCTCGGCGCGCTGACGCTGACCACTGCGTCCACCGCGGACTCCGGCACCAGTCCCGCGGTGGTCGCGGCGCGCGCCGCGTGCCGCAGCACCACCGATCCGCCCATGGAGAAGCCGACCGTCGCCACCCGCCGGTAGCCGTGCCGGCGCATCCAGGCGACCGGCGCGTCCACGTCGAGCACCTCGGCGTCGCCGACCGTGGACCGCCCGCCGGACCGGCCGTGCCCGCGGAAGTCGCAGGCGAGTACGCCGGCGCGGCGGGCCAGCCGGCCGGCGATCGCCCGCACCCTGGGCCGCGAGGCCGACCAGGTGAACCCGTGGCAGAGCACCACCCCGAGGTCGGGGTGAGCGGCTGGGCCGGGACGCACGTGCCGGCCGAACAGCCGGACGCCGTCGGCCGCGGCGACATGCACCTCGTCGGCTGCTGGGTCGGCCCGGGACACGTACGTTATCCTTGCGCACGACGGGATCCGGGCGATGGCGCCTCGACGCGACGAGGCTCCGCCAAGGGGTCCCGTTCGTCGTACCTGAAGTAGCTGGAGATGCCCGGCGCGAGGGGAGCCGTTCCGTGGACCTGCTGCTGATGACCGCGGCCTCGCAGCCGACCACCGAGGTCATGCCCGCGCTCGGGCTGCTCGCCCACCAGGTGCGGGTGGTGGCCCCGGAGGTCACGGTGCTGCTCGACACGTCGCCCGGGGACGCGGTGTTGGTCGACGCCCGGCACAACCTCGCCGACGCGCGCAGCTTGACCCGGCTGCTGCAGACCGCCGGCGTGCCGGCGCCGCTGCTGGCCGTCCTCACCGAGGGCGGCCTGGCCGCGGTCAACGCCGACTGGGGGGTCGACGACGTGCTGCTCGACACGGCCGGCCCCGCCGAGGTCGAGGCCCGGCTGCGGCTCGCGGTCAGCCGCCGGATGTCCGCCACGGCCCCGGGCGAGGGCGGCGTGGTCCGGGCCGGCGACCTCACCATCGACGAGACGACCTACACCTGCCGGCTGCGCGGCCGACCGCTCGATCTGACGTACAAGGAGTTCGAGCTGCTGAAGTTCCTCGCCCAGCACCCGGGTCGGGTGTTCTCTCGGGCCCAGCTGCTGCAGGAGGTCTGGGGCTACGACTACTACGGCGGCACCCGCACGGTCGACGTGCACGTCCGCCGGCTGCGCGCCAAGCTCGGCCCCGAGCACGAGCAACTGATCGGCACCGTGCGCAACGTCGGCTACAAGTTCGTCCGGCAGCCGCCGGCGCCCGCCAGCGACGCCGCCACGATCCCCGGCTAACCGGCGACGACCGCTGTAGCGTCCAGGTGTGACGGCGACACCGGAGGTCGTGCTGCGCCAGCAGCTGGCCCCGGACGAGGTCGCCGCGGTGCTGGCACTGATCCAGGCGGTCAGCGACGCCGACGGGGTGAGCCCGGTCTCCGAGCACGTGCTGCTTCACCTGCGGCATGGCGGCGACCGGGAGGCGCGCAACCTGCTCGCCTACCGCGACGAGCACCTGGTCGCATACGCCCACCTGGACGTGACCGACCTGGTGGAGGGACCGAGCGCGGAGCTCGCGGTGCACCCGGCGCACCGTCGCCGCGGCATCGGGGGGGCGCTGATCGACGCGCTCGAGGCGGCCAGCCCGGACGGCCGGCTGCGGCTATGGGCGCACGGGCGGCATGCGGACGCGGCGGCGCTCGCCCGCAGCCGCGGCTACGTCTCCGAGCGCGTGCTCTGGCAGCTGCGCCGGTCGCTGCTCGCCCAGCTACCGGAGGCGCCGCTGCCGGCGGGCGTGCGGGTCCGCCCGTTCGCCGTCGGCCAGGACGAGCAGGCCTGGGTCGAGGTGAACAACAGGGCCTTCGCCGACCACCCGGACCAGGGCGGCTGGACCGTCGAGGACATCCGGGTACGCGAGCGGGAGCCGTGGTTCGACCCGGCCGGCTTCCTGCTCGCCGAGCGCACCTCAGACGGCCGGCTGGTCGGGTTCCACTGGACGAAGGTGCACGGCGGCGGCCCTCCTCCGGCGGGCACCAACGGCGAGCACCCGCACGAGCCGATCGGCGAGGTGTATGTGCTCGGCGTCGACCCGTCCGCGCAGGGCCAGGGGCTCGGTCCCGCGCTCACCGTGGCCGGGCTGCGCCACCTGCGCGCCCGCGGTCTGTCGCAGGTCATGCTGTACGTCGACGACACCAACACCGCGGCGCTACGGCTCTACGAGCGTTTGGGTTTCACCCGCTGGGACGTTGACGTACGGTACCGGCGCTCGCCGCGGTGACCGGGCGGGCCTGTTCATGCCCGTGTTACCCCGTTGCCCTGGAGCGGTTGCTTCGTCGTAGTTGCATGTTCAACTTCCGTTCACCCTGACTGGCCCACCGCGCAACCTGGCCTCCTTAGCGTGCGGGAGGTCGCCGGCACGGGCCGGTCGACCGCACGCGCCTCCGGCAGCAGGCCGGCGGGGCATTCCAACGGTTCTCTTCGGAGGGGACAAGCACGTGAGATTCCAGCGGCACGGCCTCGTCGCCGGCCTCATCGCGGCCGCGCTCGCACTAAGCGCCTGTGGCGGTGACGACGACAACGGCGGCGGGGGCGGCGAGCAGCTCAGCGGCAGCGTCAAGATCGACGGCTCGAGCACGGTGGAGCCGCTGACCAGCACGGCGGCCGAGCTGTTTCAGGGCGAGCAGCCCAACGTCCAGGTCACCGTCGGCACCTCCGGCACCGGTGGCGGCTTCGAGAAGTTCTGCAACGGCGAGACCGACATCTCCGACGCCTCGCGTCCGATCGACGACGACGAGAAGGCAGCCTGCACGGCCAAGAACATCGAGTACTCGGAGCTGGTCGTCGCCAACGACGCCCTCACCGTGGTGGTGAACAAGGAGAACACCTTTGCCACCTGCCTGACCACGGACCAGCTGAAGAAGATCTGGGAGCCCAAGTCCAAGGTCAAGAACTGGAACGAGGTGGACCCGTCGTTCCCGGACGAGCCGCTGCAGCTGTTCGGCCCGGGCACCGACTCCGGCACGTTCGACTATTTCACCGACGCGATCAACGGTGAGGAGGGCGCCAGCCGGACCGACTACCAGCCCTCGGAGAACGACAACGTTATCGTGCAGGGCGTGCAGGGCTCCAAGGGCGGCCTCGGGTACTTCGGCTTCACGTACTTCGAGGAGAACCAGGACAAGCTGAACGCTGTCCAGGTCAACTCCGGCAAGGGGTGCGTGACGCCGAGCGCGGAGACCGTGCAGGACGGCACGTACACCCCGCTCGCCCGGCCGCTGTTCATCTACCCGAAGGTCGAGGCCATGAAGCGGGCCGAGGTGGCGGCGTTCGTCGAGTACTACGTGAACAACGACTCCTCGATCGCCGAGGACGCCCAGTTCGTGCCGCTGAACGAGGAGCAGCGGACGACGCTGAAGTCCGAGCTCGAGAGCCTGAAGTCCAAGGCCGCCGCGTGACGGATCGGCTCCGGGCGTGACCGGAACAACCGCGCAGGCGACGACCGCCTCGGGGACCCCACCGTCCCTGAGGCGGTCCCGCCCGCGCTACGGGGAGCTGGGGATCCAGGCCCTGCTGCTGCTGGCCGCGCTCGTGTCGATCGCCACCACGATTGGGATCGTCTACTCGCTGATCCCGCCGACCATCGACTTCTTCCGCCAGATCGGCGTCGGCGAGTTCCTCACCGGCACCGAGTGGACCCCGCTGTTCGCGGACAAGCACTACGGCGTCCTCCCGCTGCTGGTCGGCACGCTGGTGATCACGCTGATCGCGATCCTGGTGGCGGTGCCGCTCGGCCTGCTCGCCGCGATCTACCTCAGCGAGTACGCGCGGCCGGGAGTGCGCAAGGTCCTCAAGCCGACGCTCGAGGTGCTGGCCGGCATCCCGACGGTCGTGTACGGCTTCTTCGCCCTGACGTTCGTCACCGTCCTGCTGCAGGACATCTGGCCGGTCGGCGAGGGCCCAGCGGTCTTCAACGGGCTGGCCGCCGGCCTGGTCATGGGTGTCATGATCATCCCGACGGTCGCGTCGCTGTCCGAGGACGCGATGTCCGCGGTGCCGCAGAGCCTGCGCGACGGCGCGTACGCCCTGGGCTCGTCGAAGATGATCGTGTCGCTGCGCGTGGTGGTGCCGGCGGCGCTGTCCGGCATCGTCGCCGCGTTCGTCCTCGGCATCTCCCGCGCAATCGGCGAGACCATGATCGTCACGATCGCGGCGGGCATCACCTCCACCGTCAACTGGAACCCGCTGCAGGCGATGCAGACGATGACCGCGTTCATCGCGCAGGCGGGCCAGGGCGACGTGCCGACCACGTCGATCGACTACAAGACCATCTTCGCGGTGGCCGCGCTGCTGTTCATCATCACGTTCGTGATGAACGTGATCAGCATCCGCCTGGTCCGCAAGTACCGGGAGGTCTACGAGTGACGACCGCCCAGCTTGGCATCCCGGCCGCGACCCCGTCCCGCGCCCGGCTCGGCGCGGAGCGCCGCCGGCCGCTGGACATGGCGTTCCACCTGCTGCTGCTGTCCAGCCTCGCCGTCGGCATCGTGTTCCTCGGCGTGCTGCTCGTGTACGTGGTGCAGAAGGGCTGGCCGCGGCTTGACTCCCGGCTCTGGGAGAACATGCCGTCGGCCCGCAACCCGGATCGGGCCGGCGCCCAGTCGGCGATCTTCGGCACGCTGTGGGTGATCGGCCTCACCGCCTTGATCTGCCTGCCGACCGGGGTCCTGGCCGCGATCTACATGGAGGAGTACGCGGACAACACCCGCTGGTACAACCGCCTCATCGAGCTGAACCTGCAGAACCTCGCGGCCGTGCCGTCGATCGTCTACGGCATCCTCGGTCTCGGCATCCTGGCCCGGCAGTGGGCGCTCGGCACCACGGTGATTACCGCGGCGCTCACGCTGTCGCTGCTCGTCCTCCCGGTGGTGATCATCGCGTCCCGCGAGGCGATCCGGGCGGTGCCGAACTCGATCCGGGACGGGTCGCTCGCGCTCGGCGCCACCAAGTGGCAGACGATCTGGCGGCAGGTCCTGCCCGGCGCAATCCCCGGCATCGCGACCGGGTCGATCCTCGCGCTGTCCCGCGCGATCGGCGAGGCGGCGCCGCTGATCCTGCTCGGCGCGGTCACGTTCGTCACGTTCAACCCCACCGGCCTGGACAGCCTCTACACGGTTCTGCCGATCCAGATCTTCAACTGGACCAGCGAGTCGCGCGAGGGCTTCACCGTCCTCGCGGCCGCGACCATCGTTCTCCTGCTGGCCATCCTGCTGGCGATGAACTCCATCGCTATCTTCATCCGCAACCGATACCAGAAGCGCTGGTGACACAGTGACATCGAGCCGACACACGTACACGGTGGGTAATGTGTCCGAACCGCAGCAGCAGGAGCAGGGCGACACGGCGGCCAGCGAGGAGAGGGCCGGCGCCGTCGCGCTCGGCACGTTCCACCGCGAGCGTGAGGTCGTCGACACCGAGCCCGTCTTCACCGTCGAGGACCTCAGCGTCTTCTACGGCGACTACGAGGCGGTCCGCGGCACGACGCTGACCGTCCAGCGCTACCAGATCACCGCGATGATCGGCCCGTCCGGGTGTGGTAAGAGCACGGTGCTGCGCTGCTTTAACCGGATGAACGACCTGATCCCCGGCGCTCGGGTGGCCGGCAAGATCCTCTACCACGACGAGGACATGTACTCGGCCGGGATCGACCCGATCGAGGTACGGCGGCAGATCGGGATGGTCTTCCAGAAGCCGAACCCGTTCCCCAAGTCGATCTACGACAACGTCGCGTACGGCCCCCGGGTGAACAAGATGAAGGGCAACCTCGACGACATGGTCGAGGAGGCGCTGGTCGGCGCGGCGCTGTGGGACGAGGTGCGGGACAAGCTCAAGTCGAACGCGCTGGCCCTGTCCGGCGGGCAGCAGCAGCGGCTGTGCATCGCCCGGACGATCGCGGTCAAGCCCGAGGTCATCCTGATGGACGAGCCGTGCTCGGCCCTCGACCCGATCGCCACCGCCCGGATCGAGGACCTGATGCAGGGCCTGGCCGAGCAGTTCACGATCATCATCGTCACCCACAACATGCAGCAGGCCGCGCGCGTCTCGGACAAGACCGCGTTCTTCACCGCCGAGGTGGACGCGAAGAACGTGCGGCACGGGCGGCTGGTCGAGTTCGACCTGACCTCGAAGATCTTCAGCAACCCCAGCGACAAGCGCACCGAGGACTACATCACCGGCCGCTTCGGCTAGGCCGAGCCGCTCGGTGGGTTAACCGCAGGTGCGGTCGGCGGCGTTGATGGACGGCAGCGGGCTGCGCGACGGGCCGGGCATGGTCGAGGGAGGGGTGGCACGGGCCGTGCCCGCCTTGACAGGGTCACCCACGTGCACCGGCACGGCCGCGGTGTAGGTCGAGCCCACCACGAGTTCGACCGTCCGGCCCATGCTGGCGTCCTCCTGCAGCACCGCGCCCGGGACCGCGGTGGCGAGCGTGCGCGCCGCGTCCAGCCGGTTCGGGGCGTGCCGGACCATCGACGCGGTCGTGCCGAACGGGCCGTTGCCGGTGTTCGTCACGGCGAAGCCGACGCTGGTCAGCTCCGCCGCGGTGCGCCTGGCCAGGCCGTCGACGCCGACCCCGTTGAGCACCCGCACCGACACCTCCTCAGGCGGCACGCTCACGGTGAGCTTCGGCTTCGAGCCCGACGGCGCCGCCTTCGGCGGCGCGGGCTTGTCGTTGATGATCGAGTCCCACAGCCGCCGGCCGGCGACATCGTCGAGCAGCACGCGGCCGCGGTAGTTCGTGCCGGGCGGGGTGTAGTCCTGGTCGGCGATCGGCGCGGTGAGGAACGTCACCCGCTTCGGGTCGAGATCGCGCAGCTGGTCGGCGAGTCCCTTGAGATCGCCGAACGAGGTCGCCTTGTCCAGCGTCAACGACTTCGTCGCCGCGTCCAGGAACCGGGTCAGCGCGAGCGGGTTGAACAGCAGCTTGCTGCTCGTCGCCTCCCGGATCATCGCGCCGAGGAACCGCTGCTGGCGCTGGATCCGGCTGATATCCGAGCCGTCCCCGATGGACTTGCGAGCCCGCACGTACGCCAGCGCCTGGGTGCCCTTGAGCTTCTGGTTGCCCTCGCGCAGGCGCAGGCCGCTGTACCGGTCGTAGACGCTCTCCCTCGAGCAGATCGTCACGCCGCCGAGCGCGTCCACCATCGTCCGGAAGCCGGTGAAGTCGACCTGCACGTAGTGGTTGACCGAGATGCCGGTGAGCTTCTGCACGGTCAGCACGGTGCACTTTGCGCCGCCCGTCTCGAATGCCGAGTTGAACATCCCCTTCGTCGGCTGGCTCGTCGTGCCGTCCGTCCGGCGGCACGCCGGAATGTCCACCCAGGAATCGCGCGGGAAGCTGACGAGCAGTGCCTTGTCCCGGCTCGGCGACAGGTGGGCCAGGATCGTCGTGTCCGAACGCTGCCCGGTCACGTAGCCGCCGGTGTCGTCGCCGTTGCCGTCCGCGCGGGTGTCCGACCCGATCAGCAGGAAGTTCTCCGCGTCGCGCTGCTTGGCCGCGTCCTTGATGGACGGGTCGTCCGGCGCGAGCGCGTCGATGCGATGGATGTTGCCGGACAGCTTCCGGTACTGGTAGATGCCCAGGGCGCCGATGCTCACCACGAGCAGGCCGACGATCGCGCCGACCCAGCCGAGTACGACCAGCCAGCGGGGCCGGGCGAAGGCGGCCTGACGGTGCCGGCCGCGATGCGGGCCGGCTGGCGGGTAGTCGCCCAGGCCCGGGTACGGCTCGCGGTGCGGCCGGGGCGGCAGGTTCGGCGGCGGCGGGAAGTCGTACTGACGCGCCCGACGGTCGAACGGATGGCCGTGGGTGTCGAAGCCGTCGGGGTCCGACCCGTCGGGGTCGAACATCGCCCGGTGGGTCAGCAGCCCCGGATCGTCGTAGTCCGGCTCGCCAGTGTCCGGCTCACGGTACGGCGGTGAGGTGCGCCACGGGTCCGGCCGGGCGAGCAGTGCCCGGTGCGGACCGAGGGGCGGCGGCGGTGGCGCGTGCGGCTGTGGTGGTGCGTACGGCGGCGGTGGTGCGTGCGGCTGCGGTGGCTCGTGCGGCTCGGGTTCCGGGCGCAGGTCGTCCAGCCAGGTGTCGGTCTCGTACAGGCCCTCGCGCTCCTGCTCCCAGCGCGCCAGCATCGCATCGAGCTCCCGACCCGGGTCGAGGTCGCCGTCGTGGCGCCCATCAGTCACGACGGACAGCCCTCCCTGTGGTGCATGACCCGACCGGAGTCGACCGCCTGCGCTGGTTGGCCGACGAAGCTCACCGATAGTACGGACCGCGGCGCCGCACGAGCCAGCCACCTGCGAAGTGACTCCGTACGGGCCACCGTTTCGTGACTATGCGTGATGCGTCGACAGAGGACCGTCACCGGACGGGGGCGTCGGCGCCCGACCGGCGTGCCTCGGTGTGTGAGCGAGTGCGGCCCCGCTAGCCTGCCGATCATGACGCCAACTGTGCGAATCGTCATCGCCGAGGCGCTGGGGACGTGCCTGCTCGTGCTCGCCGGGCCCGGCGCCGGACTGCTCGCCGGCGAGCAGATCGGGGCGGTCGGTGTCGCGCTGTCGATCGGTTTCCTGCTGCTGTGCATGGCGTACGCGATCGGCTCGATCTCCGGCTGCCACCTCAACCCGGCCGTGACCATCGGGCTCTGGCTGCACGGGGTGTTCCAGACCGGTCGGCTGGCGCTCTACATCGGCAGCCAGGTGGTCGGTGCGCTGGTGGCCGGGCTGATCATGTTCATCGTCGCGAGTGGACGGGACGGGTTCAGCGTCGTGGACACCGGGTTCGCGTCGAACGGGTACGGCGACCACTCGCCGCTCGGGTACGGCCTGATCGCCGTCGCGCTGGCCGAGCTGGTCGTCACGGCCGGGTTCGTGTTCGTGGTCATCTCGACGACGCACGCCGGCGCGCCGACGCTGTTCGGCGGGGTGGCCGCGGGCCTCATGCTGACGGTCGGCCACCTCATCCTGATACCGATCAGCAACGCGTCGCTCAACCCGGCGCGCAGCATCGGCACCGCGGTCTTCCAGCACACGTGGGCGCTTGCGCAGCTGTGGGCGTTCATCGTCTTCCCGCTGCTCGGCGGCGCCCTGGCCGCGCTGCTGTGGCGAGTGCTGCACGTGACGGAGCCGGCGCGGGCCTAGCCGCCTGCCGCTGTCACCCCTCACCCAGCCGCTGTGCCTCCGCGACCAGCCACGCCGGCCTGACGACCTCGGGGCTCGTGCCGAGCGCGCGGGCCGACCGCCGCACCCCGCCGCGGCGGTCCGCGGATCGGCGGCGGCCAGTGCGGTTGCGGCCTCGGCGAGCGGGGGCGTGATGCGGGCAAGATGAGCGGGTGACCGTTCAGATCCTCGACGTCGCGTCGACCGAGCTGTTCGTCGGCGCGGCCGACTCGCCGGAGCAGGTCGTCCGGGTCACGCTGGCCGGGCCGCAGGGCGAGGTCGCGGTCCGGGTGGACGGGGCCACGGCTCGAACCCAGCGCCCGGTCGTCGTCGGGCTGACCGGCGGCGAGCCGCTCACCCACGAGGTGGCGGTGCGGGTCGCGCCGAGCATGGCGGTCGGTGCGACGGTCGAGGCCGTGGTCACCGTGGCATCGGTGCCGGACGACCGGCCGCTGGCCCGCGCCGAGGCGACGCTGACGGTCGCCGAGCCGGGCTGGACGATGTTCATGGTCTCGCACTTCCACTACGACCCGGTCTGGTGGACGACGCAGGCCGCCTACACCTCGTCCTGGGACGCGCTGGACTGGGCCGGCTCGCCGCGATTGCCGTTCCAGCACGCCGGGTTCGACCTCGTGCGGGCGCACCTGGAGCTGACCCGGACCGATCCGGACTACCGGTTCGTGCTGGCCGAGACCGACTACCTCAAGCCGTACTGGGACTCCCACCCCGAGGATCGCGGCTACCTTCGCCGGCTGCTCGCCGAGGGCCGGTGCGAGCTGATGGGCGGCACGTACAACGAGCCGAACACGAACCTCACGAGCGCGGAGACCACGATCCGCAACGCCGTGTACGGCATCGGCTTGCAGCGCGACGTGCTCGGCGGCGACCCGCGGACCGCGTGGCAGCTCGACGCATTCGGGCACGACCCGCAGTTCCCCGGGCTGATGGCCGATGCCGGGCTGACGTCGAGCTCGTGGGCGCGCGGGCCGTACCACCAGTGGGGGCCGTTGCAGACGACTTCGGCCGAGCCGTTCCGGGACGCCCGCGCCATGCAGTTTCCCAGCGAGTTCGAATGGGTGGCGCCGAGCGGGCGTGGACTGCTCACCAGCTACATGCCGGCGCACTACTCGGCCGGCTGGTGGATGGACTCGGCGCCGACGCTGGCCGAGGCCGAGGCGGCGGTGTACCGGATCTTCCTGGCGCTGAAGGCGGTCGCCGCCACCCGGCACGTGCTGCTCCCGGTCGGCACCGACTACTCCCCGCCGAACAAGTGGGTGACCGAGATCCACAGGGACTGGGCGGCCCGGTACGTGTGGCCGCGGTTCGTCTGCGCGATCCCGCACGACTTCTTCGCCGCGGTGCGCGCGGAGCTGGACGCGACCGGCCGGCGGCTCAGCCCGCAGACCCGGGACATGAACCCGATCTACACCGGCAAGGACGTGTCCTATATCGACACCAAGCTGGCCCAGCGGCAGGCGGAGACGCTGCTGCTGGACGCGGAACGGTTCGCCACGCTCGCCGCGTTGCACGGTGCCCGGTATCCGGCGGTCCTGCTGGACAAGGCCTGGCGACAGCTGGTGTACGGGGCGCACCACGACGCGATCACCGGCTCGGAATCCGACCAGGTCTACATCGACCTGCTCACCGGGTGGCGCGAAGCGCGTGACATCGGCCGGTCGGTGCGGGACGGGGCGACCGCCCATCTCGCCGCCCGGATCGCCGCTTCCGGCGGGCGCGACGACGGCGTGCGCGTGCTCGTCTTCAACGGGATGAGCTGGCCGCGGACCGATCTGGTCCGGGTCCGGGTGGCCCCGCCGTTCGTCGCGCCGGGACTGTCGGTTGTGGACGAGCACGGCGCCGAGGTGCCGGTCCTGGCCGAGGGCGTGGTGATGCGCCGGGACGGCACGGTGGCCGGGGTCACGCTGACGTTCCTGGCGGCCGATGTTCCGGCCACCGGCTACCGCGGCTACGTCCTGCGTCCCGACGATGGGCCGATCGCGCGGCGCGGGTGGCGGATCGCGCCCGACGCCGGGCCCTCGATCGCGAACGACCGCTACCGGATCACCGTCGACCCGGCGCGGGGCGGCTGCGTGTCACGCCTGCAGGATCTCGGCGACGGCCTCGACGTGCTGCCGGACGGTCAGGTCGGCAACGAGCTGCTGCTCTACGCCGAGTATCCGCAGCATCCACGCTACGGCGAGGGCCCCTGGCACCTGCTGCCGACGGGTCCGCCGGCCGACGCGTCCGGCCGGCAGGGCGCCCGGGTGCACGTCGAGACCGGTCCGCTCGGCTCCCGCATCGTGGTGCGGGGCAGGCTGTCCACTCTCGGCTACACGCAAGTGATCACGCTCTGGGACGGTCTGTCCCGGGTGGACTGCGCCACCCACGTCGACGACTTCCGCGGCAGCGACCAGCTGCTCCGGCTGCGCTGGCCGACCGCGGTGCGCGGCGGGTTGCCGGTGAGCGAGGTCGGCAACGCCGTGATCGGGCGCGGGTTCGGGATCGTCGACGTGGACACCGCCGAGGCGCCGTGGACGCTGGACAACCCGGCGTACGGCTGGTTCGGGGTCGGCTCGACCGCGCGGGTGCGGCTCGCCGACGTTGCGGGTGGCGGACATGGCCCTGCGGGTCGGGCGATCGGCGTGGCCGACGTGGTCGCCGACGCCGGCCTGGTCACCTCGACCGAGGTCCGTGACCTCGTCGTGGCGCTGGTCCGCGCCGGGGTCACGTCGACCACCTCGGTCGACACCGGCAGCCGGTACGGCCACCTCGACGTCGACTCGAACCTGCCGGACGTACGGATCGCGCTCGGCGGCCCGGACCGCAACGCGTTCAGCGAGCGGCTGCTCGACGCCGCCGACGCGGGCTACGCCGCCGAGCTGCGCCGCCAGCTGGCGGCGGGCGGGCGGGCGCGGGTCTGGGTGCCGGCCGAACGCCCGCTGGCCCAGGTGTGGGTGCCGAACGCCGACCTGCGCGCGGAGCGTGCGCTGCCGGTCCTGGTCGTGGCCGGCCGGGACGAGCCGGCCCTGCACGCCGAGCTCGCCGCGCTCGCCGCCGATCTCGCCGACGCCACCGTGGACGTGCGGCAGCCGGCCGGGCTGCACGCGACCGAGCCCGGGCTGGACGACGCGTCGGTGGCGATCCTCAACCGCGGGCTACCCGGCTTCGCGGTGGACCGGACCGGCGCGCTGCACCTGTCGCTGCTGCGGTCCTGCACCGGCTGGCCGTCCGGGGTGTGGATCGACGAGAAGCGGCGTGTCACTCCGGACGGCTCCGGCTTCCAGCTCCAGCACTGGACCCACACGTTCGAGTACGCGCTCGTGTCCGGCGCCGGCGACTGGCGGGACGCCGGCTTCGTCCGGGCCGGGCATGCCTTCAACCACCCGCTCACCGCGGTCGTCGACGCGGGGCTGCCGGCGTCCGGCTCGCTGCTGTCGGTGGAGCCACCCGGCGCCGCCGTGGTCACCGCAGTCAAGCCGGCCGGCAACCCTCTCGCCGAGGGTTCCGCCGCGGAGTCCACCCCGCTGGCCGGCGTGACCGTCCGGCTGTACGAGCCGCACGGCCGCCCGGCCCGGCCACGGCTGCGGTTCCACCCGGCTCCGTCAGAGGCATTCGCCGCGGACCTGCTGGAGCGCCCGGGGGTCGCGCTGCCGGTCGCCGCAGACGGGAGCGTGACCGTGCCGCTAGAGGGTGCGGCGATCGCGACGGTCGTGCTCGCGCCCCGGACCGACTCGGGCCGTCCGTCGGAACGCGCCGCCGGTGACGCTGGCCGGCAGACACCGTCCCCTGCCGTGCCGCTGGTGGCGGACGCGGAGCCGGCGCAGCCGGTGTACGCCCGCTACTGGCTGCACAACACCGGCCCGGCGCCGGCCGGCAACCTGCCGATCACCGTGCGCGCCGAGCCGAGCCTGGCCGATGGCAACGGGCCGTTCGACCTGCGGGTGACCGTCGCGTCCGCGTACACCGACGCGAACTGGGCCGGCCTCGTCCGCGTCGGCGTGCCGGACGGCTGGACGGCCGCGCCGGCGGAGTTCCCGCTGGCCGTGGCGGCCGGCGGCGTCGAGAGGTTGCCGGTGCGGGTGAGCCCGGCGCGCGACGCGCCCGCCGGCGACCACCTCGTCGGGGTCGCCATCGCGCACGGCGACCAGACGGTCGAGGACGTGGTCACGGTCCGGGTGCCCGGCGCGTACCCGGGAGCGGCCGGGCCGGGCGAGTTGGACGTCATGATCGACACTCCCGCCATCACGCTCCGTCCCGGGGATCGGACGTTTCTGCGGGCCGCGCTGGTCAGCCGGTACCGCAGCCCGGTGCATGCGGTCGCCCACCTGGTCGGCCCGGTCGATACCTGGGATCTGACCCCGCAGTGGGTGGCTGGCGTTCGGGTGGACGGTGACAGCCGGGCGTTCGTCGACTTCCCGGTCGCCGTGCCGGCCGACGCCCGACCGGGAAGCTGGTGGCTGCTGGTCAAGCTGATGTACGCGGGCCGCGTCCGCTATACCGAGTCGGTTCGCCTCACCGTCGACCCACCTCGACGATGACCCCCGACGCTGTCCCGACGGACGACAACCCGGTGGCCGCCAGCGGGGTGGCGGCGTGGGTGGGCGACTCGCCAATCAGTAGTGCCGAGATCGCGGCCGAGATGGCCCGGCTCCGCCGCGGCGCCGGTCCGCTGGCCGCGCTGCAGCCCGCGGAAGGAACGGCCGACGGGCGGCAGCTTCGCCGCTGGGTCACCCAGCGCGTGGTCATCCGCCGGCTCCTGGAACGTGAGCACCCGGCGCGCGGCCTGGCGAGCGAGGTCAACGTAGCCGCCGTGCGGCCGGACCCGGCCCTGCTCGGCGCGTCCGCTGCTGACGTGCTCGCCACCTCGGCCACGGCGCGCGCGGTATACCAGACCGTGACGGCCGCCGTCGCGGTGTCCGAACCGGACGTTCGCGCGTACTACGACCGCAATCCCGACCGGTACGCGCGGGCGGAGCGGTGGCTCGTGCGGCAGGCCTTCCAGGCCGAGGACCCGACCGGGCTGGCGGCCGTGCTCGGCGCCGCCCGGCCGACCGCGCTCCCGCCGTCGGCGCTGGTCCCAGAGGTCGCGGCGGCCATCCGAGACGCCCTCGCGGTGGGTCGACGTCGGGCGGGTCCGCTGCGCACCGAGCTCGGCTGGCACCTCGTCGCGGTCGACCGCGTCCTGCCCGGCGGGACGATCCCGCACGACGAGGCGCGCGCCGGAATCGCGGCCCACCTGCTGTACCGCCGTCGCCAGCAGGCGTTCGCCCGCTGGCTCGACGAGCGGTACGCGGCGCTGGTCCGGCTCGCGCCGGGCTACGAGCACCCGGCCGACCCGCGCCAGCCGGACGCCACCCACCGCCATTGAGGCTGAGGCCGCCCGATACCGATTCGACACCGGCGGATCGTTTACTCCTGAGTAATGTCATGAAATGTTGGGCCTCCACCGGCATACCAGGCTGACCAGGAGGTTCACATGCGACGCGGCAGCACGACCGGTCCGCTCGTCGTCCTCGCCGGCCTCGCGCTGACGGCCACCTCCTGCCTCGGCGCCAGGGATGACTCCGATCCCGAGCGGGGCGCGGGCGCCACGGAGGTCTCGCTGACCATATCCGCGAACGCCATCGAGGGCGGGAAGAACGCGGCCGAGGCGGACTGGATCACCAAGTACGTGATCCCCGTCTTCGTCGACAACATGAAGCAGAAGGGCGTTCGCGCGAACGTCAAGTTCCAGCCGTCCGGCGTGGACGACGAGCAGTACAAGACGAAGCTCGCGCTGGATCTGCGGACCGGCAGCGGCGCGGACATCATCTCCCTGGACGGCATCTGGGTCGGCGAGTTCGCCGAGGCCGGCTACATCAAGCCGCTCGACGAGCTGGCCGGCGAGGCCGCCGCCGAGTGGGACGGCTGGGATCAGGTCCAGCCAACCGTGCAGCAGAGCATGTCCTTTCAGGACAAGCGGTACGGCGTCCCGTCCGGCACCGACGGGCGCGTCCTCTACTACAACAAGGACCTGTTCACCCGCGCCGGCCTGCCGTCCACCTGGCAGCCCGAGAGCTGGGACGACGTGATCAGCGCCGGAAACCGGCTCAAGGCGGCCGGCGTGAAGATCCCGATCCAGCTCAACGCCGGCACCGCGATGGGCGAGGCCACCACCATGCAGGGCGTGCTGCCGATGCTGGTCGGCACCGGCGCGGAGATCTTCGACCCGGAGTCGGAGAAGTGGCAAGGAGCCACCGCGAACGTCAAGCAGGTGCTCGGCCTCTACGACCAGATCTACGGCGGCAGCGGGCTCGGCGACGCGCGGCTGCAGCAGGAGGCGAAGGGTCGGGACAAGTCGTTCGCCGAGTTCGCCGCCGGCCAGGTCGGCATCCTCCTCGAAGGCGACTACTTCTGGCGCTCGGTCATCGAGCCGACCGTCGGCATCGCGCCGATGAAGGACCGCGACCAGACCGTCGGGTACGCCAAGATCCCCGCCGTCCGGCCCGGCGCCGGCATCCACGGCCAGGACTTCGTGAGCATGTCCGGTGGCGGCGGCCGCACGGTCAACCCGAACACCGACTTTCCCCAGCAGGCATGGGAGCTGCTCGCGTTCATGAACTCCGCCGAGGCGACCAAGGCGCTGCTGCAGGGCGCCGCGCGGATCACCCAGCGCGACGACGTGAACGAGGAGGTGCTCGCGCGTGACCCGATGCTGGACTTCGTCGCGACCCAGGTGCTACCGCTGACCGCGTTCCGGCCGGGCCTGGCGGTCTACCCGCAGGTCTCGGTGGCGCTGCAGCAGGCCACCGCGGACATCATTGCCGGCAAGTCGCCGAACCAGGCCGCGGCCAGCTACCAGGCGGCGCTGGAGAAGGCGCTCGGTGGCAGCGACGACATCGCCACCTCCTGAGCTCTCTCCGGCCCCGGCGCCGGAGACCACCGACACGAAGCGGGGCGCTGCGGCGGACGTCGCCGGCCTGGGCCGGGCCCGGGCCACGGCGTTCGTCGCACCGGCGATGGCGCTCGTCGCCGTGTTCCTCGTCTTCCCCGCGGTCTGGACGCTCTACCTGGGACTGACGAACTACCGCCTCACCGGCCGGTCGGCCGCGGCGCCGGAGATCGTCGGTCTGGACAACTACACCACCGCCCTGTCCGACCCGCGCTTCCACAACGCGCTCTGGCTCACCCTGCTGTTCGTGTTCGGCTCGGCGATCGTCGGGCAGACCGTGCTCGGATTCACGCTCGCATGGACGCTGCGCACCGCCCGCGGCTGGGTGCGCGGCATCGTCGAGACGCTGGTCCTGCTGGCCTGGATCCTGCCCTCGTCGGTGGTGGCGTTCCTCTGGATCGCGCTGCTCGACCGGGATTCCGGCACCCTGAACGCGCTGCTGAACACGCCCGGCGCCGCCTGGCTGATCGACCACCCGATGGCGTCGATCATCGTGTTCAACATCTGGCGGGGCACGGCGTTCTCGCTGCTGCTCTTCGGCGCGGCGCTGGGCTCGGTCCCACCGTCCCAGCTGGAGACCGCCCGGCTGGCGGGAGCCTCGGTGTTCGCTCAGCTGCGGGACGTGGTGTTCCCGCACATCCGCGGCCACCTGCTGACGAACACGTTGCTCATCAGCCTGTGGACGTTCAACGACTTCACCCCGTACCTCATCACGGCGGGCGGACCAAACCGCGAGTCGGAAATCCTCCCCGTCTACATCTACAACGTCGCAATCTTCGACGGGCAGCTCGGATTCGGCTCCGCCGTCTCACTCATCATGCTGCTCATCAACCTCGTCATCGCGCTGTTCTACCTGCGCCTGCTCCGGGAGCGCCGGTCATGACCAGGACCGTGAGCGTGCGGCAGGTGCTCGGGCGGATCGGGTTCTACACGTTCATCGCCGCGGTGACCGGATTCTTCGCGCTGCCGATGCTGTGGCTGGCCTCGGCGCCGTTCGACGCCACGCCCGGCCTGACTCCGTCCATTCCGGACTTCACGCTGGACAACTTCCGCGAGCTGCGCGACAACCCCTACGCGCTGGGATCGCTGTGGAACTCGGTGCTGCTCGCCGCCGGCACGGCCGCGCTCGCCGTGGTCTGCGCCGCGCTCGCCGCGTACTCGCTGTCCCGGGTGCGCATCCCCGGCCGGGACATGTTGCTCTACCTGCTGCTGCTGCTGTCCTCGATCGTCACCGGCACGGCCGCGATGGTGCCGATCTTCCTGCTCATCTTCCAGCTGAACCTCATCGACAGCCGGACCGG